>JAGRDI010000083.1 GCA_020432765.1 Anaerolineales bacterium | reverse complement strand
GGTGCTGCAGCATCTCGTCTAAAAAGAGTTTGCTGTCACGCCGCACCCCGTTTATTTTGCCACCTGGCGACAGCGCACCCAAACCAAACTGCACATCAGGCATGTGCCCTTTGAAGGCATCAAGGACATGGGCAAAAAATTCAACACATTTTGTTCCGTTAGGCCAGGAAAAATCGAGCCCTTCCATGTTTAGATTGGGTTCGTTGTGCAGTTCTACAATGATTTTGCTGCCGGGGATGCCATGGGCTTTGATTTTGTTGACGCTGCGGATGGTATCGCTGAGTGTAAAGCTGATGAACTGCTGTGGTGTCAGCGGTCGGGAACCCCAATCGAGGAAGGCACGTACAATATAGGTCTGAACAGTGGATTTATTATCGTTGACAAGCGTGCCGATAAGCTCTTCGCTGTGACTGGACTGAAATTTGATTACCTCTGGTTTGAGCGCGTTGATCTCGCTTTGTACGGGATTTCTCCAGCCGACACCATGGCCACCATCGGCTGAGGCATGAATGCCAACGGCCGTTTTCGTTTTTGGCAGGTTTCCATTTGCATGCAGGTTAAACACCACTTTTGCTTGCGGCTCGGCGACCGGTTCAAAGGCGATAAACTTGCCAGAAACAAACCCTTCTTGATCGCCCACACGCACATGATACCACCCGTTGGCCAACTGGTTATAAATGCCCACTTTGGTGTTTTGCTTCAATGTAGCAATGATAGTCACATCTCCACCGGCTGCGCTGGCTTCAGAACGGAAATTCAAAAACTTTGCGGTGACAAAACCGAAGCGGTCTGGTTTTGGCAATCGGGGTGTTGCGGGGGGTGTTGTCTCCTGTGGCCGGTGACGTTCGATAAAGTCGCGCGGATCGACATAGTTGCGCTTTAGCTCGGCCAAATCTAGCCCGGGCCAATGACCGGGGTCTCCTTCCAGAACGGCCGTTTGGCTGATGTCAAAATGCAGATGAAAATTCCCACCCAAGGCACTTTGCCCAACCTGAGCGATTTTTTGTCCGCGCCTGACCAGGTCATTTTTTTCTACCGTGATGTTGGTGACGTGCCCATAACGGCTGTAAAGATTTGCATCATGCTTGATCACAATGATGCCGCCCCACACCGGCAGGGTGCCGGCAAATGTCACCACACCCTCAGCCGCTGCATAAACCGGCTCTAATTCGTCGGCTTCCCAATGGGGATCGTTTTTATTGAGATCGCTGCCGGTATGGTACGCCTGTTTGCCAGTATCGGGATTTGTGTATCGATTGCCAAAGGGGTTGGCATCGAACCAGGCACCAGGATACATTTTCTCTTTTCTTTGGCGCTGTTCACGATTGCCCACCGGCGAATCAAAGGGGATGAAGTCGTTAAAAGCGACTACACGTACCTTAACCTGGTAATTGATTTGGGTTAGTTCGCTGATTGGCCCATTAAAGTGATTGTAATCAAGCGGGCCATGTGGGTAACCGGCCAGCCCTTCTTTGACACCAGGTTGGAAAAACAGCCAGCGATTCCAATGATGTGGCAGCAGCGGTTTGTTCGTACCCCAATGTGCAACCCACAGCGGATGTTTGCGCGGCCACAACACGCTTTTGGGCACAATTCTGTTCCATAATCCGGCTCGCGTGTAGATCATGATGGGCGGTGCGTCTACCAGACGGTGAAATTCGGTGATGAAGGTTTCGATTTGGGCAGCGGTCAAATTGGCTTGTTCAATATCTAGCGCCGGTGGCAGGCTGCTGCGCCAATCTGCCTGATGCACAAACAGGCGTGCCTGCTGCTGCATATCGACATCTTCATAGAGATAGAAGTAGTTGCCAAAGGGAATGTCCTGCCGCAAGCAGGCGGTTACGTTGCGAATGTAGTTGGGGTCTTGGCGCATGTGGCCGCTGCCAACCCGAATATAGGCGAAGCGCACGCCGTCTTTTTTTAGCTGTTTCCAATCCAATAGATCTTTTTGCCAATGTGAAACGTCAATGCCAAACTCATTGTTGTTGGCTGTTAACTGGTTATTGGTTTCGTCCGCATTGGCCGCTAATATGGCAAACGGCCGTTCCGGTTCAACAGTCTGCGCGGCTGCAAATACAACGGGCTGCACCGCCACTGTTGGCTGCTGCTGTGCTGGAATAGGCTGGGCATGAGCGATTCCGGCCGTTTGCAGATGAGGTATCAAATCTTGTACCTGATTGGTGATCGTTTGATCCCACCCATTTTGCACCGTCCAGATCGCTGCACCGTGAATATTGGGATGTTGCATGTACATGCGGGCAACGGTCACCAACTCAGGAATGGCTGTCTCAGGCTTGGGAACCCAGCGTTCACGCCAACCGAACTCTTTGATTTGAATCACAGGATGCCGCAAACCAAATTTGTCACACGCGGCATGTAACTGCTGGAAACGGCCGATATTTGAATTTCCAACAATTGTGTCTTGCAGAGAGTATTCATGCAGCGCCACACCTAACTGGTCAGGATTCTCGTGGCATAGCTGTAGATATGCTCTGACACCTGGCGCTTCCCAAAAGCCTTCTTCAGGATTACCGCCGGCAAAACCAAAAGCTGCCCAGCGATAGCCGCGATTTAGGGCTTCCTTGCCAATTTCGTATGCTTGCCAACCAATCAGATCCGCATTGCCCGCATAACCGGCCACCGGGTCTTCGATAGCAGTTGGTGCGTGCTGCGGTGCCCAGCCCACATAGGGCCGAACTTCATTCCAGGTCGACAGCCAGATACAAGGAATGTCCCAATCAATCTCCTTCGGGATGCCATTTTTATAATTTTCGACAGCATTCCAATGCCGGATGGCGAGCTGCCGGCTGTGAGGTTTGCCATATTCAGGCACGCTTAAATGGTAGCCGGGATGATTTTTGTCTTTACCGGCAAAACCGGTGGGAATCCAATTTGCCGTATGTGGCACCCCCGATCTTCTACGCGCTTCTTGCAGGTCGAAGATCACCGATGTTGCATCTGACGACGCTGAAAACATAGCGATATTCGCATTCGTAAGCGCATCAATTACAAGGCCAATGCCATTTGGTTTTCCAGTTGGGCCACTTTGCAGGCCGATAGGCCAGCGTTTATAAGTTGTCATGATTTACCTCCATAAAGATTAATAAACTTGGATAAAAAAGAGTTGTTCGGTTGTAATATCAGCTCCGAAGTTCTGTGTGACTCTTGGCAGTGATTTCAATTTACACACTCAGATTCGAGAATGTTTGCAAGTCTGGCACAATCTAGCAGACCATAGCCCCATTTTGCATCAAATGCTCTGGTTACTTCTCCGGGAATCGTACTCGCATTACGAAGTATTTGTTTGATTTCTGCGGGGTTGAGATTGGGGTTACGTTCTAAAATAAGTGCTACAAGTCCGGTTACAAACGGTGTTGCCATACTTGTACCTTGCAAAACTGCATAAGTGGATCCGTTGGACTGAATTTTAAATTTGTTTGGGAGTGAACTATCGCTGGATAAGGCCGACACGATTACTGCACCTGGTGCCAATACATCAGGTTTTTCTGCCCCATTGCGCAGTGGGCCTTCACTGCTAAACGTTGATACATCATGTAGAAGTTGATCATTACTTTGTGAACTGCCATCAATGTCTTGCCAAGATTCCCGTGTTGTATAAGAACCTACGGTAATAGCATTGGCTGCAGTGGCTGGCTCACCCACTTTTGTGTTGTCTTGGACACCATCAATAATAGACAAGTCGCTGGGATGAGTTGGATTATTGTCGCGACGGTTTCCATAAAGCCATAAATCCGCATGGCCATTAACAACTTTTTTGCCACGTAGAAGTAATGTCCAAGTACTGGTTACCATACGCAGTGCAGGAGTGAATCGAATTTCAAACCGATGATCACCATTGCTTTCTAGAAGTTTGGGTAGAAAAAATTGATATGAATCGGATGACCCTAAAATACCCCGCTGTATACTTTCAAGCGGGAAAAATGCTGTTTCGTGCCCTTCTGGTGAGCGCAACGCTATTTCAAGCTCGTCTGGCTCTTGATACCATCCGTTAATCACAGTAAATCCCATGAATGGACTTACATCAAACCTGATTTCTTGTGTTTGGTTTTCGCTCAGGTTAACCCGTGCATGGATGTCGAAATCGCCCTCATTACCGGCCGCACAACAGATAATCCTCCCCGGCCCACTGTGTTCGTCTAATTTTGCTTGACAAATAGTCGCTGCCATCATGCGGCCCAAAGTGACTGCCAAAGCTCATGTTGATGACTGCTGGACGGTCAAGCTCACTCGCTATTCGGAATATATAGCGAACAGCATCAGCAATATGCCCGTCATTCAGGTCTGATTTAACAATGATTAATTTTGCTTTGGGTGCTATACCGCCGAAAACCCCATCCTTGCCTGCGGCAATGCCTGCAACATGGGTTCCGTGACCAACTGTGTCGCGTGAGACTTCTTTCATGCGTCCGGTCAATTCAATGCCGTAGCGCCCTTCGAGGACGCCTGGTCCTGTTAATGTCTGATCCCAGATGCGGAGAACACGACGTTTAAAGGCTGGGTGGCGCGGATCAATCCCGCTGTCAATGATCCCGATGATGACCCCCTTGCCAGACAAATTGCTGGGCTGGCGCAGCTGCGGTAAGCGTACTGCATCAGCGGCACGATCCATAAGGAAATTTAGTTTGCGTGTGGGCGCGATGTAGTTGACGCCTGGCCAATCAGATAGAACTTGCAGTTTGTTAACCGGCAAAAATGCTGTGCGGACGGTTCCAGAGTCTTCATTGACACGTATCCCTTCACCGGCTAGATCGCTAAAGTCTGCCTGTTCATCACATTCGATGAAGACGATGACACGTTCCGGTTTGGCTGTGGTGTCGGCCACGGCCCCAAGTGGGCTGAATTGTGCTGAAAACTCGTCTTGAGTCAGTTCTGGTTGCGTGTTTGCCATGAGCAATAGCTCTGGTGCAATCTTATTTTCATTCATGAGTCTATCTCCTTTGAAACATTAAAATTTTGATTTAGGGAATACGTACCGGCGCCAAAAAGTAATGAGACCAATCATCTTCGCTGGTCCAGCCGGCCAGCTGCGGGTTGTTGTCGGAAATCACTTGCTACCAGACCATATTTTGGGTGCAATGTGGCCTGCCAATGATTTGCATACTTTGGTTGGGTTGAATACGGCCGTTTATCTCAAAGTTTGTGCCTGCTCCACTACGAACCAGATTAGCACCAGATGGGTCCGCTAAGACATACGCCCGGCTGCCCACTGGATGTACACTAAAAAACGCCATTGTCCAGCGACAATGTTTGTTCGGAAGTAAATGTCAGAGGCACCCGATCTAATGATCGAGTGCCTCAGCGGCACGAGTAAATGTGACTAAACCCATTAACGGCGGTTCTCAATTGCCCGCCGATGTCCCTAAACGACTACGTTGGCTGTTGCAAGAGTTGAATGGTTTTGCCCTTGTTTCTTTTGTGCTAAACTTTGATTTGCCATAACGTTTTCTGATTATTCATTTTGCATCCTTTAAGGCGTGATTTCTAGCCGAAAATGGATTAAATGGGATTAAACCGCCATGCAGCAAGAATTCCTGGCCGATGTCGTGCGCCAAACAAGCAAAGATTCGGGTTTGAGTTACGCGCAGATTGCACGTCTTTCCGGCATTCCGGCCAAAACAATTAGTAGTTGGGCCAATGGTTATGTTAAAAAGCCGCGTTATTGGCAAGATTTGCTGCGTTTTGCGCGTGCGATTCAACTTTCTGCCGCCGATGCCAACCGACTGCTGTTGTGTACGGGCCTGGGTGATTTAGCTTCCTTGTGGCGTGGTGCCAGTAAGCGTGATCAAGAGTTACTGAGTTATTGGCATGAAGAAGATGTCCCCTACCAGATTCCGCGCCTGGATGTTCGTGAGGTCTACGGCCGTCGCCCCGAGACTGCCCAACTGCAAGAAAACTTACTCGCTGGGGGCACTGTTTGCGTCATTCAAGGTATGGGTGGCATTGGCAAAACGACCTTAGCCATCCAAGCGGCGCATTCCTTGGCACATCATTTTCGTGATGGCGTGCTCTGGGCAGATTTACGCAACAGCAGCATTAGTGCGATTCTAGAGAGTTGGGGGCAAGCCTGTGGCATAGATTTGACGACATTGCCGGATGAGAAAAGCCGGGCGGCGCGGATGTGGGGTGTGCTGGCGCAAAAGCAGATGTTGATTATTCTGGATGATGTCGTCAGCCCGGCTCAGGCACGACTTTTGCTGCCAACTCGCCGCACAGATTGTGCCGTCATTGTCACAACACGCAGCCAGGAAACGGCCGTTGCCTTAACCGTGAATCCAGACAATATTATTCAGCTGCAGCCCTTTAGCGCCACTGACAGCCTGGCATTGTTGAGCTATATTATTGGTACTGAAGTTGTTCAGGCCAACAGAATTAGCGCAGAAGCAATCTGTCATCTTTTGGGGCAATTACCATTGGCGTTGACCATAGTCGGCCGTCGTTATCTTGCCATGCGCCAACCACTGGCGCAGCTTCATCGCCGCCTGCTCGATATCCGCACACGTCTCGACCAATTGCACCTGGGTCCTGACCTGGGTGTGCGCCTTGCCTTTGAACAAAGTTGGGAATTGTTGGATACGGCCGAACAACGCGCTTTTGCGTTGCTGGCTGTTTTTGAAGGACGTTCTTTTACCGGTGATGCTTATGCAACTATCGCACAAATGGATGCAGATGTTGCGTTGGAGGTGATCGGCCGTTTTTATTCCTTAGCCTTACTGAACATTGCCACCGATCATCCGCGACGTTACCAACAACATCTGTTATTAGCCGCTTTTGCCTATGAAAAGTCAAAAGAAATAAATGCAGTTGAAGAACGGTATGCAATTTATTATTATGAGTTTACACGCGACCATCAACAAGAATATCAAAAACTATTGGGCGAATGGAATCACATTAATGCCAGTTTGAAACTAGCCGACAAATATGACAACCATCAATTGGTACTGGATTTTGCCCAAGTGTTACGCGCTGTCTGGTTTTCACAAGGTTTATATAGTGATGCACGTGCAGCATACCAACTGGCACATGCGTCGGCAGTGGCAACCAAAGATGAAACCCTCATAGCAAATAACCGAGTTAATTGGGCAATTACCTGCATTGAGCAAGAAGGATTTTACGAAGCAGAACCGCTGCTGCAAGAAGCACTAAACTGGTATGAAGAAACAGAAGAAAATGCCAAAATCTCGGATATTTATCTTCTGCAGGCACGCATAGCCCTGGAACAAAGTGATTATGAAAACGTGCATCAACTTCTGCTTGATGCACATGAAATGAAAGTAGCGCTTGGCGATAGAAGAGGGCAGGCACTGGCATTGTTTCGATTAGCAAGATTGCATAGGATAGCCAGGGAACTAGACCACGCAGAAAATTACGGGTTACAAGCACTTGAAATAGCCGAAGATGACGACCTACTTACAAGAATAAAATGCTTGCGTCTAGTAGCCCAAGTGAATGTCGACAAACGGCATTCAGACAAACGGCACTTAAGCACAGCCCAAACTTTCATTGAACAAGCTTTGCACTATAGTCGTCAATTACAAAATATTGATGAACTGGCTTCAGCCATGTATCTAAAACTGGTCGTGTGTGTACGCCAAGGAGACCAACGCTGTGCTCAGGAATATTCTAAGGAATGTTTACAGTTAGCCCAAAAATTAGGCTCCCCAAAATTTACGGGTCTAATATTATACGAAACCAGTCGTTTCCACGCTGATATGCTTAATGATTATGAAAAAGCATTAGACATTGGATATCGTGGCCTAGACTTGCTGCGTGAAGCCAAAAGCGATTTTAATAGCGTGCTAATTCTCAGCCATATAGGAACCGTCCACTTAAAAATGGGTAATCGCGATTCCGCCAAAACAGCATGGCAAGAAGCCTTAACGCTGGCGATTCCGATCAAACATTATTTCACACACCGGCTCAACGAATGGCTAGCGCAAGATCTTTAGGGCCTCCATCTTTTGATAACTTTAGTCTGAGCCGTTTACCTCTGGACCGCCTGTGTTCCAACCATTCATTTGGAAAATGTATTTCCATTTGCAGGCTGGAATTTTCTCCTTTGGGTTATGGGCAATATTAACCAACGCCTGCATACCTGAATCAGGCTCCGCTACATGTTTTGGCCCAATAATTGTGCCGGGTATGATATTTTTTGTTGTTGGGTCAATATGCCAAAAAGCGCCGTCACGAACAGCGAGATTATGCAGCGCCAATTCCCATTCGCAGGATTGTGCATGATTAGAATTATTGTTTACCGTTAAAGTTGGGGTTTGCCGATGCGATATTCTAATAATTTTACTGATGTCATGGTGAAGCAATTGCTTGACGGTTTTGTTTATTTCCCTTAATTTCCTTGCAAAACGATAATCAGCATATGCAGATTTATTGGACAGCGTTGCTGTTAGATTGTGACTTTTTTCTACATCTGCTAAAACCTCTTTCACTGTCTGTGGCAATTCATTTTTGGTTTCAGCTAATATTGCTTTATCGATATCACTGTTTAATTCTGGCATAGAAGGCAGTTGTTGTGGCTTTGTTGGCGTAACTGATTCACCTTTGCCATCATTATTTTTATCTGGCATCAGGAGCCTATCACCTAATTGATAAAAGTTGAGGTTTGTTAGCATCGTATCAACGAGCTTGTCGAGTGAATCTAGCAGAAATTCACGTGGTTCATCAATCTGACGCCTCGATAGCCATTCGTTCCATAAAGCACGCAGCATAGCTGAATCTTCTACATACCCCATTTTTTCAAGAACTTTGAAATAGACGAGCGGTCGAATAATCGTTGGTGGATGATAGCCATCATCCTTTACGATATCTTTTGGATCGTTATCAATCTGCAGCTCGATGAAAGCGAAAGCAATTGAGTTTCCGGCAATCAAGCAGCCATAAACATCGGCAAATATCTCTTGCATCCATTTGCCTAAAATTGGCACGTATGCTTCTTGTATGGCCGCTGATAATTGTTTGATTTTAGCTGGAGAAGGTAAACTTTCTTTTTCAATCGATTCGCAGCATTCAATTTCGGAATGGGGGTCTCTCAAGAGTTTTTCATAGGTGTGCTTGAAACCTTCTGCAATTTCAGGAAATTCTCTTGATGCAGCAGTAGTTGTTTGTTCTATTTCTGCAAAAAAATTGGCTTGATATGTTTGCACGTCTTTTTTAATCTTGTTGCAAGCTCTGTGGATACTCGTGTTACTATTATCCGGCACGTCCCCATGGCGATAAACGTAATGACCAATCTCGTGGGCAATAGCACCAAAATCAAAAATCCCAAGCGATTGTAAATATGGATTTTTGCCTAATTGGGGCGAATTTTGATTGACACTTGACGCTTGTCTAGAGACGTTTAATGTTGTAATGGGTATGCCAATTAAGGCAACGGGTGCATAGGGAATTACGCGCACAGACGAACTTTTTTGAAAATATGTGACCACAGTGGTTTCTTGAATATATTTAGCATCGATGGCTGGTTGCAAAACATAATGATAGGCATATTGGTCGGCTAGCTGTAACGTTTTCGCACTGGCTGGGCCGATGGTTATCTCTAAGCGTTGGTTGGCGGCCCGTTGCAATACTTCGAGATCAAAAGCGATTTGATTAAGGGTGGTACGCATGACCCATTCTTTAGGATACCTGAATTCATCTGGGATGAGGATTTCTGGTTCTTTTTTGAATAAATCGGAAAAAAGCTGTACTTGTGCGCCACCAAAGCGACGCAGCCCTTCCAAGGTAGCTGCAATGGTGGTTAAGGCATTGCGGGTTTGTGGGGTGATTTTTTTGTTTTTGCTGACTTGTTTTTCTATTTTTTCTCGGGACTGTATGATTGCCGGTTCCAATGAATAATACCAGCGGTCATTCCAAATGGTCTTGCTGATCATGATACTTCTCCCTTATGCTGTTTTGGCTGATAAATGGTAACAAACTAGAGTCTGGCGAATTCTAGACTTGTCAGGTTTCTACCACGAGTGGCATGTAAGCAAATTAATTGATCATAAAACCTGACAAGTCTCCTCTGGTAAAATAAAAAACGCCAGTGTCCAATAACAAAGTTGAGCGCTTATCTTAAGATAACGAATCATGTATGACTTGTCAATTTGTTGGTGACATTATGACATTAGGGTGCACGGCGCTTTGCAAGCCAAACTGGATTGTGCTTTATTTTCGATCTGATTTTGGAATGGCCCAGGTTATGTAGTGCGAAAAATTCGTTTTTTCCAACATCTGTTGTAATCTTGTGGTAAGGAGAAAAGATAAATGAACAACGATACCCCAATCATCATGTACACGACATCCTGGTGTTCTGATTGTCATCGCGCAAAATATTTTTTGGACACATATGGATTTGAGTATACGGAGATTGATATTGAAGATAACCCGGATGGGTTGGACTTTGTGGAAAGGGTAAACGACGGTAACCGTGTTGTGCCTACTATCGTATTAGGTGATGGGTCAATGTTGGTTGAACCATCGCTGGCAACATTGGCATCCAAATTTGACGTGACTCTAGACCGCTATGCATAATCGTGTACAAAGTGTCGGGTGAACCGTAAAATCGCGCAGAATTTGAGAAAATATAAAAGACGGCATTCCCTTAATTTTGCATACCCTGGAATGTGTAACC
>JAGRDI010000082.1:4222-20314 GCA_020432765.1 Anaerolineales bacterium | reverse complement strand
CAAAGTTGCAAAGTGACAAGGTAAAACACTCAACTTTCCAACGCGGTCGCTTTATAACTCTGCAACTCTGCAATAAGCTGTTAAAATCTAGCCAATGGCAGCACAAACCACTTTTTACCAGGAACGGCCGTATCAAGCCGTCTCCCTTTCCCATTTCAGCATTGATGTTCTCAACAGCAGCCGTAACCTGCTCATTGCTCTCTTGGCGATCGACCTGGGCTTAACCAATGCCCAAGTTGGACTCACCTTATTGGTCTACAACATCGGCAGCTCTTTATCACAGCCGTTTTTTGGCTGGCTTGCCGACCGTGTCGGCGCACGCTGGTTTGTCATCGGCGGGTTAGGTTGGATGATCCTCTTTTTCAGCATTGCGGCTGTGGGCAATGATTGGGTTGCATTAGGTGCGCTCACGATTGCGGGCATTGGCTCCGGCATGTTTCATCCGGCAGGCACAATGGTCGCCAGCCAGACCAGCCAGACTGCCACCGGCAGAGCAACTTCAATATTTTTCTTTTCCGGGCAGTTCGGTTTATTTGTCGGGCCAATTATAGCGGGTGTGTTGTTGACAACGGTCTACGGCCGTTCCGCCTACATCCTCATCCCACTTGCCTGCCTGAGTGTGTTTTTCTACGGCTGGCGCTACTTGAGCAACAGTCCGGCTGTGCAGCAAGCTCAAAAAGCGGCCCGTGCCACTGCCAGAAACACGATTTCCATGCGTTTGCCGCAGGTGCTGCATCGCGGCATTTTGCTTACGATCATTATTCTAGCCGGCAGCACCGTCAGCATCGCCATCATCACCTTTGCGCCCAAATTATTCAGCGAGATGGGCTACATCCCCTTACGTGTCGGCATTCTTTCCGGTTTGATCATGCTGGGATCATCATTCGGTGGCATTTTAGGCGGCACACTCGGCGACCGCATCGCTGCCAAATGGGTGATTGTGCTGGGCATGAGCGGCCAAATTTTGCCAATATTCTTCTATATCCCCGCTGTAGGGGCCACACAAGCGCTGCTGCTGTTCATTGCCGGTTTTTTCGGCGGGATGCCACATACGATTCTGGTGCTCAGCATCCAATCCCTTTTTCCGGGACGGCAGGCGATGGCGTCGGGACTGGCTTTGGGTCTGATGTTTACGGGTGGTGCGATTGGCAGCTATCTGGTGGGGGTGTTGGCGGATGAGGTGGGTTTGGCGATGGTGTTGAGGTGGACGGCCGTACTGCCCCTCATCGCTCTGCTTGCGGCCCTCTTTTTACCCAAAAAATTAAACCAATCCTCTAAAGTTCGGTAACAGCACAAATCATTCACACACACCATATACAGCTAACACAAGGGCGGGACGATTGATAGCAATTTCCATCTGTTCAGCCAGCGTAATTCTCAATCGTCCCGCCCCTACCCAATTATTGTTGCAATAATAAATTCGTTCGTTCTTCAATGCAATGCCGCCGCGCTTTCTTTGTGCGTGGGGCCAGGATTGGAATCCTCGGCTACTAGCGAGAGTTCAGAGAGATCAGAGGCTCAGAGTTCAGAGGCAGCAGAGATCAGCGGTTGAAAAACGGGGACACCACCACACGCAACCCGACGTACCTGACGGCGCGGTACGGACCGAGCCAGCCACGGGACGCGCAGCGCAGCCACGTTGCTTCATCACCAAAGTAACCGCCGCGAAGGATTCTACTGTCATTCGAGGCATTGATCGCTTCACGGCCGTCAGCGGGATCATATTCATACCTTTTATCCAGACTGCGGGTCCACTCGTAACAGTTACCACTCAAGCCGCCCACGCCATATGGACTCAGATTAGCCGGGAACGCGCCGACAGCACTACTGCTTTCAATCCCCGTTTCTTTGTAATGGGCCAGTTCCGGTGTCAATTCCGTGTCCCAGGGAAAACGACGTTGGGGCTGCGGATTCTCAACAAACAGCATTGCAGCCGGCCGTTGATTCTTCTCAAACTGTTTTCGTTCAGTCATCTGCAGCGTGTCAGCAACAACCGGCGACGGTGGGATATCGACACCACCACGCGCCGCTTTTTCCCATTCGGCCTCCGAAGGCAGCTGCACACGCCAATCCGTTGGCAAACGCCCACGCTGCTGCCAACGTTTTGTCAGCCAACGGCAAAAAGCCAAGGCCTCATACCAACTAATGCCCACCACCGGATGGTTGGGCAAATCAAAGGGACGACCAAAATCATTTGGGGCGGTGCGGTCACGGTATTTACCAGCTTTCCAATAGCCCGCCTGCGCAGCTTCAGACCAAATGGCATCATCTGCATAACCATCAGCAGCAACAAAAGACTGGAATTGAGCCACCGTGACCGGGTCACGGCCGATCCAATATTCATAATCGAGGGCGGCATTCAAATGTAACGGTTTTTCGTTATCTTTTTCCTCGCTGCCCATCCAAAAGGGGCCGGGCGGCACCAGGCAAAACTGCATTTTATCCACATCCAAAACTTCTTCACGCGGATCACCCAGCAGGCCCAACGCCATACCTGCACTCACCCGCACCTGCGCCGCTTCGCTTTGATCTTGCAACACCTTCAATAGTTGCCCCTGGACAGCCCCCCGCTGCGGACCATCTGGCTGCGGCTCAGCGGTTTCCAATTCAGCAGCCGCATTTTGCACCAGGGCCAGGTCGCCGCTGAGTAACTGCGCCAGCCGGTCCTGGGGAATGGCAGCCAGCGCCTCTTCCTGTGCAGCAGCTGTGGCGCCCACAGCCCCAGCCAGACGCACATAAGCCGCCATTTGGATCGGGTTTAAGCCGGCAAACAACACCTTATCGCGTCCTTCTCTAGCTTGCCCGTCTTCTGGTTGGAAAGTCAGCAGCTGCGCCAGACGGGCATACTGCCAGCGGTTTTTGAGATAGGGATCCAACAAACCGCCACGTCCTTCTGCTGCTGTGGGGGCATCCTTTTCATCTGCATCGTCTGGTACTGTGATACCACCGCGCACCATTTCTTCCAGGGATAACGGCCGTCGTGTATATTCATCTTCCAGCGTTTGCAGCAGCGTGGGCACCTGCCGCCACAGTTGGTATAGGTCGGGATATTGGGTCTGAATGATCACCGTTTTGGCCAGCAAAGGCCAGGCGATGCTGCCCGCATCCAACGCGCCGCGCTCTTCACGCGCCAACGCGATTTGCTGCAGCAAGCGAAAAATATTCAAAGCGCGTTTCACCTGGCGCGGGTTGGGATATAGACCCTGTGCAAAAACCTGGTCTGTGGCACCGGGCAAATTTTTGTCCTGCGCGGTGATAAACTCCAACAAACTTTCGGTAGCCAGCGCGGGTAAATAGAAGGGGATTTGGACGATCTTTTGCAAATAGGAATCGCCGCGTATGGGCAGTTCAATATGGGCTTGCAGCTGCTGATGGAAAAGTGAACCATAACGTGCGCTGATGCCAGCCTGAATGACACGCTGGTCCATGCCCAACACAAAAACCGCGCCGGGCACTTCGAGGAAGAGTTTGATCGCTTCCAAAATTTCAATCGCTTTTTCCGGCAGGCAGCGGTCTAAATCATCTACGAAGACGATGAGACGGCCGTTTTCCCCCAAAATCTCCTTGATCGCCTCCGCAAACGTCTTTTCAAACTGTTCCGTGTGAAAAAGCTGTTCACGATGATAGGCAATCACATCGCGGCTAACCGCATCAACCGCCTGCTGCACCGCCTTATCCGTCTTGTTTTCGCTGCGCACAAGATTCAACAATTTTTTGAAGCTTTCTGCACCAGGCACAAAAACGGAAGCGATATCGACACCAATCTCCGCGCTGTTGCTGATCAGCTGCCACCAATTGATCGTGCGTTCGCCTAATTCCTGCCACTCAACCTCTTTGTAAACACTTTGTTCCAGCCGCTGCAGCATAGCGATTTGTGCGGCTTGTTTAGGGCCAGGTTTTTGTACGATTGGGCGTTCTTCACGCAATCCTGGCCCCTCTTCACGCGGGTACAGCGCATTGAGCACGCGTAGGACAAAAGCACGCCACAGCACCTCGTGCCGGTCATATTTCCAGGCGGTAAACCAGACAGTACGTACCCTGCCCAGCGGCTGCTCCTCGATTTTCTTTTGCACCATCGACATCAAGCTGGTTTTGCCGCTGCCCCAGGGACCGAAAATGCCGACAGTGAGGGGGGTAGCGGCCGTTTGCACAATGGTTTCTAATGCGGGACGAAAGTCAGAGAAGTTAAGGTGATCAGTTGTAGTTTGACGGTCGGTTAAATATTTGGGGGTGCTGGTTTGGTCACTCATACTCATTCCTTGAAATAATGATTGTTTACAGACACGTACACCTTGCATATGATTATGGGGATATGATAACATGAAAATAGGTTTTTGTGGGGATGGCTACAGTGGATAAAAAAATAGCGGATATCCGTATTACAATTAGACAGGTGGTAAAAGTTACACAGAGCTGCACGGAGAATCTAATGAGTTTCACGGAGAATTGGAGCAGGAACAATCGATCCATCTCCTGATTCTCTCCGTGAAGCTCCGTTTACCTTCCGTGTTTCTCCGTGTTCCTGTCATACCATTTTATCCGTTTTAATCATTATCCGTTGTAGCCATCGAAATAGGTGAATTTGTCCAGAATCCTCGTTATAAGTTGTCAGTTCCGTTTTTTCTACTAAGATTCAGAGAATGGATTCACGTCGCCGCGTATACGCGATTCTTATCGGAATTATTTTGCTCACGCTGCCTTGTTATTGTGGCGGCAGTTACCTGTTAGCAACTGCACCACGCGAAAGCGATCCAATTGTTCCCCCCACCTTACCTGCCGTCATCTCGCCAACGCCATCCCATACTCCTGAAAAAGATGGTCCGCCCCCAATTGTGTTGACCGCCATTCCAACCCAGACGCCAACCGCCACAGCAACCCGCATTACACCTTCACCGACAGCTACCGCCTCAGCTACTGCGACCCGTTGGCCCACCGTTTTGCCCACTGCCACAGTAACAGCGTCGTCTACGCCCACAGCCAATCCAACAGCCACAACCACAGCCACAGCATCAGCGACGGCTTCAGCAACGGCAACAATACTGCCCACAGCAACCGCTACCCCAATCGTGATCGATACACCAATCCGCTTGACACCAACGGCCGTTCCACCCACTGCCACACCAACAATCGTTATCATCCCCACAGAGACAATCGAACCGCCAACGGCCGCAGCCACAGCGACCCCGTCGCCCACGCCACTGCCTCCCACAGAAACGCCCACATTATCGCCACCAGCAACAGAAACAGCATCCCCCACACCCACAATGACCGTGTCATCAACCGGGTCGTCCACACCTACAGCGACGCCCTCGCCCAGGAAGGTTCCAACCACCAACGGCCGTTTACAACCGTTCCCGGATGGCATCCGTCTTCAGAAGTGAGCATAAATTATGGAGATATTTGAAACATTAAAACAACTCAGTGAAACGCCCGGTCCCTCCGGGAATGAACACAAAATCGCGCAAACCATTACTGACCTTTGGCAGCCCTATGCTGATGAGATTGAAGTTGACCGCATCGGCAGTGTCATTGCTGTAAAACATGGGCAAGGAGTTGAACCCCGTCCACAGCTTTTATTGGCCGCGCATTTAGATGAAATTGGTTTGATGGTCAAAGACATTAGCGACCATCAAGGCTGCGGTTTTATGCGCTTGACCAATGTGGGCGGGGTTGATATCCGCCATTTGTACGGACAAACGGCCGTTGCGCATGGAAAACGTGATTTAGTCGGGGTGTTGGGTTCATTACCCGGCCGCATGCTGCCCCCTGAACGCAGCAACAAACCTTATGGCTTTAAAGATTTAGTATTAGATGTGGGCATGCCTGCGGACGAACTACGCGAACTCGTTGATATTGGTGATTTTGTCAGCTTCCGCCAGCCCTTACGCAAATTGCAAGGCAGCTTGGTCACAGGCAAAGCACTCGACAACCGCGCATCGGTGATGGCAGTGACAGCCTGTTTTGATTATCTAAACGGCCGTTCGCATGCCTGGGATCTCATCGTCGTGGCCACCGCGCAAGAAGAAACCCGTCTCTTGGGAGCCTATACCACGGCCTTCGCCAAAAAACCGGATGCGGCCGTTGCCATTGACGTCACCTTCGGCAAAGGAGCTATGCTGAATGAAACCAACACCTTTAACCTCGGTGGCGGCCCAGTGCTGGGCATTGGTCCTAATGTCCACCCTGGTATGCATAAAGCACTCAAAAAGAGCGCCGACAAATTAGAGATGAAAACCCAACCCGAGACCCATACACGCGGCAGCGGCACCGATGCCTTTGGGCTGCAAGTCGCCCGTGAGGGCATCCCCACCGGTCTGGTTTCGATTCCGCTGCGTTATATGCATACCATGGTTGAAACCATTGATACCCAAGATGTCGAACGTGTCGGCCGTTTACTGGCAGAATTCCTTTGTAGCCTCGATACTGAATTTCTGGAAAATCTATCCGCGAGTATGATGGAAAAATGAACGAATTATTGCAACAACTCACAGAAGCCATTGGCGTATCCAGCCGCGAAAAAGAAGTCCGCATCCTCATCCGTGATTTAATCGAGGATCATGTCGATGAATGGCATGTTGACACAATGGGCAACCTGATCGCGCTCAAACGTGGCACAGGCCAAAGCGATTTGCGTGTCATGGTCGATGCGCATATGGACGAAGTTGGCCTCATGATCACAGGTGCCGATGCCCAAGGGATGCTCAAATTTGAAAAACTGGGTGGTATTGATGACCGTGCCTTACTCGGCAAGGTAGTGCAAGTCGGCCCGAAAAAGATTATCGGTGTGATTGGGGCAAAACCGATTCACTTGTTGACTGGCAGCCAATATACAAGCATCGTCAAACACAGTGCCATGCGCATCGACATCGGCGCAAAAAATAAAGATGCGGCCTTAGGTAAGGCAAAAATTGGCGCAACGGCCGCTTTCCTCACTGCATATGAAGAATCAGGCAACACAGCCATCGGCAAAGCATTTGACGATCGCGTCGGCTGCGCTGTATTAATCGAACTGCTGCGTGCAGACCCATACCCCTTTGATTTGTATGCTGCCTTCACTGTCCAAGAAGAAGTTGGCTTACGCGGTGCGCAGGTCGCCGCCTACGGCATCAATCCAGATGCGGCCTTCGTGCTGGAGTCCACACCTGCATATGATATGCCCAATGAAGAAGATGCCAGCCCAAACGTATCTTTGGGCAAAGGGCCTGCCATCTACGTGATGGATAGTAGAACCATCCAAAATCCACGACTTGTCAGTTATATCACGCGTACGGCCGCTGATTTGGATATCCCTTTCCAGTTTCGGCAGCCTGGAGGCGGCGGCACAAATACCGGCGCGATCCAACGCTTACGCGGCGGCATTCCCTCGGCTACCATTGCTGTACCGGGACGCTACATGCACACGCCTGCCATGATGATCAATCTACAAGATTATGCCCATGTCGTACAGCTCACAAGAGCTGTTTTAGGCGGCTTCACGCAAGACGTAATTAAACGAAATTAGCTACAGACTGACAGGCTGAATTGCCGGTAAGCTGAAATGCTTACGTAAGGAACAACCATGAACGAACTTATCAAAAAATTAACCGAAGCATATGGACCATCTGGTTTTGAAGATCAAACCCGTGATTTAGTGCAAGCCGAAATTGCAGAATATGCTGACGAAATGAGTATAGATACGATGGGCAGTTTAATTGCCCGCAAAAAAGGTGATGGCAGCGGCCTCAAAGTGATGATCGCTGCGCATTTAGACGAAATCGGTGTGATGGTTTCACATATTACCGAAGAAGGGTTTTGTCGCTTCACCAATATTGGCGGCGTCTTCCCACATACCCTGTTAGGCGGGCGCGTCCAGTTTGCTGACGGCACCATTGGCATCATCGGCTGTGACCCCATTGAAGAGCGCAGCAAAATCCATCCGCTGAAAAAATATTATATTGATGTCGGTGCCAGCAGTCGTGAAGATTGTCCAGTTCATGTAGGTGATGCGGCAGGGTTTACACGGCCGTTTTTAGCCCAAGGAAGCCATCTCAGCGCCAAAAGCATGGACGATCGTATCGGTTGTGTGATCGGCATTGAAGCCCTCAAACGGCTCAAAACTACCCCCCATGACGTTTATTTTGTTTTCAGCACACAAGAAGAAGTGGGGACGCGGGGCGCAGAAGCTGCCGCTAATGGCTTGCTGCCCGATGTTGGAATTGCCTTGGATGTGACCGTGGCCGCCGATACACCCAATGCCCGACGAATGGCAGTTAATTTGGGTGATGGACCGGCGATCAAAGTCAAAGACAGCGGCATGATCGCCCATGCGGGTCTCGTACGCTTGCTGCGCCAACGTGCCGCAGAAGCAAATATACCTTATCAGTTAGAGGTATTGGAGGGCGGCTCCACCGATGCGCGTTCGATGCAAATTGCAGGGCCTGGCTGCGCGGCGGGTTGCATTTCGATTCCATGCCGATATGTGCATTCGCCCAGCGAGACAGTCGATGCCAATGATGTGGCGCAATGTGTGGATCTATTGGTGGCTCTGCTCGAAAATCCGATTGATCTTTAGATAAAAGTAACTGTAAGGAGGCAACGGCCGTTGCCTCCTTACAGTTACTTTTACTCCCCCCTAAACGCTATTATTGCGTAATAACAACATCATCAACATACCAACCCACATCCAGTTCTGAGCTATCGGTTGCCATACGAAAACGAATACGTATATTGCTGCCATTGAAACCACTCAAATCTACCGACGTCTGCACATAACCACCGCTGTCGCCAGTAAAAGCTTGTCGCCCAGCAATCGGGCTGCCAAAGCCGCCATCGATCGTTCCGTTGTAGCCATTTGCTGTCATTTGCAATCCTAAATCTGTCCAACCTCCATTGTTAACCGATATCTCTACGACGCCACCATCATAGGTGGATTCAGTATTGTAATGATGTTGAAAGGTCAGTACAGAAGTGCCGCTTACTGTAACTCCATTGGCCATTGTCAAATATTGGTCACTAACAGTGGCAACATCTTGGGCAAACCAGGCATGCGTTGGGCTGCTGGGATTCGTCGTACCTAATGCCCAATCGTTAGTGCCGGCACCGTGTGAAACAGTCCACTTGGCGCTCCCATTTTCCATATTATCTTCAAAGAGATTGGTGGAAGGATTTGTGCCGGGCGTGATGCCAAAATCAAATTCACCTACATGGCCAACTTGCGCGGATGCTGCCCCACAGCCCTTCTTCGCCACCACAGCATAACTATAGTTCATTGCCGGATTACCCAGGGGAACGGCCGTATCGGAGTACGTAGTACCAGCGACATTGGCAATTAACGTCCCCCCTGTAGTGAAGTAAGGATCATTGGCTTTGCGATAGACATCATAAGACTCTGCACCAGCGCCCGCCGTCCAACTTAAATTAACATTATTGCCGCTTCTTACAGCCGCAAGATTTGATGCCGGACTTGGCGCCGAACATACCGCACCACCGGGCGTGCCGGTAGGTGCTGCGCCACTACCAACAACCATCGGTGAGAAAGTACCAATACCCGTGTATTGCACCCAGCAAGTAGAATCCACACCACAACCAGTTCCATACGAAGCTGTGTTCCCTACCTGTACCCAGGCACTATTATTATAATCCCACACCTTGAGCGCATTTTGCGTCTGGCCATTGCGTTCACCATCGGTGAGCCAATACTTTATGGTTGCACTTTGGGCGCTGTTTGGCGTTATGTCAAAACAACGCCGTGCCAAAGGATCAGCAGCATTTGACGTACAATCCTGATTGCCCTTCACCTTTACGGCCGTACTGCCTAAAGCTTGACCATTATCTGGCGTAATTTGCACACCGTAATATTTTGTTGTGTTTAGGGCAGCATTTTTCAAAATCAAGAAATCATAAGTCGTGCCGCCAGACCCATCAGTAACATTTCGGGTTTGTTGTAAAGTGCCATTGTTCGTAACCAGCCCTTCTACGGTAACCTCGTTCTGTGCGAGATTGAGGATTCCGGTGCTGTTTGTCGTTAGATTGCCTTTCACCTGAACATTACTGGCAGGAGCGGTTGTCCCGCTGGAAACTGTAAGATTATTAAAAGTAATGTTACTCATGGCCGTTACCACTAAATTATCAATATTCGACCAACCGCTGCCATAAATATTTTGGAATCCGATATAATACAAGCCAGTTGTGGGAACAGTAAAATTAAAGTTCGCTGGACCAGTTGTGTTTTTTGAACCAATAACGCCCGTCATTGCTCCAGAACTAGCTATGGTACCATAGCGCACATTTAATGATGAGCCTGTGCCAACAACAAAATCAAATCCTATACTGTAATTAATACCAGCGGATAAGTACATGGCGGAAGTATGCAGCCAACCGTTGGCAGTGCCATGAGCGCGTCCGGTTTCAGCACCACTTTCACCAAAAAACCAGGCAGTATTCTCATTTGTCCAGCCTGATGGCATTGAAGATGTTCCACAGCAAGGTACGCCATCACTATCGCTGAAATCTTCGTTGAAAACAGCCAAAGTCGTGACTTTGTTAATAACCTGGTTTGTACCGTCGAATATGACCGAACTCGTGCCTTCAACAAAATTGACCGGCGCATTTTCTGTCCAGTTTCCCGCAATCCTGATCGTATTACTACCAGCTTCCAAGCGAGCACCAGCATTTATGACAAGATTACCATTGATATCGATATTCGTATTGAGCTTGACAACTGTGCTGCCACCATCACCGATTTGTACATTGTTAAAACCACTTGGGGCCAAGGCATTTCTGCTGTGCAGCAAAGTTGAATTGCTGGCAATTGTTTGTTCAAGAGAACCCTTAAAAACAACGGAGCCCCCCGTGGCATTAAATATACCTGTGCCTTGGTCTTCCCAATTGCCATACACATTTAGGGTGCCCGCAGTCATATTGAGTGTTGCACCTGTTTCGATGGTGACATCACGTACATCGGCGTTGGCGCTGATGGTGGGGAAATTACCACCAGTGGGGGCAGATGGAATGAGAACATTATCGATAGAACGCGGCACACGATTAGTTGGTGTGGTGCCTGATGGTGGACCTTCATTAATGACCCAGTTAGACGGGTCATGCCAGTTGGCGTTGGTACCAATCCAGGTGATTTTACTGCTGCGAAAAATAGCAGAGTTGGAATCGGTATTGTTAAACGTTTTTTGCACATCTGCCTGACACTCAGTAACTGGATGGGTGCCTGTTGAACAATTTGAAGGTGCTGTGTCGGCTATGCCAGTAGGGACGCCGTTGAAATTGACAGATGGGTTGGCAAAATATGCAATATTCTGACATGTGATACCAAGATTTGAACAGCGATTATTGTAGGACATGATAGTGCGGATTTTATTGGTTGTGTCAACATAACCATGCGCATATGGGTACGGCGTTGTACTGGCGCTAACATACCAATCATGATTGCTGCCCATATTATGTCCTAACTCATGCGCAAATACGCTAGCACCAAAAGAACAAGCTTCCATAGTGCCAAAACTTGAACTTTCAAAAGCAGGCGTAACTGTTACTGGGACAGAGGCTAAGCCACCACAACTCCCACCATCGCCGTCATTGTTGACTAATAACATCACCAAGTCAGCATGATAGGTATTGCGTCTTGTGTGAACGATACCTAATTCGGGATGATTTGTATTTTGTACATCATCTAGAGCGTTATCAAGGCTGCCCGTTTCAGTGTAAGCGACTTCTTCAGTATGCACCAATGAAATCCGTTGTGCAATATTGCTGTTGATATAAGCCTGATTGGCATAAGCAACATAGGTTTCGATCCAACTTTGCAGGGTCGGTATACCATGGGCGGCAACAGCATCGTCTGTATAAATGATCATTAAATCAATAACTGATCCGTCATCGGAGGCTTCAGGTGCTAAGGCAATCGTGTCATCATTTGGGGGTTCCACTTTTACGGAATCATCTGCGCCAGATAAAATTGCTGCCGAGTTTAGCTCAGCAATGCGGTGAATGTTTCCTGTGGTCGAAGTAATGTTATAACTGCCGGTGGGCATTGTTATATGTCCACTGAGGTATGGCCCGTTTATAACCAGAATAACATCACTAAAATCGTCTCCATCTACATGGCCAATCCAGGTATAACTGCCGGATTCATTTACCTCGATACGATCTTGGACAACAGTGAGTACCACGTCTTCAAATAAGTTGAGCTGCATTATTTGTTGCGCGGTATAGTCAGGAGCGGCAGGCAAGACATTGCGTCCATTTTCGTTGATTGTCACCAAACGTGAGCGTGCAATGGCAGCATTGGATGCGTTTGAATATGTTGTGGGCGTTACGGCCGTAAACATCTCGCCGTCTTTGTTCTTTATACTACTATCATCTTGTAAATTTATTTCATCTTCAACATACTCAGCGCTTGAAAATGCTTGCTGTGTAGATGAAAATAAAACAACGAAAAAAATTGCTACAAATATTATTACAACCTTCAATCTATTTTTTGCCAAAATTTTTTGATCCATTCTTTATCCCTCAATATTTCCAACTTTTAGTAATAAACGGATGCCTCAGCGATGCTCAGTTTAAGTATTCGCAAATTGACCGGATTTTTGCGAATAAAGTCCGAAAATCCGCGTTTATTTGCGTACCAGTGAGGCCTTTCACAACAACCTACTAGCCAGTTTATTATTTGTCCTTTTTGTATTGCTACTATGTGTTTCTGCTTGAAACGAAAACGGTATTATTGTCTGATTTTTTTACTTTACCAAAAAGTCAACATTAGTGCTAATCTTTTTGCACTTACTTGCTGATCAAACGTAACAGACAGCTCATTTACAAAATCACCAATATGTTTTGTCTTAGCAAACAGCCAATTTTCCCAGGCAATCTATCAATTCACTTTGACAGGTATTCACTAATGATTCGTTTACAAATAAATTATGACAAAAACGAATCCGCGAAGGTTTGCCCGTTTACCATTCTGGAGTCTGGCGAATTCTAGACTTGTCAGGTTTCTACCGCGAGTGGACTGTGAGCAAATTGATCATAAAACCTGACAAGTCTCCTCTGGTAAAATAAAAAACGCCAGCGTCCAGCACCATTATCCAAAGTTAAAAACGGGCAAACCCTTAATCCATTTAAAACTCAACAAAATAAGATGGCGTGTGTTACAATGTTGTCAGAATATATTCTGTATTTACTATATTTATACATAACGAGTGACTTGAAATACCATGAGTGAAAGCATTCAAATTCGACCAGTACACCCAGACGATGCCCAAGCTTTATATGCTATTGCCAAAGATCCACAAGTGGCACGGACGTTGTTACAACTTCCCAGCCAGGAGTTCTCACAAACAGAAGAATGGCTCAGTAACAGTCAACCAGGGCAGCATCGGTTGGTGGCAGAAAGCAACGGCCGTATCGTCGGCAGCATCACTTTATCCCAAAGCCAAAACCCACGCCGTTATCATTCGGCAGACATCGGTTTGATGGTAGCCGCAGATGCGTGGGGACAAGGTGTGGGCACGGTTCTGATGACGTCAATCGTGAATTTAGCTGACAATTGGCTCAATCTCATCCGCATCGAATTGGAGGTTGTGACCCATAATCAGGCTGCAATCCATTTATATGAAAAGTTTGGTTTTGAGCTTGAAGGCACGCGCCGCATGGCAGTTTTTGGCGACGGCCGTTATAATGATGAACATGTGATGGCACGCATCATCCCCAACGCCCCCATCGCCTACCACAAACAACCACCCATCTTCCCACAAGTGGAAGGGGTAACTGACATCATCATTCGCCCAATCCATATTGATGATGCGGCTGACTTGGCCACCATGTATCGTCATCCAGCCGTGGCACGAACGACCAACCAATTACCGAGTCAAGAAGACAGTTACACCATCCATAGAATCAGCAATCCCCGACCCGGTTCGCAGCGCCTGGTCGCGCTTGCACTGCATGCTGACGGCTCACAAAAAGTGGTGGGCAGCATCCACCTGCATCAACATCAAAACCCGCGCACACGCCATGTCGGCGGGCTGGGCATGATGGTACATCCCAATTATTGGAACATGGGTATCGGCAGCCAACTGATGGACAGCATTGTTGATATCGCCGATAATTGGCTCAATCTGACACGGGTTGAATTAGAGGTAAACCCAGAAAATGCGCACGCACTGCGCTTGTATGAAAAGTTCGGTTTTAACCGCGAAGGCACGAAACAACTCTACAATTATGGCGACGGCCGTTGGGCAGATGCACATTTCATGGGCAGGTTACGGGTGTGAAGGATCATTCCCCACGGACTTTTACTGAGCCAGATCAAAATAGACACAGAAGAATAGAGCGGAGAGCATGGCTTCTTGTTTTTATGTTAACCTGGCTTGCATGGTTTGTTGGATGCCAGGGAACAGAATCAAAATTGGAAGCAGCAACTATCGAGAACACGGCCGTTGCGCCCACAAACACCTCCATTCCAACCTCAACACCCACTTTCACCAGCACGATAACAGCAACTCCGATCGCAAACCCAACCAGCACAACTTTCGCACCGGCGACGTTAACGGCCGTTCCTACAGCCACGCCTAACTTACCCCCAATCACCATTCCCGCTGATGATCCAAATATTCGTTATATGGGTCGTTTTGACCAACGCGATCCCGCTAATCCTATATTCGATTGGTCAGGTGCTGCGATTGAAACCAATTTCAGCGGCACCTCGCTAGCAGTAATTCTAGAGAGCGGTAATAATCTTTTTAACGTGGCCATTGATGACAATACACAGATTTTACAAACCGTACCAGAGAAGACAGTTTACCAATTGGCCGACAACCTACCCTACGGGGAACACCATGTACGCATCTTCAAACGGACGGAGGCACAAGTTGGCCGAGGTGCATTCCGTGGTTTCATTATTGCTGGCGGGCAAACGCTATTGCCGCCGCCGCCACCCGTCCGACGCATTGAGTTCATCGGTGACTCTATCACAGCAGGCTATGGCAACGAAGGCGACAGTCCAACCTGCTATTTCACACCAGCCACTCAAAACGCAGCAGCTACCTACGCAGGCGTAACGGCCGATCATTTTGAGGCTGAATATCATTTGATTGCCCTTTCCGGCTTAGGGGTTGTGCGTAATTTTGCCTATGCAGATTCGCTTTCGGACACAACGGCCGTCGATTATTTCAAACGCACCGTGGCACTTTTTCCAGGGCTAAGCTGGGATTTCACTCAATGGACACCGGATGTGGTCGTGGTCAACCTGGGAACAAACGACTTTTCGACTGAACCTTTTCCTACCCAAGAGGAGTTCGTTAATGGCTACACGAATTTGTTGATCGAAATTCGGACTGCATATCCACAAGCCCAAATTTTTGCAACCGCCGGGCCGATTATGTACCCAGATGTGTGGTGGTATGTCGAAACGGCCGTTGACCACACCAATCGACAGCTTAATGACGGCCGTATCTATTATGTGGCCATAGAGAATAATCTGGAGCTTTCTGAGGTTGATTATGGCTGTGACTATCACCCCAATGTCAATGGACATCAAAAAATGGCCGAGCAGCTTATTCCAGCAATTGCACAGAAATTGGGTTGGTGAAATTTTTGCCATAGATTAGCGCGGATTTATTCGGTTTTTTCTTTGGGAATCGCGCATTGTGGCGTGCTGCCAGGAAGGCGATAACGATTGTCGGCTACCCAGCGATATACGCGATCTTCTAATTGTCGGAGACCTGGGAGTTTGTAAAGCAGTGCAATTGGCTTAAACCACCAAATTGAAGCCAAAGACGCATTAATCGCAGCAGCTCCGCCAGTTAAACGGCCGTTCCCATCCACAAACCAGACCTGCGTCATGACATCATCCAGGGTCAAACCAAGAGTTTCCAGCTTATCAGGAATATTTTGCCATGCTTGTACGACGATATGGCCGTTTGTCCACGTCTGCACCAGACGCGCACTCTTTTCTCAAAAGCCACAATCGCCAGCATAAATCAATAAGGGTTGCATAATTTTACCGGAGTCTGGCGAATTCTAGACTTGTCAGGTTTCTACCACGAGTGGCATATGAGCAAATTGATCATAAAACCTGACAAGTCTCCTAAAATAAAAAACGCC
>JAGRDI010000082.1:0-4168 GCA_020432765.1 Anaerolineales bacterium | reverse complement strand
AGACACTCTCAAAACAGCTTCTATTTTGCCAATTTGCCACCTTGCTACCTTTTATACTCATTGAGTATAATCCATTCCAATGACACACTCACAACAATCTAATCAAACAAAAATTTGGGTGCAGGCGATGCGGCCGCGCACACTGCCCTTAGCCATTGCCAGCATCATCATGGGTTCCGCATTAGCCGCTGCCACTGAGTTATTTAGCTGGCCTGTGTTGATCCTTGCCGTTTTAACGGCCGTATGCCTGCAAATCCTCTCCAACCTGGCCAACGATTATGGTGATTCTCAACATGGTGCTGACCATGTGACGCGTGCGGGTCCATCTCGCGCTGTGCAAAGTGGTGCCATTTCCCCAGCCACAATGAAACGAGCCATTGCGCTGTTTGCAATCTTATCAATCTTGTCGGGATTGGTGCTGCTCTGGTTTGCCTTTGGTGCAAATGGAATCATCTTTTTTGCCATATTTGTCTTGCTGGGTGCGGCAGCCATTGGTGCCGCCATCACCTATACTGCAGGGAAGAATCCATATGGGTATGCCGGGTTGGGTGATATTTTCGTCTTGATCTTCTTTGGTTGGGTCGGTGTGATGGGCACTTACTTTTTACAGACCCAGCAGCTCGATTGGTTGATTTTACTGCCCGCCAGCAGCTGTGGTTTGTTAGCTGTAGCTGTGTTAAATGTGAATAATATTCGCGATATCGATTCGGATCGTTTGGCTGGTAAAAACTCCATTCCTGTGCGCATTGGTCCGCGAAAAGCACGCACCTATCATTGGATTTTGTTGGCGTTGGCAATGGTAACGGCCGTTACCTATGTCATCCTCACCTACGCATCCCCTTGGAATTTCCTATTCCTCTTGACACTGCCTTTATTGTGGCGGCACGGAACGGCCGTTGCCCACACAACCGAACCACTCAAACTCAATCCCCTGCTCAAACAACTGTCGCTGACCACATTGTTGTTCGTGTTCCTCTTTAGCGTCGGTCAATTAATTTGAAAAAATTCGCCACAGAGGGCACAGAATTTTTTCTCTGTGATCTCTGTGAACTTAAAAACCTGGGGATTCGTTTACAAATAATTTTTGACAAAAACGAATCCGCGAAGGTTTGCCAATGTCCAAAGCTAAAAACGGGCAGACCCTAAGCCAACCAACGCATAATCAAATCACTAAATACGCCAGGTCGCTCTAGATGCACTGTATGACCCGCCCCATCAATTTCATGATATGTCGCTTGCGGCAATTGGGCAGCCATTTTTTGATTAATTGCACCAAACTTTGTATCCAACTGCCCGCTCAGCAGCAACACAGGTATATCTAAATCAGCTAAATGCTGCCAAAGTGGAGGCTGTTGTCCGGTTCCCATACCGCGCAAACTATTTGCCAAACCAAATGGGTCATTTTTGAGGCGCTGCTGATGCACCTGTTCACGGATGACTGGACTCAATTGGCTTTGGCTTTGCCACAATGGCAATCCTTCCCATCGATCGACAAAAGCAGGTATGCCTTCAGCTTCGATAAAATCAGCCAAAGCTGTATCGTGTTGACGACGCTGTTGGCGTTCATCTGCGCTTGCCAGTCCGGGCGAAGCACTTTCGAGGATCAGGTTATGGATGAGGTGTGGATATTGCACGGCCGTATACAAAGCCAAGCGCCCCCCCATCGAATACCCCAACAGATGCACCGGCTCCAGGCCTAATTCAGCCAGAATCGCAACCAGATCAGCAGCCACATTCGCCATTGAATAACGATGGGGATCAGATGGTTTTGCGGAACGGCCGTGGCCCAAAACATCAACCAGAATGATCTGGTAACGCAGCAACCACTCAGCAATCAAAGGCTCCCAGTCGACACTGCTGCCCGAAAAACCATGCAGCATCAGCAATGGTGAGCCACAACCCTCTACTGCCACATAATAATCAACACCATTCACATTGAACAGGCTCATAACTCCTGCCTAAGCAGTGTTTGCACCTCATTTCTGGCAACTTTTCCAGAGGCTGTTTGTGGTAATTCTGTCACGATGTGCAGCAAACGCGGCACTTTATAGCCTGCCAGATGTTGGCGGCAGTAATTTTGTAGGTTGTAGCCAGTTTCTATCTTGCCGTCTGATAATACAACCAATGCAGCTACTTGCTGTCCCCATTCCGGATGCTCAATCCCAACGACACAAACCGCTGCAACGGCCGTATGTCCGCGCAAAACAGCCTCGACTTCCGCCGGATAAACGTTTTCGCCACCAGAGATAATAATGTCGCTGCGGCGCTGCACGAGCCACAAATCGCCATCAATGTCGAGATAGCCAATATCGCCTGTGTGCAATTCACCATTTTGTAAAGTGACTGCCGTGGCCTGTGCATCTTGATAATAGCCGGCCATCACCGTCGGGCCAGAAACCACTACTTCGCCCAATTCACCGGGCAGCATTGCATCACCGCGCTCATTCACAATTCGTACTTGGCTGAACATTAATGCTTTGCCCACACTGCCCGGTTTTTGTACCACATCCTGCGGGAGCATTGTCGCTACCTGCGAAGCAGCCTCGGTTAAGCCATAGGTTGTTGCAACTGGAATACCCAAAGCATGACAATGTTCTACCAATTCGGGTGTTGCCGCAGCACCGCCTAAAAGCAGATGGCGTAATGTGGGCGAAAATGGCCGTTCACCGCGCCAGGCCAATAAACGATAAATCATCGTCGGTACTAATGAAATCAAAGTGATGGGATGATTGTCAAGGTCATGGCTGACCGCTTCAACATCAAAACGCGGATGCAGGGAAACGGCCGTGCCATACAAACAAGAGCGCCAAATTACCGCCAATCCACCCACATGATAAAGCGGCAAACAACTCAGCCACAAATCATCATTATGCAAACCAAGACGATAAGCCGAAGCCAACGCGCTCCAAAAATGATTGGCAAATGTCAGCATGGCACCTTTAGGCTTACCAGTTGTACCAGACGTAAACACAATCGCTTGCAAATTCCCCAATGCAAACTTTGGATGATGCTTGGGCGAAGGATCACCTTCCTTTCCTACGAACAAATTTTCTGAATTAACAACTGACAATTGCGCATTGGCCATTGACAATTCTTGGGAAGTAACGGCCGTATCCCTCCCATACACCAATAAATCACAGTCCGTGTATTCCAACTGCCAGGCCAACTCTTGCGTTGTCAGACGTGTATTCAAAGGCAGCAAAACCACACCCAAGCGCGCCGAAGCATGGATCAGACAAACATAAGCCAGGTTATTGGGCAGTAAAACAGCCACAATTTGACCTGGCTGCACTTTATCCTGAAGGCCTAAACAAACCTGATCGACAAGCCGATCTAAATCCGCATAAGTCCACTTTTCCTGCCCAATAATCAACGCCAAAGCGTCTGGAGTAGCGTTAACACGCGCCTTCAACCAATCCATTTGTTATGGGTGTCGCGGAAACTGGCTAAAGTCCGGTTCGCGGCCTTCTAAGAATGCATTTTTGCCTTCACTGCCTTCCTCAGTCATGTAGAATAGCATCGTCGAATCACCAGCTAATACTTGCAAACCAGTTTGACCGTCCATATCGACGTTCATCGCCGCTTTCAAGAATCGAATCGCGATTGGGCTTTTTTTCAATATTTCCTGCGCCCAAATCACACCTTCGGCTTCTAAATCCGCAACCGTAGGCACAACTTTGTTCACCATGCCCATTTCCATTGCTTCTTGGGCGGTGTATTGGCGGCATAAATACCAAATTTCGCGTGCTTTTTTCTGCCCAACCATACGCGCCAATGTTGCTGACCCATAGCCAGCGTCAAAACTGCCAACAATGGGTCCGGTCTGGCCAAACATCGCATTCTCAGAAGCCAAACTCAAATCACAGACCACATGCAGCACATGCCCACCACCAATCGCAAAGCCATTCACGAGCGCAATCACTGGTTTCGGCATTGTGCGAATAATGCGCTGCAATTCGAGCACATTCAGCCGTGCAACCCCATCGTCACCCACATATCCGGCATGGCCGCGTACCGATTGGTCACCGCCCGCACAAAACGCATGGACGCCATCTTTGGGTGAGGGGCCATTGCCAGTTAATAAAATCACGCCTACATCAGAATCCATCCAGGCGTGTTTGAACGCTGCAATCATTTCATCGATCGTCTTGGGACGGAATGCATTGCG
>JAGRDI010000081.1 GCA_020432765.1 Anaerolineales bacterium | reverse complement strand
GCGTAAAAATATCAGCCGTGATTTCAATCAGATAAGAGGCCAACACCCCCTTGTTCCATTCGGCAAAGACCTCATACAATGTTTCATAATCCACACCTGCGCCATGATGGAGCAGGTCGTAGGCTTCGGCGATAAGCTGCATATCCCCATATTCAATGCCGTTATGCACCATTTTGACATAGTGACCAGCACCGCCTGGTCCCATAAACGCGACGCAAGGCTGCCCGTCATGCGCACGAGCAGCAATGGCTGTTAAAATAGGTTCGACAGTGTCATAGGCCGCTTTTTCACCCCCGGCCATCATACTGGGCCCCCATAACGCCCCTTCCGCACCGCCAGAGACACCCAGGCCCATAAATTGGAACCCCTCGGCGGCCAGCGCCTGCGCACGCCGTTCAGTGTCCTTGAAATAAGAATTACCGCCGTCAATGATCAAATCACCCGGCTGCATCCAGGGCTTTAAATCTTGAATGACAGCATCTACCGGCGCACCGGCCGGAATCATCAACAGTATGTGGCGCGGTCGGGTCAGCGCATCAATAAAGTCACCGATGCTTTCGGCTACCTTAATCTGTTTTCCGGCTGCCGCACTTGCGGCAAACTTTTGCCGGGCTGCAGCTGATCGATCATAACCGACCACATGAGCACCATTCCGTTCGATATTCAACGCCAGGTTTTGGCCCATCACGCCCAGGCCAATGAGTCCAAATTGCTGTTGTTTCATGGCTGCACCTGTACCACGGATTTACCTGCAAAACGGCCGTAAATGCCGCCCAAAATGGGCCACAAGCACCGCTTCATAAGCCGCTTCGTCGTTGGTTAAATCAGTTTTCAGTTCAGCACCATACTCATCCAGTGCCGAGCCAAAGGTGACGTGCAGCAGTTGGCGAGCATCGAAGTCATCCAGTAAGCCGGGCAAATCGGCATCGGTTAGCTGGCTGCTGGCCGGAACCTTCTGCGGCTGACAGTCGAGAAAGTATGTTTTGCGGTCTTTGGCGAATCGTTCGTGTCCCAAATCCAGAATCTTGCGGAAGAGCGGGACATCTGTACGGCTGATGACACGCAGCGCTTCCAGGTAACTAGTTCCTGCCGTTTTAACGTGAACACGACCGTTTGCATATTGATTAATAATACCATAGATGCTGAATTTATCTGAGCCTGTGTGCACGCTCAGTTTGTATGCATTGAAGTGGTGCATAATGGCCGCGTGCTTGGCTAATTCAGCTTCAAATTCAGTTAAATCCCCCATGTAGTCTACCCCCTTTTGGAACTTGCCTACAAAGCGAGGCGCGAGGCTGACAACTGGCATACCTCGTTTGAGTAGTTCGTTGGCAATGAAATAATGCTCTTCTGCAGAGGTGGGCGTATCCGTTTCGTCTACTGACATTTCGAGATCGAACGGTTTGCCGCCTGACTGCCGCCGGATTTCGGTGGTGATGGTTAAGGTGTGTGCAAGGGAACGGCCGTATTTGCCCAACGCTCGCAGCACTGTTTCTTCATCAAAACGGAGCGTCACACCATCCAGCGTAATTGGAGCCGTGCAGTAGTCGGCGAGCATGGCCTCCACTGTCGTGTCCAACTGCTGCCAGGGCAGGGCTGCTGCTTTTTGTCGCAGCGTGGCCAAATTATCCGTTTGCGCGTCGTTATCGACATGATCGCTGGGGTCTATGGTATAAAACGTATAGCCGGCCTGCACAAAGGGCGCGATGTGTGCGATCTCTTTGACATGGTCGGCGTCTGCTCCCCAGGAGCCGTGCCATCCCTTCTGGAAGATGCCCCATGTGGCGTCATCGAGCACCTGCTGCGGCGTGCGGCCGATGCGCGTATTTTCGCGCACCGACTGCTGCGCAAAAATGGGCGCGATGTCACCCCCTGCTGCTGTCAACGCTGCCACGTGTCCCGGCGTTGCCAAACCAATGCGGTCGCCAAAGCCAAATGAGGTTTGCGTTCCTAACGGGACTGGAATTAACCAGGGCAGTCGTGATCGCAGCGCGGCGGCGTTGGCGGGCGTTAAATCGCACAGTAATCTGCCGTTTTGGAGCGTACCGCTGAAAACGGCCGTATCGCCAGCCACTACTAACTGCTTCGTCCCATTCGCCAACCTTGCCAGCGAGTAGGTTGTTCCTTCATGTTCGATAATCGATGCTTCGTATGTGGTCATTAATTGTTTCATTCCAGCCTCCACTCTTTTTATCGTTGTACCCGTCCCGACGCGTCGCCGCCGGCCAGCCGCTTCACTTCCGCCACCGTTGCCAGGTTCACATCACCCAAAATACTGTGTTTTAGACAGGATGCAGCCACGGCATAGTTCAGCGCATCTTCATCCGCCATGCCGGTGTGCAAGCCATAAATCAAACCTGCCGCAAACGAATCGCCGCCGCCCACCCGGTCTACAATATCGGTGATGTCGTAGTGACGGCTGAGGAAAAAGTCGCGGCCGTTGTACAAACAGGCCGACCAGCCATTGTGGCTGGCACTGATACTTTCGCGCAGCGTAATCGCCTGATATTTCAAATTCGGGAAGGTGGCAAACATTTTTTGCGCTAACGCTTCGTAGCGGGCCGTATCAAGGCTGCCGGAAGTGACCGCATGATCCACGCTTGCGTGGCCCACTTCGCTATCTTCCAACTTCACGCCCAGCGATTTCTGGCAGTCCTCCTCGTTGGCAATGCCCACATCCACGTACTTGACGATTTCGGCCATCACTTCGGGGGCAGTTTTGCCGTACTGCCACAGCTTTTTGCGGAAGTTGTAGTCACAGGAAACGGTCACGCCGCGTGCTTGCGCTGCTTGTACTGCCGTCAGCGACAATTCCGCTGCTGTTGCGCTGATGGCAGGCGTGATGCCGGTAATGTGGAACCAGCCCGCGCCGTCAAAAATCGCATCCCAATCAAAATTGTCCGCTTTGGCAGTACTAATGGAGGCGTACGCCCGGTCGTATACCACGTTAGAAGCGCGTTGGTTGGCACCCGCTTCGAGGAAATAAATGCCGATGCGCTCACCTTGCCGGGCAATAAAAGAAGTATCCACCCCATAGCCGCGCAAGAAGCGAATACAGGCGTCGGCAATGGGATTGGCGGGCAGGGCGGTAACAAAAGCGGCATCCAAGCCGAAGTTGGCTAATGACAATGCCACATTGCCTTCGCCGCCGCCAAAAGTTGCTTCCAGAGTTGGAGACTGAAAAAATCGTTCAAAATCGGGTGATTTCAAACGCAGCATAATTTCGCCTAAGGTTATTACTCGTTTACTCATGATATTCTCCCTAATTGGTTTGGTAGGGGCGAGGCGGCGAATGGCGTTTGCCGGATCATATGGCCTTGTCTCGCCGCCGCCTTGCCCGGATTGCTGCAAATCAGGGTGAGGCAATCAGAGAGAAGGTCAGCCGTCAAACCAAAACCCTACCCGACTGCCTCGCCCCTACTGCTACCGGTTTATTTTCTGAATGTTTATTAACCGACAGAACGAACGGATTTGACAATGTTTACGGCCGTTGCCGCCAAATCTCGAATCGCGTCAAACTTCCCGTCAGCAATCAACTGCTTCGCGACCATGAAACTGCCACCGCAGGCATGAACCATCGGCAAGCGCAGGTAATCGGCTAAATTGTTGGCGCTGATGCCGCCAGTGGGGATAAATTTGATGCCCGCATAAGGGCCGCCAATTGCCTTCAGCGCTTTCACACCGCCGGCCGCTTCCGCCGGGAAGAATTTGAGAATGTTCAGCCCTTTGGCCAGCGCCTGATTGATGTCCGTGGGGGTCATCACGCCGGGGGTGATGGGCAGCTCATTTGCCAGACACCAATCGACGACAGCCGCGTCAAAACCGGGAGTGACAATGAATTTTGCACCGGCTGCTTTCGCTGCTTTAGCCTGTACAACGGTCAACACCGTGCCTGCGCCAACTAAAATATCAGGGTGCGCTGTGCTCATATTGTGGATAGCGTCAGCCGCTGCCGCTGTGCGAAAAGTGATTTCGGCACAGGGCAGTCCACCGTCGAGCAATGCCTGTCCCAACGGAACGGCCGCTGCTGCATCATCAATTGCCACTACGGGAATAATCCCAATCTCACCAAGTTTTTCAACTATTTTACCCATCATAAGCTCCTTTTCATTCTTATATTTGCAGTGTTGATTTTAGCTGTTCTCCTCGCTAAGACGGATACTACAAGTTTAACCTTTACGCTAACTTGTAAGCTGTTTTAGCCAGATCATAGGCCAGTGCTTTCACCATTACTGCCCCATCAGCCTCGTCAACGATGTGACGCACAACCAGACCGGCGATCCAATCGCAGGCGGCCCGCCGCCACACATCATGCCGTGCTGGAATGGAAGGGTAAGCGCGGGTGTCGTCGTTGAATCCGGCCGTGTTATAGATACCGGCCGTTTCCATGACCTGATCAAAGTAGCGGTGCATTCCATTCAGACTGTCGTGGAACCACCAGGGCGGCCCCAATTTGACCGCTGGGTAATGCCCGGCCAGCGGTGCCAGTTCTCGAGCATAGGTTGTTTCGTCCAGATTGAACAGAATAAGGGTGAAGTCAGGGTTGTTGCCGAATTGGTTGAGCAACGGCCGTAACCCTCGTGTGAATTCAGAAGCAATGGGGATATCTGCCCCCATGTCGCGCCCAAACCGGTGGAAGATGTGTTCGTTGTGATTGCGGTAGGAACCGACGTGAAGCTGCATGACCAACCCGTCATCCACACTCATTCGCGCCATTTGGAAAAGCATATGGGCGGTGAATTGGGCCGCGTCGGCATTAGTGGTTTCACCGCGCAGTGCACGTTGGAAAATGATGTCCGCGTCCTGGTCAGTAAGCTGAGTGGTAAACGCAGTCAGTGCCGCGTGATCGGCTGCTTTCGCGCCCATCTGCTTAAAAAAGGCGCGTCGCTGTTCAATAGCGCGGATAAATGAGGTGTAATCAACCACATCAATGCCGGAAACATGGCGCAGAGCTGCGATCTGGTCACGCCAGTTTTCGGTGTCGAGATTGACAATGGCATCGGGGCGGAAAGTGGGCAAAATACGGCCGTGCCAACCTGAATTGCGAATGGCGTTATGGTGGGCCAGGGTATCCGTCGCTGCATCTGTCGTACAAAGCACCTCAATATTGAAACGATCATATAGATTGCGTGGCTGGAATGCCGGCGATTTTAGCTGCGCATCAATTTGATCGTAGATGGCTTGTGCATTTTTTGCATTCAGCTTGTCGCTTACGCCAAAGACGTTGACCAGTTCATCGGTCAGCCAGATGCCGGTGGGCGTGCCTTGAAACAGGTAAAAGTTATCGGCAAACAGTTGCCATGCCTGGCGATGGTCAGATTCAACCACGCCGCCATCTTGTCGTGGCACAGCCAAATCTGCCATGCGAATGCCCTGAGAGTACAACATGCGGAAAATGTAATGGTCGGGGATGAGCAGCAGTTCGGCTGGAGAGCCAAATTGGTAATCGGGGTCGGCAAACAGGCGCGGGTCAACGTGTCCGTGCGGGCAAATCAGTGGTAAATCGGCAACAGTTTGGTATAAGGTAAGGGCAATCTGCCGTTGGGCGGGATCGGGTGAAAAGTAGCGATTGGGGGGTAAATAAGTCACTTTGTCTCCAATATTTTAGATTAGTCCAATCTTGGAAATTGGACTAATCCGGCGTTTATTAAGTTAAAAACCGCAGCCAATTCATTTATAACCAGCTTTCAAACCACGCTTGACTGGTGGGGATGTGGTAAGCGTGTTCCCCGGTGTGGATGGATAATTGGCATGCTGCAGCACGGCCGTTTTCCTCATAGGCGCGTTTCACCGTTGCAAACTGCTCTATTGTGCCTTCAATAGGGAAGATAGGATCGTAACGGCCGTTTACAAAACACAATGGACGCGGCGCAATCAAGGCAGCAATGTCACCCATCTCGCCCAACGCCAGGATGCCGGGCACATAGTTACATTCGCAATGGGGCATGCCCAAAATAGAAGCCTGAAAGGAGCAGAAATAGCCGGAGACGACAACGGCGGTTATCCTCTCTGCCAACGCCGCTAAAAATAGAGCCGTCGTGCCGCCGCCCGAATGACCCGTACAGCCCAGCACACTCTGCCGCACATCAGCGCGGGTCTGCAAGTAGTTGATGGCACAAATGCCATCCCAACAGCGTTCGCCCAATAAGGTGCGTCCTTGCAGCATGTAGCTAAAGGCCAGATGGCGGCAGGAACGCGGTACAGTTTCGTTCGTTTGCGCCGTTAAGCGTTCGCCCATGCCGCGCTGCTCAACCGCACAAACCAGGTAACCTGCTTCGGCCAGAGCTTGGGCGTAATTGTTGTGATTGTTGTGGTTGGCAACGGCCGTATCCTCATCAGGATAATGCCCCAAAATATATTGCACGCTGGGATCATGTCCGTGAAAAGCCAAAATAGGCGTGTGCGGCGGCGCCACTTTGGGCACGAGTAGATACATCGGTGCTTCCACACCATCACCTACGTCCAAACTGTATTTTTCCTCGATGTAGCTGCCACAATCGACCGACTGCAATTTTTCAGCAGTGACTGGTACATTTGGCCGCCTGGCCACACCCAACAACTGCGCCAATCTATCTCTGCGCGTTGTCACACTGCCTATCTTTGCCTGTGGATGCCATTCGCAGGTGGTTTGTAAATCAAAACGTGACATCAAATGAAATCCCTATCAAAGCCAAATGTTCTATAATCTGCGAAAATGGAAGCCGCCATCTACATTAATGATTTCTCCCGTGGAGAAGGGAAAACTACCTTCCGCCAGGGCCACCACGGCCTGTGCAATATCGTCAGGTTGACCCCAACGGCGTATTGGTGTCAGGCCATCAGCGATCAGGTGATCGTACTTCTCTTTGACAGCACCTGTCATGTCTGTTTCGATAATGCCGGGTCGAATTTCGTACACGTTAATCCCCTCGCCGGCAAGACGGTCAGCAAAAAGCGTGGTCATCATGCCCATACCCGCCTTCGAGATACAGTATTCGCCCCGATTGGGGCTGCTGGTATAGGCGCTGATGGAGCCAATGTTAATGATTTTTGGCTGCATGATGGTTCCCGCTTGCTGCATGGCGATCATCTGGTTGGCAACCTGCTGGGTAAGGAAAAACGGCCCTTTGAGGTTAACAGCCATCACTTCGTCATAACTGGCTTCGGTCGTTTCCAGAATATCAAGCCGCCGGCGGGGAGCCATTCCGGCGTTGTTTACCAATAAGTCAATGCGGCCAAACGCTGTCGTAGTTTCGGTAATTAATCGTTCCCGGTCAACAGAATCAGCAATGTTGGCCTGAACAACGATACCCTGTCCGTCGGTCGCGTTGACCATTTCCAGCGTTTCGGCAGCAGCAGCAGCGTTACCGCGATAGTTGAT
>JAGRDI010000080.1 GCA_020432765.1 Anaerolineales bacterium | reverse complement strand
CGAAGTGGTCGCGTAGCGACATTTATTTTCTTCAGGTTCATTAACCGCCGAGTGTGATTAACTCTCTACCCGTGTCGCTGCCAAAACCTCTGGTTCGCGTGTTGAAAGCAAGCCGCCTGCCAGGCGGCAACCTAACCAAAAGATGAACAAGGCATAGGCTGTTGTGAGCGGTAAAGCGATAAATAATATCCAGGGCAGCTCAAAAAAGTAAGCCAAAAGCAGGGGGATCGCCGCAGGCACAGCCAGCAAAAAGATGAGCGGCAGCAGCAGTACAATGTTTGCTAAGGCTGGCAGACAGCCACCACGCGTGGAAATATTGCTGCGTCGCCGACGTGATTTTTGATCAACTGGCGATGGAAAGCGAGCGGCGAAAACAGCCACTACGCCAACTGTCGATAAACCAGCGATCAAGCCCGTCAGCACACCCCCGACACTTACCCAATCGGACAGCACAAACGCAAAGACGATGCCGACCAGCAGGAACGGCAAGGAAGCGATGCAGTATAGCGCGATGCTTTTGCCCAAAAATATTCGTTGGCGCGGGATTGGTGTCAGGAACAAAGTTGGCAGTCCCTTGCCTTCCCAGCCCAGCATATTAAATGCGGTTACCCAATAGATAAAAAGCGCATACAATGGCAAGCCGAGGCCAATGAAGTTGTAATTGGTCACACTGCTCAAGCTGGGTCCGCTGTTAAAACTGGAATCATTGCGAAAAAAAATGAAGCCAACCATGAAAACCGGCGCTAACAAACCCTGAATGAGGCCCACACGCCGCTGTGGTGTACGCCAGACTGCTTTCAGTTCCTTATGGATGATATGGGCCAGGTCTGTTGGCAGCCAACGCAGCCAGACGGGGAGGTTGGTTGCACGTGGTTTGGTCACTTGTGATTTTGTCTGTGGTCGTGGCGCACGCGCAAATAAAAAGCCATCGCCTGTCGTCAGCCGCAGCACGAGTTTCCACCATACCCAGACAACAGCGAATAACCAGAGGGTTGAATACAGCAGCCAGCCCAAGGAAGCAAGCCATTGTCCGTCACTGGCCTGGACGATGGCCTGGGCAGCGGCACCGGTTGGGAACCATTGCAAAATCAGCAACGGCCGTAATGCGGTTATCTCCTCAAAACGCATCGTTTGGGTCAGGTTTTCTATCAAACGACCTAAACCAACTTGCAAAAAATAACAAGATGACCCCAGCAGAGCTGTGAAAATGATAGCCACATCACGGAAACGGCGACTCTGTAAAATACCGCCGAGTGCTGTACCCACTAAAAGGCCGATAAACACCATGTTTGCATAACTTAAAATGATGCCCACGATGACCACAGGCAAAGCCAGACTGCCCCCCCAGCCGATTAAAACTGCCAGCAGCATGGGCAGCATCAAATAGGTGGGATAGTCAAATAAAGTGCCGAGCAGCACACTGGCAATTAAATCGCGCTGTGTCAGCGGGTAAATCAACAGGCGCGTGATATCTGCTCCTTCATTCAGGGTTGAGAAGAGAATCGGGAAAATAAGCCAGATCAGCCATAAACCGACCAAAATGATACCTAATAATTGTCCTGGCCAGGGTGACGGCAGACGAAAGTAGCCGATTGCCGAGCCAATGGCAGCCGCGATTACCAGTGGTCCCAAAAACAAGATGAGGATAATTGCGCCAACCAAACGACCGCGTTCACGTGTATAACTGCGCAGCATGAGTTTGCCCTTGAGCCGCCACAAGGTATTCACACGTTGTTTGTCAAGCTTGATTAATTCAGCCATGAAAGTTTTCCGCTGCTTTCAACATCGTCGGTGGCCCCGACCGCCTTAAGGAAAAGATCTTCGAGGGTGGTGGCAGACCCGGTTTCGGCTTGTTCGCGTAGTTCACTGATTGTGCCAGAGGCGACTAAACGGCCGTTTGCAATCACACCCACCCGTGTACATAAACGTTCGACTACTTCTAAAATGTGTGAGGAGAAGAAAATGGTCGTGCCTTGTCCGCGCAGCTGTTGCAGCACATCGCGTATGATGCGCCCTGAGATAGCGTCAATGCCCTCAAATGGTTCGTCGAGGAATAACACACGCGGTGCATGGATCAATGCGGCGGCCAGCGCCGTTTTTTTGCGCATGCCATGAGAATAGTCAATAATCAATTTATCGGCGTCCTCTGTCAGGTCGAGCAGGTCGAGCAGTTCGGCGGCACGCTGGTCGACATCGTCGGGGGACACGGCATACATCGTGCCCACAAAACGCACAAATTCGTTGGCCGTCAGCCGCTCGTATAAATTCAATCCTTCAGGCATAACGCCTAGCAGCCGTTTGGCCGGTAACGGATTTTGCCAAATGTCAATGCCGCCGATGCGCGCTGTACCTTGGCTGGGGCGCAGCAGGCCGACTAACATATTGATCGTAGTTGATTTACCCGCGCCATTTGGCCCCAAAAAACCAAAAAACTCACCAGTTTGTACCGTGAGATCGAGGTTGGAAACGGCCGTTTTCTGACCAAAAAAACGTGTTAAGCCCACAGCTTCAATTGCAGGAACGTCCATAAATTTTTCTCCAAAAAACTTGTGGACTCTGGTGGAAAATAGATTTGTCAACTTTCCTCTCTAGAAGCATGATTTCAAACAAAAAAGTTGACAAACCTCTCTAGAAGAATAACAAACGCCAGAGTCCTGTAACTTTACGGATCATACCACATTATTGGAACACCGTATTTAGTTGAGTTTACTATTGACAAAGGTCTAGTTTGACTGTTTTACGTTGAGTACATGTGACAGTGGATGCTGTTTGGTCAAAAGTAATAGAGTTTCCTGATATATGTCACTTGTGTATTGCTCTTGTGAACATTTATACTTTTTAGGTACCAACTGGTATTGCTCTATCGATAAGTTTTGTTTGTTGTAGGAAAGGGGGTAGTTTGTATGTCAGCGAAAAGATTTTTTGTTTTTGTATTTGCCGGGATGGTGTTGCTGGTCTTATTAACGGCCGTAACGTTCATTACGTATGCCTGGACACCGGTTGCTAGCGTGGATGATCCCTTAGTTAGAATGCCAGGCACCCAAGCCGGACAGATAACCAACATCGAAGGCCCTGATCGCTGTATGAACTGCCATACAGATTATGCTGATGATCCGGTTAGCGAACCAGGTTCGAATTGGCAAGGTTCAATGATGGCACACTCTGCGCGTGATCCGCTTTTTTGGGCAGCGACAGTAGTCGCTGGACAGGATGCGATTTGGGCCGTGGGCAATCCAAATGCAATGGATTTATGCCTGCGTTGTCACTTTCCTGCTGGCTGGGCAGCCGGTCATTCAGAGCCAGTCAATGCATCTGCCTTTAGTGGCTCTGATTACGATGGTGTGCAGTGTGATTTTTGCCATCGCTTGCAAGACCCTTTCTTTGAAGATACATATGACGGCGTGCGTGAAGGCAGTGATTGGCTGCATTATTGGGATGAAACCAATAATAGTAATACCCCGTCACAAGAGGCGGCTGATGAGACCTACTTGGAAGATTTAGACAACAGCAGCAATTTTTTGCTGTTTAACACAGCTTCTTTTTATGGGAATGACAATCGGCCGTTTAGTACCGATTATACAGAAAATGGCGGCGGTCAGTTTTTCCTCAGTACAAGTACCGATAAACGTGCTTCTTTTGCAGATGCGGGTGCGACCCATAAAATGCTTTACAGTCGGTACCATAAGAGCAAATATTTCTGCAATGCCTGCCATGATGTGTCTAATCCCGTTTTGGCAAACTTAGGCGCAGATGATACCCAGCCATTGCCGTCCGAAGAAAATTCTGCTTATTCCTATTATCATGTCGAGCGCACTTTTTCTGAATTCATGGTATCTGACTTTGGCCAGCAAGGGGGGGCGGCAGGGATTGGCCCTTATGCACCAGATGTGTTCACAACATCACAGCCCAACAATTACATTACCTCTTGCCAAGATTGCCACATGCGTGATGTTGAGGGGAAGGCATGTGATAAAAACAGCGGTGTTTTGCGGCCTACCGAAAGCGTCGAACATCCCGAAAGTGGTGTGCCGATGCATGATCTAACCGGTGGCAATGTGTGGATATCGCGTATTTTGGCAAGCACAGTCAGCAGCTCACCCAATTACGATGCTGTAAATAATGCCTTGTTGAATCAAGGAACGGCCGTACTCACCCTAAATATGAATGCGGGCATAGGTGTGAATGCAGAGGCACTGCTCGCCGGTGCCGATCGTGCTGAACAGTTATTGCAAGCTGCTGCTGTGGTCGAGAACGTCAACTATGATCCCTTATCTGGTGAACTCTCTTTCCATGTTCAAAACTTTACAGGCCATAAACTGATTTCTGGTTATCCAGAAGGCAGACGTATGTTCGTCAACATTAAAGCTTATGCTGACGGTGCCTTGATCCATGAAGTAAATCCTTATGATGAAAACGCAGGCACGTTGAAGGGATTAAGTTATGCGTATACCGATGATTTAAGCTTGCCGGAGCCATTAACAGCCAACGAGACATATGTGGATGCGTTGGTTTACGAAGTCAAACCCAGCAGTAGCATCCTGGATGAGGATAAGACTTTTCATTTTGTATTGGCAGACGGCCGTTACAAAGATAATCGCATTCCTCCCAAAGGATTCCGCATTGATGAAGCATCTGATCGCCTAATTGAGCCTGCCTGGAATGGCAGCATTGATACCTCCTATTTCACAGCAGCCGAATACGCTGGCGGCTACGATGCCGTCGCTTTAGACGATTATAATCTGTTTGTTCCCGGTGCCGACAGCATCGAAATCAACCTGTACTATCAAACAACCAGCCGTGAATACGTGGAGTTTTTACGCAATGAAATCAATGGCACAAACGGTACACTAAGCGGCACAGGTGCTGGTGGAGATCCGGCCTATTTAGTGCAGACCGACCCGTTCTTTACAAAATTAAAAGCGTGGGGCGATACGATCTGGCAGTTATGGGTGCATAATATGAATGTGCCTGGCAGTGTGCCCATTTTAATGACCCAAGCGGCCTGGATCAATCCCAACAAATTAACCATTAACGTTGAATCTGAGACAGACGCTTTACTGGCCTGGCCTTATTTCCCGCTTGACTGCACATTTGAATTGTATCGCGATTCACAACCTTACTTCCCGCTGAATATGGACACAATTTTGGCATCCATGCTGCCGACGGGTAGTGCATTTTACCTTGATCCTGGAACAATAGGGTCGCCGCTTTCAAATCATTTCTATAGATTGCGCACAATGCCGCCTTGTAACCAGGACACAAATCAAGTTGGGGAATTTGATTTTCAGTTGGTAACCGGCAATTGACAGAATTTATTTAGCAGCCAAATAAAAAGAGCCACTTCATTTAGTGGCTCTTTTTTATTACATACTTCTTTTAATTGAAAAGTCGCGAATTATGCTCGATTACGTTGTAATTTGCCAACAGTTAAGACGATCAACAGCAAGAAAGCAAGTCCTATCCAGATGAAGTTGCCAGTTTGCATTCCTGCGGAAATGTCGCTGAAGCTAATTGCAGTTGGGATATCTTCGGTAGGAACGCCCCACTCTTCGAAACCATCATCAGTGTTATGCGCCGTATCCAACGGAGATGCCGCATTGGCGTCAAAATCCAAACCGAACTCATTGTAAAGCACAATGTAGGTTGTGCATAAGTTCGCATCAGGAGATTGGTAATCACAATTTGGATCCTGGCTGAATAAAGCATCTGGCACCCACAAACGCAAATCACGTTTACCGCTGCCTGCATTGTTATCGTAATCTAACACGACGAAATTATTTTCGCCAGCATCCATGTCATAAATCATAGTGGCGGTGTTGATGGTGCCGGCAGGGCATGGGGGAATTGTAGCTGAGCCGTCGAACGGATAGCCGCAAATATTACCGTCTGCTGCCTCATAAATTTCGACTGTATCTAATGTAATTAGAGGTGCCGAGTTTGTTTCGTTAATGTCGAGTTCGAAAATGCGATATTTGATGCCATCAGCTTGTCGTAAAACCTCAGGTATCTCAGCCAAAGTAATTTCATGCGTACAGCAACCAGACACTTCATCGAATTCATAATCTGAATTGTTCATCTCGTTGTTATAGCCTTTCTCACTCACATCTGCCTGGGTACGCAGGAAGGCATCAAAGCCACCGGAGCCGGTTGGGTCTGATGGCGCTATGGCCTGAAAAATTGCACCATTGATGGTAGCATCTGATGGTACTGTAGTTAAGTCATAGCCGGCAGCGAATACCACGCTAACTGCAGTTAAAATAAGCAGCGCGACTACAATTAGAACAACACTTTTTTTCTTGAAGTTAAACATTGAACTCTCCTTTTGAACTAAAAACTGGACACTGGCATTTTATTTTACAGAGGGGACCTGTCAGGTTTTATGAGCAATTTGTTCACACGCTACGCGTGGTAGAAACCTGACATGTCTAGAATTCGCCAGACTCCGGTAAAAACAGTTTGTGTACACTACGATGATATTCCATTGCTGAAAAATACATTGGCAAAGTTCCTTTGTGAAATATCAATCTAGCGAAACATGACCAACTCCATTAGTCCCATAGTACCACAAAAGGCAGCTAAAAATTATTACAATTTGGTTCGGATTTGGTTCGGATTTGGTTCGGATTTGGTTAAGTTTGTTGTGTTTATTATAGGTGTTAGGAGAAAATGAGAAATTGTGCAAGTATAGACAACCACAAACTGTTCTGGACTATAACAGGCCTTGATAAAATGCATAAAAAAGGAATAGGTGATGTGAAGATGTTACAAATTGATGATTTAGCCCCAGACTTTGAACTATCGGCTGATGATGGCTCGACCATAAAATTATCCGATTTACGTGGGCAGCGTGTTTTGATTTTCTTTTATCCTAAGGCGGATACGCCTGGTTGTACAACTCAAGCGTGTGGCTTTCGCGATAATTTTCCGGTGATTGAAGCGGCGAATGTGGTTGTATTAGGTATTAGCCCTGATTCAGTTGCAGATTTGGCTAAATGGCGTGCCAAAGAAAAACTGCCCTATCATTTGCTTTCAGACATGGATCATGCTGTGGCTGATGCGTATGGAGTGTGGGGTGAGAAGAACATGTACGGCCGTGCCTACATGGGCATTATTCGCAGCCATTTTGTGGTTGATGCCGCAGGCAAACTGGAAGATGTACGTTACAAGGTCAGCCCTGCCAAGAGCATCGAGTTTGGCTTGGCACAAGTACAACAATAAGATGCGTGCCATTCAGTTTTCACAATTTGGCCAGCCGCTCGATGTGCTTAATTTGATTGATTTGCCACTGCCTGAACCGCGGCCAGGACAAATTCGCTTGCGCTTTACCCATCGACCGATCAATCCATCTGATTTCGCAACGATCAAAGGAGAATACGGCCGTTTACCCAAATTACCAGCCGTGCCCGGACTTGAAGGGATGGGCACAATAGCTGCATTGGGTGCTGGCGTAGCGGGCCTACAAATTGGCCGGCGTGTGATTCCATTCGGCATCCGCGGCGGTTCCTGGGCTGAATATGGATTGGCGAATGCTGACTTGGTGCTGCCTGTGCCAGATGAGCTGTCTGACCAGACGGCCGCCCAGTTTCTAGGCAACCCGGTGAGCGCCTGGATGATGTTGGAAGATGAATTAGATTTACAAGCGGGGGATTGGGTCTTGCAAACCGCCGCTGGTTCTACCCTGGGGCGGCTGGTTTTGCAGATAGCGCAGTTGCAAGGCTACAAAACCGTCAACTTTGTGCGTCGTCGCGAACAGGTACAAGAATTGCTGGATTTGGGTGCTGATGCTGTCATCTGTACACAAGATGCTGATGTGGTTGCACAAGTGAAAGCGTTGACTGGCGGCAAAGGCGTTAAAGGAGCGCTTGAGGCGGTTGGTGGCCAGACGGGTGCATTAGCTGTGAGTTGTTTAGCTCCTGGTGCCACGATGATTGTCTATGGCAGCTTAAGTGGTGAACCAATTCCGTTGCACAGCGGTAAAATTTTGTTTAGGGGCAATACGGTGCGTGGCTTTTGGTTGACCTACCGGCTCAGAACCACACCATCCGCCGAGTTGATGCCTGTGTTGGCGCGTTTGATGCAGTTGATGACCACAGGACAAATCGTACCACCCGTTGAGGCGGAATATGACCTGGCTGACTTCAAAAAAGCGGTCGTCCATGCTGATACACCTGGCCGCAGCGGCAAAGTGATCTTAATCGGTTAATCCTTGCAGCCGCGATTTACGAATCGCGGCTATTCAGTCAACGGCACACGGCCATCGGCAAATTGGGAGCCGTCGGGGGCAACGGCCGTTAAGCGCACAAACCCATCGCCCACCCGTTCATAAAAACCAACCACAACAATATAATTATCAGATGTTATTTGACTGCGATCAATTGTGATGGTGTCGCCGACGATTTCGCCAGGCAGCCATTGGCTGGTGGGGTAGCTGTTAAAATGTGGGATGCTGTCAACCTGGGTCACAATTTCACCGCTGCCGGCATCGACGATGTGGATGAAGCGCGTATAGCCGCCAGGAATGTCGGTTAATGCCTCCCAATAGAGTGTTATCGTGACTGTTTCAGGTGTTTGAGTGGATTGATGGCCGCGTAGTTGGATGAGTGGCGTAGAGTTGGTTTGGTAAACGGCCGTTTCTTCAACAACATCCGCCGGTAAATCAAAAACAGGCATATGTGGATCAAATGTAACGGCATCAATATCTGGTGTGATTTCGCCTAACAGACGTGTCAAAATAACTTCGCCACTGTCAACTCTATAGAGATGGGCTGCCAGCGAATAGGGTGCCGCCGTGGGCAGTAGGTCAGGCAAAGTCAGTGCCAGCCAATCGTTCACCCACGATCTTGCCGGCCAGCCGCTGCTGGGTTGGAAGCCGAAGCCGGGCTGTGTGTCTTGTTGGGCGATAAGCTGCCCATTAGCGTCGCTCAGACGCAGGGACACTTTGTAATTCTGGCTGAGGACTTTGTCTGTGTGCCAGGCTAGTTGGATGTCAAGCGTGTGGGGATCGTGTGCAGTGACCTCTACAGCACGCACATCCAGGATTAGGTCACTGTTGGCAGGCAGATTGTTTTGGATATGGAACGGCCGTAAATACAAATCGCCGCGAGTCTGTCCCGATGGCATCAATGGTTGGCTGCCGGCCACTGTAAGTCGTGGTATGACTAAGCCAGGCGGCGCATTAGCTGGAATTTCAAGGTTAAAAACGGTGCTGGATTGTAGCGTGGGGATTGTTTGGCTGGCGATTGGCGCTGGTGAGGGTTGGATGGCAGACCAGGCAGCAGCCGGTGTGGTTAAGGCCAACGTTGCCGGACTATCTAGCCCTGCTTGCCAATTCATTGTAATCGTCATTGTCGTGCCGGCATTTATCGTTTCTTGACTGTAAGTATAGTTTTCAAGTACGGCGCCATTCTCAAAAGTCACGCCATCCACATCATGATGCAAATATCCCATCTGTGCGAAATCCCAGGTTAGATCGTCCTGTGTGAGTGTTTGCTGGGGCCAAAGGGCGGCCGTAATCATCAACAAGAACACACCAATTCCCAGCCATGCCCATTTTAGATTCGGTCGTGGCTGCCAAAACCAAAGCGCGATAATGAGTGCCGCCAGGGAAAGTAGTTCCATGAGGAGACGGTTGGATGTGCGTTGCAATTGTAATCTGATTGTGTGAATTCCGGCCGGCACATCTAGCTGCAGCAAACCTGAGCCCAGCGCAGGGATTAACGACGCCGGCTTGTCGTCAATGGTGGCGCTCCAGCCGGGCCAGGCGAGGGTGGGGAAGAGGAGGGTTGCACCAGAAACGGCCGTTTCCACCTGCCAAATTTGTTGATCCGTATGGCGTTCTTGCAGCGATGCAGTGACCAGCTCGCCCGTTAAGGCGCGTACGGTATCGCGGGGTGTGCCATTGAGCCATGCATTCGAATAGGGGCGTGGCTGTACGCTGGGTGGCAGATATTCCGCACTGACGGTCGTGCCGATATTGCCGCTAAACCATTCATACTGCGCCAATTTTTCAGCCGTGATGTCTGCGTCATTGAGGATGAGATGGTCGGTGCGCAGGGCTGCCAGGCCACTGAGTGTAAGCACAACCAGCAGCAGCGGCACGGTAAAGCGGCGCCAGGGCAAGAGTGCCAGAGCTCCAGCAGCTAGAGCGGCAGGTAACGCTTGCACGGAAAGAAAGCGCCAGGGAAACTGTGTAAAAGAGAGCAGCGGTAAGCCACGCCACAAGATTTGTGACAAGGGGGTCAGCATGAAGGTGCTGATGACGAGCGCCAAGGGGATGAAAATGCGATTGGTAAGCGCGATTTCTTTGCGGGTGATGAGGATGATTGTGCCAAGGACGGCCGTTATCGCTTGTAACAGTCCCATTCGAAACGCATTGCCGCCTGTGACCCCATAATCAAACCACAATTTGAGTTGGACAAGATTGAGGCCGCGAAAATGGTTGCTGTAATGGAAATAACCTTCTGTAACCGGTCCCAGTTGTGCAAAATCTTGTTCAAGCAGTGCGGGCACAAAAAACCAGGCAGCCAGCGCAAAGGCTAACAACAAGGCCAGTAGTGGTGAAAGTAGATGAGGGACACGCCCTAAGAAAGTCGAAGTTTTATTAGCAGCAGCTTTTTTAGTGGGCAACAACCAGCGCAATAATATATAGAGCAGCAAAAAGGGTGAGAAAATCAAAGCGGAAATATTATGGCTTAGGATCAAGGCGGCGTAGGTGAGGCCCAAGACAGCGATTTCGCGCTGACAAGCCAGGGAACCGCTGTCATCCTTGGTTTGCAATTCAACGCACTGCATTAAACAATCGGCAGCCAATAAAATCCATGGATACCATGCCATCGCCCAAAA
>JAGRDI010000079.1 GCA_020432765.1 Anaerolineales bacterium | reverse complement strand
GCCGTTTCTGTGTGGGCAACGGCCGTTGCCGTTGGTTGCTGACTAATGGTCGTATTCGACTGTTCGACCGTTGCTGCAGAATTGGCATTCATGGCCGAAATACAGCCAGTCAGAATGAGCAACCCAAACAATCCGACGCAAACAAATGTTCTGATAGCACGCATGCAGGAATTGTAAGCGTTAATCGGATTTGTTGTCAATCAGCACGAATTAATCATTAACCTTAACGGCTGCTGTCGAATTTATATTAACATTGTATCTATACAGGTCATTCCTCCTGCGAAGGCAGGAATCCAAATGCATGGAACCCGCCTTCACGGGTATGACAGTCGAGAGATACCTGATTAGTTACTTGACATTTATTCTCATTACCAGGCAGTTCTTGAATATAGACACCCGGATGAGTAACTTGTGGGGCAACAGGCATTTTATAAACCCTGCAATGATATTATGATACGACATTGATGGGGTACTCATAAATCTTGTTGCAGTCAAATAGATGGTGGATTGTGGTTAATTAATAATCTTTAAGCGTCTGAGCAAGCGTAACAAACGCAACGGCCGTTTTAATTGCTGCCACACAGTTTTGGGGTTTTCGCCCTCATCTGTTTTATGCATGCTATATTGCCTGGCGACAAATTTTGAGGTGATTTTGTTGACTGGTTTTTTCATGGTGTTGGCTGTGGATTCCAAATGGGGTCGTTGTGCCAATTTATCCAGATAAGCCAGGAATTGTCGATTGAATTCATGTGGCGTTTGGTTTGCCTGTGGGCTTTGTCCTAAGCGCGTGGCGTTATCTTGTAAACGGCCGTATGCCCACTGCACATCATCCAAATCAGTGCGTTTGCTGTACTGTTGCCACCCGATCAAAAGAACAGCCACAGCCAGCCCCAAAACAATAATTATTTGTTTCCACGGTAATGGTTTTTGCGGTGCACGTTCGGGAATGGGGGGGGCTTCGTAAGCACTATCGTCGGGGATGTATTGATCGGCGCTGTCAAAAAAATCCGGCGGGGGATTATGCGGCGTGACAAAAGCGGCCGTTGGCTCAAATTCAATCCAGCCATAAGGTTCAAAATAGATCTCAGCCCAGGAATGGGCATGGATTTGGCGAATCGTTTGCACGCCTTCGGCATCAACTGGCTGCGCAAGAAAACCGGTCGCCATGCGTGCCGGCAAACCAAGACTGCGTGCCAAAACGACCATCGCCGAGGCATAATAATCGCAGTATCCTTTTTGCAAATCGAATAGAAAATAATCGACGAGGTCCACGTTTGTGGGCGGCGCTTCCAACTCTAATGTGTAGGTATATTGGCGCAAAAACTGTTCAATCGCAAACGCTTGATCATAGGCAGTTGGCAAATCGGCACCGATTTCTACCGCCAATTCATGCACGCGTCGTGGCACGCTGGCGGGTAAATTCGTGTAGCGATTTAGTAATGCGGGAGGAACATCAGCGAGGGAAGCGGCACGTAATTCATCCGCTGTTGCTGTGGAAACGCGCGTCAAGGCAGCGTATTGTGAACCGGATTCACTGCGCACGCGCACGAGATCATCGAGGCCGCGCCAGCTTGTGACAGTGGCTTGATTAAATTGAATCGGTTGGCCGAGTGTGTAGCGTGTGGCACGCTTGTCATGAATCCAGTCCACATCCTGGTTTAAGGTTGCCTGTGCTTCTGCTGCTGGTAGGGGAATGGCTTCAAAGGGGCGTAAGGGTTCGTTGCGTTCACTGCTCAATGTCCAACCGCGTCCTGTATAAATTTCATAGCTGAGTGCACGCCAATGACGGCCGTTTAACCATGCCGCATCTTCATTTCCCTCAAGTACCTGGGTTTTGGCTGTCATCATAATCGTTTCAGAAAGTTGGGGCGCGTTGCCCAACAAGAATGAACGTGGCATTGTTCCGCTGCCGCCTTGTGCACCGGGTGGGACTGCTTGTAAGGGTTGGCGTACACCAGCAAATGCGCGTGCCAATGAATCCTCAGCCGAGCTGACGGCCGGTCGTGTGAGCAAATTCTGGGCGATTTTGCTAAGATTGATGCCCGGTAAAAGCAAGGCCAGTGCCAATAAAGTGATCCCAATAGCACTGGCATATAAAATTAACTCAGTGCGGATTTCACGCGAGTAATCCACATTATGGGTTTGCCATTTCTGTTCAAGATTAGCAAAATTTAACACAGCGGCAGCGATGACGGCGATACCTACGAATATGGGCACCCAATAGATGGACCCATTGCCATAATAGACATTCAGGCCAAGTAAGATGCCCATTAAAGTTAGTCCGAGCAGCGGCCGTTGTTGACGAAACGTACTCCAACCCACATATGCAGCTAGAAACCAAACTGCTAATCCTAAAATCACCGCAAAAATAATCGTTTCGGCACTGCTGCCACCACTGGCAACAGTTTCAATCCAACTTGCGCTGCGATCTAAGAAGGATGCACCGTTTTGTAGCCATAGTTGGCGTAGTTCGCTCCAATGGCCAAACAGCAGATGCACAGGCGGCCATAGATTACTGAGTGTAAGCAAAACGACCAATAAACCATAGAGCGTAATGAAAGTCCAGGCGACCCAGGTGGATAACGGCCGTTTTGCCAAAACCACCCCCAATAATAAACCGATCAGCGCCGCTGGTACCACAACTGCATCTTCCGGAACCCAGCCTATCTCATCAATTGCCATAATTACACAGGTAATTGCTGAAACAACCAAGATAAGCGATAACCAGCCTTCGCGCGGCCGGTAACGATTAAACGCCCAGAGACCAGCTTCAAGGATCATAAATCACTCGGTTTGCGCACAGGAATCGCCTTGCCCATGGCGGTGACCTTAAACTCCCAAACACCGCGCTGCACCTGTGTTGTTAATGGTTGGCCAACTTCGCCACAGCGGATGATATTTGCGCTGAATCCCAATTGACGAATTGCGCTGCGCTGTTGTTCGCTGGCACCTGCGCCGCCAAAACTGGCTCTGTCCAACAAGGTTACGTTGCTTTGGATGCCTTTTTGTGCCAAGGAAAATAAATGTGGCAGCCAATCGGGGGTGCTGTTAGGCGTGATGATAATCGCGGCGGCTCCTTTTTGTGAAATGCGGCTGAGGTCGCGTAAAGCTGCGCCAAGATCAGTTATGCCATCGGCATGCACAAGTGCCAATGAGCGTAAAATTTTCCACAATTGCCCTTGACCTTGCCCCGGTGGCAATATCTGTGGTTGTTGGCCGTAGGTGACGATGCCGACTGATCGATTTTGGCGAACTGCACGGGCGGCCAATGAAGCAGCCAACAAAACCGCATGTTCTTCTGTGCTATCCGCATCTTTGCCAAGCTGAACGGCCGTTTGCATATCCAACAAAATCCAGATGTCGCCTGCCGCGTCGAGATCAAATTGGCGAACAAACAGTTCTCCTTTGCGCGCACTGGTGGGCCAATGAATGCGGTTCATGGGGTCATTAGGCAGATAGTTGCGCACGCTGGCTGCATTGATGGTTACTTGCAAGGCACGTTGGCGCGCACGAACACGGCCGTTGCTTTGACCTGCCGGCAATGAAATCGGCAAATGGCCATGGATGGGTGGATGGATGATGATTTCGTGGCTGACTGGATAGTGGCGGGTTACCTGGAAGATGCCAAATGGATCACCACTGCGGATTGCCCAGGGGCCAAGTGTGAATTGACCGCGTTGGATGCAAACGGCCGTTTTACGCCAAGCACCGTTTTGATGTGCTCCCATGCTTTGCACAATGGCGGCTGAATAGCCGGGCACATTAGATGCATCTTTGATTTCAACCCAGAGTGCAGGTAGTTCAGCCGCGTTGAAAAGCGCAAATTCTTCTTGCAGATGGTCGCCTACAGCTACCCAGCCAAAACGCAGCCGCCGCTCGGCCCGCAGCCCTTTGGCGAGCTGCCAGACCCAGACATAAGCGACGATAAACAGACCGCCAATCCCGATCAACAATGTGTTCCAAACGCGATCCGGCAGGAAAAAAGCGGCCACCAGTAACACACCTAGCCAAATCAGCGGCAGGCGCAGGCGCAGTTTGATCTGCGCCTTATCTGATGAATGATCTTTTTTTGATGCGGCCGTTGCTGCCATGATAAGATTTTGCCATAAGATGACAGCTTTGCAAGCTCAACGCCTTTAGGTTCCGGGTACAATGCTAAAGGAAAACTCACCTACTGTGTTGGAAACGGCCGTGCCGCCAGCACCACAATTAGCTTCAACATAATAATAATCTGGCACGCTTCCAATATCAGCGCTAATGTCAATAGGTGCAGTATCTATATCGGGCATAGAGAGTGTAAAGCCACTATATGGGCTGTTGCTGTGATAAAGATTATAGATGCAACCCGGGACTTCATTTGACCGGGTTAGCTGGCTGGTGGTGATTGTGAGTGTCGGGTTTACGGGCACTGCAAACACAAGTGTTAGTTTTGGGCGTTCGGCAATTGTCGCGGCTTCTCTTGAGCGCAGCTGTTGCCCATCGCTGGCATGCGTGGCAAGCATAAGCCAGCCGTTATTGGCTAATGTGCCATCGAGCCATTCTTGAATGCTGCCTACTGGAACTGCCACGGTAATAAATCCGGTATAGTTATCATCTCCAGGCCAATTAGCAACAACGGTACTTTCAGCATCATTATCATCTGCGGCAAAATGACCGCCATTCGAGGTAAAGCTGATCGTTGCTTCATCCCAAGATTGTAACATGCGATGCATGTTAAATCCTTGCCCTTCCGTATCCACATAAAATTGAAGTTCCGCTGACAAAATGACTGATCCGGCAGGAACAGAGGATAAATCAAAAGACAATAACGAAGTTCTTTGATCATTTGTGTTTATATCTTGGATAAATGTGATTTCACTCCCACGCACTGTTTCAGGATCAACATCGTAAATATATGTGTCACGTGTTCCAGTATAATTATCAACGCCATCCTGGAAAGTGGCAGTTGGATCATTAGGTGGTTCTCCGTATTCAACTGTTAACTTGGGGTGATGGGCAACTGTTGCATGCTCTCTTGACCGCAGCTGTTGCCCGTCATCGGCATGTGTAGCAAGCAT
>JAGRDI010000078.1:10230-10645 GCA_020432765.1 Anaerolineales bacterium | reverse complement strand
CGTAGTAATCGCACGCAGCGGTTCCCTGTTGTTTGAATGGGGTACAAATGGCGTACGACGTAGTGATAGGAACACAAAATGAGCAGAAAAAGTTGGCAGAAAGACAAGGAAAAACGGCAAAAGTGGATGCAGTTCATGCAAGAGTTCAATCCCCAAATCGATCCGCAGACTATCCGATTGATGGATGAATTGGGCTATGTTTCGCGTGCCATCTACCATATGGGTGGGCAAAGTGTAGAAGAAGCCGGACTTTCCTTCGCACAGTATCGGGTGCTGATGCACCTCTTCTTTGCCGAGCAAATGGGCGAGCGTGCAGAGTTAAACCCTTCCGAAATCAGCGACCGGCAGGGTGTTAGCCGTAACACGATGAGTTCTTTCATTCGCAATTTGGAAGAAGAAGGATTGGTGGAGCGCC
>JAGRDI010000078.1:4380-10122 GCA_020432765.1 Anaerolineales bacterium | reverse complement strand
TTTTTCAGTGTACTGGGCAGTGATGAACAAGTTGATTTACTGAACCTGTTGCAGAAGCTGGAGGTACATGTGACGGCCGTGCGCAGTGTGGCATGACCGACCCAAAAAACAGTAATAAGTAAGCGTCCGCAAATAAGTTCGTAGTAACGACTTTAGTCGTGGGTGACATCTGGGTCGCAGACCGCTGAAGCGGTTACTACAAACAAAAAACGAGAAGTTATTTTAGACGATCACTAAGCAATAAAACCTGTCCTTATCATAGTCACTATTTTGAAGGAATAATACACATATGTTACGAATAAGAAAATACCTGAAGCCCTACACCCTCATGCTGGCGGTAACTATCATCTTGTTGTTTACCCAGGCTATGTTAGATCTCGCGCTGCCCGATTATCTGGCGCAGATAGTCAACACCGGCGTGCAATTGGGCGGCATCGAAACGGCCGTTTCTGAAGCAGTGCGCCAGGAACGACTGGACCAATTACTCCTCTTCATGAGCGACGAAGATGAAGATGCCGTCCGCGAGGCCTACACCCTCATCCAAACCGGCTCCACAGCGGCAGCTGATTACATCGAGACTTATCCCGTCCTGGCCGACCAGTCGATTTACGTTCTCAACGACCTCAACCAGGACGAGATCGACCAGATAAACGCGCCGTTGGCGCGTTCTTGGGTGATTGTCTCGGGGATGGAGCAAGCCATGGCCAATCCCGAGGCGGCGGCACAAATGTTCGGCGGCAGCGGTGAGTTTGATCTATCGCGCATTCCGCCCGGAACAGACATCTTCGCGCTGATCGCCCGGCTGCCCGCTGACCAGCTTGCACAACTCGGCGACGCGGTCACCGAGCGCCTCGACGCTCTAGGTGAATCATTTGTAAACCAAACGGCCGTTGCTGGTGTGAAAGCAGAGTATGCAGCGTTAGGTCGCGACGTGACCTCGCTGCAAACACGCTACATCCTGCGCACCGGCGCGATCATGTTGGTCATTACCTTGTTATCGGCACTCTGTACCATTGCCGTCGGCTATCTCGCGGCTAAGATTGCCGCCGGCAGCGGACGCGACCTACGCAGTGATGTCTTCAAGAAGGTTGAGAGCTTCTCCAGCGCTGAATTCGACCAATTCCCAACGGCTTCACTGATCACACGCAACACCAACGACATCATGCAGTTACAAATGATGACCGTGATCACCGTGCGCCTGCTCTTCTATGCACCCATCCTGGGTGTTGGCGGCATCATCCGTGCCATGAACACTGGCCCCTCCATGTGGTGGACGATTGCCCTGGCCGTTATCGTCTTGATCGGCGTAATTATCACCCTGATTGCTATCGCTCTGCCCAAATTCCGCATTATGCAGAAGTTGATCGACCGGCTGAACCTGGTCGCCCGCGAAAATCTCTCCGGTATGCTGGTCATCCGTGCTTTCAACATGCAATCCTTTGAAGAAGATCGTTTCGACAAGGCAAATGCCGAATTGGCTGAGAACACGCTCTTCGTCGGACGGTTAATGGCGGTCATGATGCCGATCATGATGTTGATCTTGAATGTGCTTTCAGTCACGATCATCTGGGTCGGTGCACAGCAGGTATCGGCCGGTACGATGCAGGTAGGCGATATGATGGCCTTTTTACAATATGCGATGCAAATTGTCTTCGCCTTCTTGATGATGTCGATGTTGTTCATCATACTGCCGCGTGCCTCTGTTTCAGCAGATCGCGTTGCCGATGTGTTGGAAACCGAGCCGATCATCCTGGACCCGGTTGAGCCGGTACGCTTGAACGGCAATTTCCGTGGTAAGGTGGAGTTCCGCAATGTCTCCTTCCGCTATCCGGGCGCTGATGAAGATGTGCTGCACAATATTAACTTCGCCGCCCGACCAGGAGAGACAACAGCTTTCATCGGTTCCACAGGCTCCGGCAAATCTACAGTTGTCAACCTGATCCCGCGTTTCTACGATGTCACTGACGGTGAGATTTTGTTGGACGGCATCGATATTCGCACGGTGACGCAGCACGATTTGCGTGAACGCATTGGTTATATTCCACAGCGGGGCATTTTGTTCTCCGGCACGATAGCAAGCAACCTGCGTTATGCGGATGAGGCCGCCAACAACGATGATCTGTTAACGGCCGTTGCCACCGCACAAGCGGCTGAATTTGTTGACAGCAAACCCGATGGGCTGTTTACCGAAATCTCGCAGGGTGGTTCCAATGTCTCCGGCGGGCAAAGGCAGCGCCTTTCTATCGCCCGCGCCCTGGTCAAGAAGGCGCCCATCTACATCTTTGACGATACCTTCTCCGCACTGGACTTCAAGACGGATGCCGCCTTGCGCCGAGCATTGAGCAACAGCACTGAGCAAAGCACTAAATTGGTGGTTACGCAGCGCGTCGCCACCGTGAAAAACGCCGAACAGATTATTGTGCTCGATATGGGCCGCGTGGTCGGCAAAGGCACACACGAGGAATTGATGAAGAGTTGTGAAACGTACCAAGAAATTGCGCTGTCGCAGCTAAGCATGGAGGAATTACAATCATGATGATGCGAGGACGTGGACACGGCCCCGGCGCAATGGGCGGCGGGGATGAAAAAGCAAACAATTTCAAAGCTACGATGATCAAACTTGCTCAATATATGCGTGGGCACAGGCTGAAGCTAATCTTTGTGGTCATCTTCGCTGTACTCTCAACTATATTTAACATCATTGGGCCCAAGGTTCTGGGCAATGCCACAACGGCCGTTTTTGAAGGCGCAATCGCCGAAATGTCTGGCACAGGCTCGATTGATTTTGCCTATATTGGGCAGATTTTGGGCACTATGCTCATTCTCTATTTGTTTTCGTCGCTTTTCGCCTACCTGATGGGCTACATCATGGCCGGCGTATCCACCGACATTACCTATCGACTGCGACAAGAAATATCTCAGAAAATGAACCACATGCCGCTGAGTTACTTTGATAAAACATCGCAAGGGGAAGTGCTTTCGCGCATCACCAATGACGTGGACACAGTGAATCAAACACTCAGCCAAAGCCTGACGCAAATTATCACCTCTGTCATCACCGTCGTCGGTGTGCTGATCATGATGCTTTCCATCAGCCCATTACTGACGCTGGCTTCGCTGGTTGTGATTCCCATAACCCTGGGTGTGGTTGGCTTCATCATCAAGCGTTCCCAGGTTTACTTTCGCGCACAGCAAGAATATTTGGGACATGTGAACGGCCATGTCGAAGAGATGTTTGGCGGACATCGCGTCATGAAGGCGTTTAATGGCGAAGAACGCAGCATCGCCCAGTTTGAAGAATACAATGATACGCTCTATGCGGCAGGCTGGAAATCACAATTCTATACAGGCTTGATGATGCCGATCATGAATTTCATCGGCAACCTGGGCTACGTGATCGTGGTTGTGGTCGGCAGTTACCTGGCTATCGGCGGAACCATCACTGTCGGCGACATCCAGGCGTTCATCCAATATGTGCGCCAGTTTAATCAACCGCTGGCGCAGTTAGCCAACATCTCCAACATCTTGCAGCAAACAGCGGCGGCGGCTGAGCGCGTTTTTGCGTTCCTGGCCGAATCCGAGCAAGTACCTGAGACCACCCAGCCAGTGATAATCGAAGCGCTGCAGGGTCATGTCGAGTTCCGCAATGTGCATTTCGGCTATGACCCGGCCGAGCCAGTCATCAAAAACCTATCGGCGCAGGCGCTGTCCGGTCAAAAAGTAGCCATCGTTGGCCCCACAGGAGCCGGCAAGACGACAATTGTTAAGCTGTTGATGCGCTTCTATGATGTCAACGAGGGCGCGATCCTGGTAGATGGCCATGATATTCGCGATTTGAAACGGGCGGATCTACGGCGTTCCTTCGGCATGGTTTTGCAGGATACCTGGTTGTACAATGCCTCGATTATGGAAAACATCCGTTACGGCCGTCCCGATGCGAGCGACGAGGAAGTGATTGCGGCCGCTAAGGCTGCTCATGTCGACCATTTTGTCTACACGCTGCCGGAAGGCTTCGCTATGGAAATCAACGAAGAGGTGACCAACATTTCTCAGGGACAGATGCAGCTGTTGACTATCGCTCGTGCCATCCTGGCCGATCCCAAGATGCTCATTTTGGATGAGGCAACCAGTTCCGTCGATACGCGCACGGAAGTGCTCATTCAAAAGGCAATGGACCGGCTGATGGAAGGGCGCACCAGTTTCATCATCGCGCACCGGCTTTCGACCATCCGCAACGCCGATCTGATCCTGGTGATGCAAGATGGCGACATCGTGGAACAGGGGCAACATGAAGAACTCCTCGCCCGCGACGGTGTATATGCTGACTTGTACTACAGCCAGTTCGATCATTTCACAGAGCTGGAAGATGATGTGGATGTGACCACAGCGGCTTTGACCGCAGCAGATTAGGGTAGAGATTTGTCAAGTTTTTTGACAAATTTGTTCACAATCCATTCGTGAGAGAAACTTGACAAATCTGAAATAGAAATGCTATTGATAACCTAATTGCCTAACGCGGTAATGGCAAAAGGCGCGGCACGCTTTGCTGATACGTTTTGTATGCCGCGCCAAAATGCGCCAACAACTTATGCTCTTCATAAATCGAGCCAATCCAAAAATAGGCTGTCGCCAGCACATAAAAAACAAAGCTCCCCATCGTCATCACCGGGTTAAACCACAAAATTAATAATGAAAATAGATAGAGCGGATGACGTACCAGCGCATACGGGCCAGTGATGGTAAAGTGTGGCTCAGGGGGAGGTTGTTTGGCGCCACGTAGATACCAAACCGCCTGACGCACACCGATGAAATGCCAAAAATCAGTCACCCACAAGGCATATGCCAGCCCAATCAACCCAATGAGCTGCATCCCGACGGCAAAAAAGAGATACGGCCGCTGCCAGGCCCACAACACATCCTGCGACATCACAACTGGAATTAACAAATAAACGGGCAAAAATGAAATCACCGAAATAAGGTTATAGAGCAGACGATACCAGCCTGCATAAGCCGCTTCCCCAAACCGCTTGCGAAACCAGCCCTTCAAGCCCAAAGCGGCCGTTACGGAATGAAACACACCCCAGCCTAAAAATAACAAAATGAAAATCAACATCAGCAACCATCCTTCTCGTCGTTTTACAAATTATACGACGTTAACGCGCAGAACTGCCAAATGGATGTTAGCGGGAATGGGCACATCCCCAGCGCACAAAACTAACTCCCCAACAAAACAATCTTGTGTCATAATTACGTAAGCGTTCAAATCGAATGGATAAATGGCGTTATATGACTTGGTTTACTTGTGGGTGAAACGGCCGTTTCTCCTACAAGTAAGCATTAAGAAGGAGAAAACAAACCATGATCGAGTTAGAACAAGTACCAGATACCAATATCATTATCCTGACCGCCAAAGGCAAAATCACCGGCGATGATTACGAGAACATCTTTGTGCCCGCGCTTGAAGCACTGCGCAAACAGTATGACAAGCTGCGCCTGCTTTATATTCTTGGCAAAGCGTACGACGGATATGAAGCCGAGGCGATGTGGGACGATACCAAAGTCGGCATGAAAGATTTCACGCATTTTGAAAAGCTTGGAGTCGTGACCAATAAAAAATGGATTCGCGGTTCTATCAAGGCGTTTGGCTTCCTCATTCCAGGGGAAGTGAAGCTGTTTGGCACGGATCAATTGGACGAAGCCAACACATGGATTCGGGCAGAAGCATAGCTATCTGTCAGGAAC
>JAGRDI010000078.1:0-4294 GCA_020432765.1 Anaerolineales bacterium | reverse complement strand
TTTAGAACGGCGTTCTCTTTTGGTTGACGAAAACGTTTTACTATCACGATCCCGATAACAATTAAAAAGCCCAAAATAGATAGTAAACCAACGATGTCGCCGACGATTGGATATACTGTTTTTACTGTTTGGACGGGAACTTCGCTGACCATCATCACGCCTGTTTTGCCGATGTGGTTTTCTTTGCTTAAGACACGGCCGTATCCATCACTTACCAGGGAATAGCCATCATCCGACTGGCGTACAATCGACATGCCATTTTCGATGCTGCGGAAAGGAGCCATGTCCGCATGGATTCCAGCCGCTTCTGGCCAAATATAGGCGGGGGAAAGCATGATGTTTGCACCCTGCTGCCCGGCCTGGCTTACGATTGCAGGGAAATCGGTGTCCCAACAAATAACGGCCGTTAGTTTACCAAATGGTGTCTCGACCATTTGCAAAACGCCGCTGCCGGGCTGCGTGCCTTCCAACATATTGCCGCCATACTTCACATGCTCCAGTACAATCTCACCATTTGGGTCGGCAATAACCATTTTGTTAACCGTTTGGGCTTCACCCGCCGGGTCCATGATGAACAGCGGCATTGCCAAATAAATATCATTTGCATTTGCCAATTCCTGACCATTAGCCACCAATGTTTCTACATCATCGGCCATACCCAGCCCAGCCAGTTCCGGCCATAAAATGATTTCTGCACCCGTTTCGACGGCCGTTTCTGTTTGTGCCAGATAGGTTTGATGATTGGCCTGTGTTTTTTGGCGAAACGCTTCCGGGTCAGATTGATACAGCTGCATCATTTCGCCCATGTTGACGTGAACGGCTGTAAATGAAGCCGCCTTTACCGTTTGTTCTGGCTCTGGCGCAGTCAGTAAGCGAACCCCGCCGAAGAGGAAGACGGCCGTTAGCACCACTGCATACACAACCACACCTTTGGTAAACGGCCGTTGTGCTTGCCGTTGTGTGATGGCCCAATTAACCACCGAACCAAACCAGGCAATCAGGAATGAAATACCCCAAATACCCGTGATCGAAACCAACTGCGTAAACGGTTGTACCCCAGCCTGCGTATAAGCTGACGCCCCAAAGCTGCCCAAAGGTCCCCCCGACATCAATAAAAATTCAATTGAAGTAGCGGCTAAGGGAAAAACCAATGTCGTCAAAAAGCCAGTACCCAGGCGAGGAGCGAAAATGCGATCAATCAAGTAGGGCAAAACAGCCACAAAGGCATTCACCAACATGAAAACGGGATAAATCGGCATGGGGAAAGCAGCAGCACCATACCAGGCAATAGTCATCGGTATATAAGCCGCCAAATAAAGCAAGAAAAAACCACGTTTTGTTGGAGTGCGATGGATAATATAAAGACCGACGGCTGGTATCAGCCACACAAAGGGCGCTACCACCCATTTACCAGTTGCGAATAAATTCAAAAGTGCAAAAACTAAAAGGTATCCTATCAATTGTTTACGGTTCATGATTATGCTCCTAAATTACTAAGCCCTTCAGCAAGATTGCTGTCCAGGTTCAAATTATTTGATAACTGCTACCAGTATAGGTTAGTAAGTTCAGGTGCACATCGGCCCATCTGCGCTAATGTATTGTCCCTTTGGCCATTGTACGTCTAGTACTTCGCGGCAATCGACTACAAAGGCAATTTCTTCTTCCGCAGTAACGCCTTAATGATTTGGGCAAAGCCGACACGTTCTTCAAGCCGCTTCAATTTGCGAAAGCCACCCCCATAAACAGCGTCACTATTCTCAGCGATGCCCCGCGCATAAAAAAGATCCACGTTGCTGCCAATTTCTATGTAATGGCGGTATGCCAGCAATTCACAAAACCCTTCTTCATCCAGGCTGGGTAAATTGACAATGTTTTGCTGCACAAGCCAAACGTGGCCCAGTTCATGAATGCAAACCCCCTCAAATAATGTGTGCGGTAAGCCGCGTAGAATGGCGACGCTTTCAATCTTGGCATGATCAACACGCTTCTGACGCATAAAGCGGGTGCTGGACGTCAGGCCAAGCGGATCACGCCGGCCGCTTTTGCGAGAAATGAAATCGGCACGATCAAGCAGTTCAATGCGGAATGTTTTTTGGCGAAAGCCCATGCCTTGTGCTTCTACCCAGATAATCAGGTTTGTCATAAGCAGTTTGGCCTGAGGGGTGTTTTCAATGGCGGTGGAGGCACAATGATCACAGCGAACGGCTTCAATCGAGCGGCGGCGCATGCGTTTGGTGGTATGGGGCACAAGTCGGCCGCAGTAGCCGCAAGACGCCATTGTCTGCGCGTGGTCGCTGCAATAGCGGTCACCCCAACTGTTGATTTGGTACTGACCTGTGAGTGCTTTGTTACAGTGTGTGCAGCGCGGTGCGAGGCTGTTTGCATAACATGCCGGGTGGCACGGCCGTCCTTCGTGAACGTAAAAACGCGCATCCGTGATCGGTTGTTGGCAGACGGTGCAGCAAAAATGTTCAGGATGCCAATCGGCATTTAGGGCGTTGAGATAACGGCCGGTAATGGGTTGTCCACAGCTTTTACAGAGATGAGTTGTCGGCATAACAATAATTTTAGCAGCTAAAATTAGCGCTCGAAACGTTTGTCCATCTGATGCCAACTCCAGCCAGGACGTACCACGAAACCCAATTGCAAATTAAGCTGTAACATCGGGTTGTCTGTCTTGTTGCCTGTGTTGATGGTGCTAAGACCTTCCTTCTGTGCTGCACGAATCAATGTCACCTTCAGAATTCGAGCCACACCACGACGGCGATACGGCCGTAACACACCCAAAAACCCGTTGTCGCCTATTTTGCCTGCCGGATCACGCAGCCACAGATTGCCTGTTCCCACATAGGCGCCCTCATCTGTAAGTGCTACCATCCACAACTTTGGTCTCAAATCGCTCGTAAATGTAAATTTGCGCCACTGTTCAATGCTGACGTCGGTGGCCTTAATACCTGGTTTGCGTGGAATATCACGACGTGCAACTGATTGTAACTCGAATAATTTCCGCTCCCAATCAGGATCAGATGCCATCAAATCTGCCAACGATTTGATCTGGATGCCTGCCTCAGCCAACCGTTGTGCCTCGGCTGCATAAGGAGCAGCGTCAAATGCAGCCACATCGAGCGTTGTATCGATCTGCTGCAACACACTGCGATAGCCATGTTTTTTAAGTGTTGTCATCAATACAGCATAAGCTTCATTGACGGGGCCAACCGCACGATTGATGGGGTGTGCTGCTATACGCGCTTCCATTTCTGTGACTAACGTTTCACACAATTCAACTGTAGCGTCTTGTGGCACCATGAGCCAGATGCGTACTTTGCCGGGCACGTGCATAGCAGGCGTCTCATGAAATTGAAACGAGGCGATGGCGTTCCCAGCTTGCTCGATGAAGTAAGTTTCGTTGAGAGTGTTGGGGTCCTGTCCTTCGTACTCGTCACGCCACGACTCGACCGTGCTGTAATCATCAGGATCCATCAGGCGCTCTATATCGGAAAGGGTTTGATAATCTACCTGGGTGTTTATCATTTTGCGAATCGTATAAGTGGTCATCTCGCCTCTTTGTTTGGGACTTATTCCAGTGTGCTGCGTTTCGATAGAGTATAGCAAAGTTTGATGGGGAATAACTAGTTAAGGTTATGATGTGGTGATGGATTGGGAATGAAAACGGCCGTTTGCTAATCTCTGCTATTGATTACCACGCCAGCTTTTCAAATTGTCTTAACAATCATTTTTTGTTATTCTCTGCCAATGCATCCATTTGATTCGGCCTTGCAACTGACAGTTGAGCAAAACAGATTTCATGGGCATACATCTCCAGCCTATGCCAACATGGTCGGTCCATTTGGCGGCATTACAGCCGCTGTACTGCTCAAAGCACTGCTTGACCATCCAAAACGACAGGGTGAACCAATCACGATTACAGTCAACTTCGCTGCCCCCGTCAAAGATGGCGCATTTGAGATTGAAACACAACTCATTCGTACCAACCGCTCAAACCAACATTGGTTTGTAACGCTGTCGCAAGCGAATGAGATTGTGACGACGGCAACGGCTGTATTTACAACACGTCGGACAACATGGGGGACAATCGATATATCGTTCCCCACGTTTCCAACTGATACGGAACTGTTGTCTAATCATTCACTGCCTGCTTGGACAAAAAACTATACATTTCGTCTAGCGGGCGGGATGGCTGCGCTTTTTTCAACTAATTCCGCCACCTCTGTAACACTGCAATCGATTCGTGATGAACCGCCGCGTCCACTTGATTTTCTTTCGCTAACTGCCA
>JAGRDI010000077.1:4658-14859 GCA_020432765.1 Anaerolineales bacterium | reverse complement strand
CTGTCTGCCCTTGTTTCGCACCAATCATGCTTTTACGGCCGAATTGTGTAAAACTTTGGTCACAGAAATGAAAGCATACAGCGCTGCATACCTTGCCGGCCAGCGGGTAAGACGGGTGATAATGTTTTTTGGCTGTGTTGGGGCTAAATTTGCAATGGGGTGGCGTAGTGCGACCTGGCTGGGGTTGGCAGCAGGTTGACACACATTTTGCGGGTTGATTTCAGCTAAAACCCAATTTAATATGAGTGCTTTTGTCTACTGGCTTGAGCACTCAAAACGAGTCCGCGCAAAGAGGCTTGGGCGGCAAATGCGCGTTGATTGTTAACGGCCGTTGTCACATCATCATTGATTTTTTCTTGATGGTGCTGTGGTTCGCGCAAGAATAAAAATGCAAAAACAAGCCCGACCAACATAAATATACCGGCACTGAGGAATATTTGTTTAGGGGTCAGAAATCCGGCGGTCACCGCGACCAACAGCGGTCCCAAAACACCGCCTAAAGCCAAAGACGATTCCTTTATGCCTAAAATACGCGCACGATATTTCTCCTCTGTTATGTCAACATAAAAAGCACTGGCGGCAGGTGCAACCAGCGCACTGCCTAAACCGGCAACAACGGCGACCAGCATCATCATGCCATAAGTGCTGACGGCTGCCATGCCAAAAAAGAGGGTGGTGTTGAGTAAGATGCCGATGAGAATAATGGGTTTACGGCCGTAGCGATCACTTGTTTGTCCCAATATGGTTTGCCCCAACATCATTGACAAGCCATAAGCCCCGACTACAAGACCAAATTGGGCAGTTGTCCACGCCAATGTGTCGTACATGTAAAAGACCATTTGGGGTTCAATGTAGGCAAATGTAAACGCACCCATGAAATCAATGAGGAGTAATGTGCCGAAGACGGCTAATGGACGCGGCAATGTTGCCCAAATTGAGCGTGTGGGTTCTTTGGAGATGGCTTGCGTGCGCCGCTGCCGTAAGCCGATACGCCGCCGAATAGTGGCTGTGCGGGTTTCGGGCACGAAAAGCGTGGCGGCAACGAGTGCCAAGACAGCCAAAACGGCCGAAGCAATAAAAGGTGCTGCAAAGCCAAAACCGTCATACAACAAGCCGCCAAGCACAGGCCCAAATACAAAGCCGGCACCATAGCCCCCCATGACAATGCCGATCCAACGGCCGCGTTCTTGCTCAACGACGATGTCGGCCACGATACCCATTGCTGCCGGGAAAAGGCCAGCTGTGAATACGCCCGCAGCCGTGCGAATGGCGATAAACACGGCCGTATTTGGCGCAAATAAATAACCGATATTAGCCAAAGCAAATGCAGCCAATGCCAATAAGATCATTGGTCGGCGCCCAACACGATCCGCCATATTGCCCATAATCGGGGCCGCCACAAATTGTGCCAAGGCGAAAGACATTGTCATAATGCCCAATGCTTCGACACCAGAACCAAATTCGGCCAGACGACGGGCGAAAACGGGCATGATCACACCAAAGCCGGTCATCATCAAAGCGACACTGCCAGCCAACAGTAAAATGATATTGCGTGCGCGGCGCGGTGAGGGTTTACCGGTACGCACTTCGTTGGCTGTGACAACCATACCTAAAGGTTGCTGCCGATTCAAAGTGAAACCCCTAATTCAACCATCAAAGTTGCCAGGTCAAGATAAGTGGTTTCACGTTGGATTTTTCCATTGCCAACATCATAGATTGACACGCCACGAAAGCTGATGGTGCGGTTTTTGGCTTTGATTGCGGGATCAAAAACAGGCGAACCCAATGGCTGTGTATGTACGCCGGTGAATATCCATTGGGTAACAACGACTGTTTCACCAGCAATTGTGCGTGTAACTTCATAATCCATCTCTGGGAAAGCAGCAAACCAGGCAGGCCAGAAAGCGGCCGTTTCAGTTGTGGTCAATGGGTTGTTTTCGAAGGCATCTCCATGCACCCAATCCAGGACATACTCCTCAGACCACAAGGCTTGCATTACCGTGATGTTGCTGGATGCTAATCCTGTCACATACGCGGTGATAATGTCAATCGCTGAATCCATTTTCTGTGTGCAACTCCGTTTGGCCCCTGTGCTCCCCTGTGTTCCGTTTACTACTTGAATAAGCTAACTAGCCCACAAAAACCTGCACTTTGTCCCCATCATCCACATCAATTGTCAACGGATCGCCAGCTTCCTGAGAATCAATAGCAGTGAGAAATTCCGAGGCGGCGTCGAGGATGTCACCAGATTTATCATCGGTCACCCATTGGCGTGCCATGTCTATGCCGCTGCGCACCGGCTGTAAAGGCAGCGGCAGACTGATGGCAAACCGTTGACCACTTTCTTGCTGCACACGTACATGAATCCAGGGAGCGCTTTTAGACCAGTAACTGACCAATGCAGCGAGAGCAGCCAGGATGGTAATGGGCAGCGTAAGTGTTTTTATGAAACGGCCGCGTCTATCCTTTACACCGCGTAAACTGAGTAATATCGTGGCACTTAACCCTAAAATTGTTAGGGAAATGCTAAACGGTATCCGCCACATCTGCCGCAAACGTGACATATCAGGTGGATTTTCACCTGAACTTAAATCGTCAAAAGCCATGTCACTGGCATCGATCGTTGCTAATAATTCATCTGCTTCAGCCGCATTGATTTTGCCTTCTTCCAAAAGGGACAAGATTTTTTCTTGTTCAAGGGTCATGATTATTCCTCCTTGGGAACAAACTGTAGTTCGCGCAGCCGGTCCATAAAAAGCTCTGTGCGTTCTGTGTTCTTTGTGGTTTTAGTATATCTTATTCGGCCGTACACCAAAATTGTAATTCGGCGTTGCTGCCTGGATCGGTGACGTATGTCAGGCCAGTAAAGCCGTGACCTCCAATAAATTGATTAATTGGACCGCTGTTTTGTGGGAGTTGGTAAAGTTGGGCGGTGAGTTCGTTGGTGCCGTTTATGGGCCTGACAGATAAACGTAAGCTGCGTTCGCCGCCCATACTGCCATCCAAATACAGGATGTTGACATCAAATTCGCCGATGGTCTGCTGCAAATCTGTGTTTTCATTTTTGATGCTGATGCTCTCTTCTTGGGTGATACGGCCGCCACTATTAGCGCGATAGGCGAAGTGACAGATAATTTGTTGGGGCTGCACGGCCGTTTCTGCATTACTTTCCATATGATTATTTTCTCCACTGTTTGCTGCACCGTTGTCTACTGCGCCACAGGCTGTTAGGGTGCTGATCAACAAAAAACAAAAGACCCAATATCGTTTCATTTTTATTTATGTTCCATAACAGAAATTTGTGCCACCACGATTAGGAAGCTGCAGCGTATAAAGATGCCTAAGACGGTCGCCTAACAGGTGTATTTGTTGCTCATTCGCCTTGCGCGTGTGATATAGAACTAGAGAAAAATCCCACTCCATCTTAAACCAGGCGATTAAACTTTCGAGTAATTGTGAATCCAGCTTATTGTCGATCTGCGATTGGATGACCCAAAAACGCACGATGGGTGTTTGGGACGGAACGTCAGCCAATACAGTTTCATTGCCTGGCAATACTTTTGTGAGTGGATTGATGTATACACAGCCCAAACATTGGTCTTCAGCCGCCGAAAGCACGCTATAAGTGAAGGCGATGCGTTTACGATGTTCCCGATCGTGCCATGCCAAATCCTGTAAATTATCAGCCAGTGTAAAATCGGCGGTGGGCCAATTGTGTCCCCCCCAGAGGCGCAGCAATTCGATATTGCTCATCAGCGCGGCGTAGTCAAGTTGGACATGGGCCGGCGTGAGTGGTCTGAGGGTGAAAACGGCCGTTTTCAACAATTCCGGTACAGGTGATGGTTCAGGATAAAACGACATAGGCTTTTTCCTTATAAAATCGAGAACTAAAACAATTTAAACTGCTGTGGATCAATGCGTGCGGCCTGGTGAGCGAGGACCGCATTGAGCAGCTCAATCGCCATGCGCGATTCGAGGGTTACACCTGCACGCACACCTACACACGGATCGTGACGACCTTTTTCCAATTGGAACGCCATTTCGGATAAATCTTTGCGCACTGAATCCTGTTTCTTATTGATTGTAGATGTTGGTTTGAAACCAACACGACAGACCAGGGGCATCCCCGTTGTGATGCCTCCGAGCAAACCACCATGCGAGTTGCTTTGATAACCACTGCTGCGAATGGGATCATTGTTTTCACTGCCTAAACGTGCTACGACTTGCAACCCATCCCCAATTTCACAAGATTGCGCTGCATTTAAGCCGCCTAAAGTGCCCATCAAGCGTAATTTCAAACTTTGATACAATGGATCACCCACCAATGCCGGTACATTGAGTGCCACTACCTCAACCACAGCACCTAATGAATCGCCTTTAATGCGCGTCTGTTTGATTAATTCTCCGGCTGCTTGCGCAAAATCAGGGTCTACAGCATGAATTTCGGCAGCCGCCAGGCGTTCTTGGACATCTGTGATCGCTTCCTGACTGATGGCTTGATTTTGACTGGTTTGTGCCAACATTGTGAAGTGGTCACTCAGGCTGTGGGCAGCTTTTAATGGGCCTACCTGGCTGATAGAAGAAAGGAAAACCGTACCAAACTGTGCCTGCAAGAAAAGCCGCGCAATCGAACCACCGATCACATCCGAAATAGTCGAACGATAGCTGGAACGGCCGCCGCCACGCACATCCACAAACCCACCCGATTTATAATATTTGACCAAATCTGTATGTCCCGGCCGTACCGCGCCCTCTGATCCCATGAACTGCCCATAATCGCGCGACTTTTTAGCGGTGGATAAAACGATGGCACTGATCGGTTCGCCGGTTGTGATACCTGTTTCATATGCCTGTGAAGCATAACTGCTGCCGGCCACTGTTACCGTGATCTCAGGACCGTTTGTTAGCTGTTCATGATCGTCCTGATAGAGGCCTGAGAGCAATAAGACCTTGTCTTTTTCCTGGCGCGGCGTGCCGTGTCGATTTGAACCGGGTCGACGACGGTCGAGGTATTGTTGGATTTGTTCACGTGTGAGCTGCAAGCCTGGTGGACAGCCAAAAACAATGGTTGTCACGGCAGGGCCATGTGACTCACCCGCACCGGCAACTGCAAAAAGAGGGCCACCTAAAATTTCCATAACAATTACTCTACGAAATCAATGCAGCTTTAGCAAATTCGCTAATGGCATTGATGTGTTGGTTTGGGGTTGTGAAGCCGCTGCCCATCGTGTTGAGGGAGATGTGGGTGGCACCTGCCTTTTGCCGCTCAGCCATCATTCTCAGCAGTGTATCTGTTTCTGTTTGAGGAAATACAACGCCAATTTTCATCAATTCTTTTCCTTACTGGAGTCTGGCGAAATTTAGATTTGTCAAGTTTCTACCAAAAACTTGACAAATCTTCGCCATTTATACGGGTTGAATACATTGTGCGCTTTCGTTACGTGGGCTGTTGACGAATGGGCTGACCGGGTAGGTGTTCATTTTTGCGGCGGGATACGGCCGTATCAGATGCAAGCTGTCATTGGGCCGTTCCCCCGGCTCCAACCACATGCTGTAATCGGCTGGGTCAAGGATCACCGGCATCCGATTGTGGATTGGTTCCATGAGCGCGTTGGGCGTGGTTGTGATGATGGTGCAAGTATCGATCTCACCCCCTTCCGCATCGTGCCAGGTTTCCCAAAGTCCCGCCAATCCAAACGGTCTGCCGTTGGCGCTGTGGATGTAGATGGGCTGTTTGCCACTGCCGACACGCTGCCATTCATAAAAACCAGTTGCTGGAATGAGACAGCGCCGCCGTTTAAAAGCAGCACGAAACGATGCTTTTTCGGCGACTGTTTCCCCGCGTGCATTGATCAGACGTGCGCCAAACGATAAATCTTTGGCCCACGAAGGCACCAGACCCCAGCGGAAGAAGGTTGCCTCGCGTGCTTGAGTGTGTGGATGGTTACGAATCGCCAAAACGGGCTGCGTAGGTGCGATGTTGTAGCGTGGTGCAACGTCAAATGCTAGTGTGACACCAAATTGGTCTGCAATGTCTAGTCCAGGACTCAATAAAGCAAATCGTCCGCACATAGATGATCTCCTTGTGAATGTAGGGCAATTTTGCAAATCGCCACCCGATTTACAAAATCGGGCAAGTTTTTTATTGGGTGTCTCCATTGTAGCAAATCGCACGTCATCTGTAACCCCAATCAACTTTGAACTATTAGATTTTTAGGTGATAATCTGGGTGCAACTTCACAATTTGTTTAATAGGGGCGAGACAAGCGGGGGTGCATACAAAATAGGTGAGCGTGCCTTTTGCTTGCCTCACTAACTGCTTACCAGAATAATCAAGTAAGCTTAAGGAGGTTTCCTGCTATCATGCAGATAAATCAAAAAACATTTTTAGTGACCGGTGGCAGTTCCGGATTGGGTGCAGCTTGTGTACGCCGACTTGCTGCAAATGGCGCCAATCTGGTTATCGTTGATTTGAATGCAGAGGCTGGTGAGAGCCTTGCCGCTGAAATTGGGGCGCAAGCTGTTTTTGTGCAAGCGGATGTAACTGATGAAGCGAGTGTGACAACGGCCGTTGCTGCCGCAATCTCCACCTTCGGCATACTCAATGGCGTGATTAACTGTGCAGGGATCGCCATTGGTGCGCGTGTTTTAAGTCGTAGTGGTCCGCATAATCTGGACTATTTCGCCAAAGTTATCCAGGTAAATCTAATCGGCACTTTCAATGTCATCCGTTTGGCGGCTGCCGCCATGAGTGAGAACGAGCCGGTAGGATCAGGCGAGCGCGGCGTAATCATCAACACGGCCTCGGTGGCCGCCTTTGATGGTCAGATCGGGCAGGCCGCCTACAGCGCGTCCAAAGGTGGCGTTGTAGGCATGACTTTGCCAATTGCCCGTGAACTGGCGCGTTTTGGCATTCGTGTGATGACGATTGCACCCGGCATATTCGAGACCCCCATGATGGCGGGTATGCCGGAAGAAGTACGCGAATCGCTGGGCGCACAGGTCCCATTCCCCTCACGCCTGGGCCAACCCGACGAATACGCCGCTCTAGCCCAACATATTATCGAAAACGAAATGTTAAACGGCGCAGTCATCCGTTTAGACGGTGCCATCCGTATGGCGCCAAAATAAATCATGAACCACAGAGGGCACAAGGTTTTTCTCCGTACTTGCCAAAATCTTTGTACCCTCCGTGGTTAGACTTTAGGAGTATGAAATGAGTGATTATTCTTTGGAAAAACATAATCTGGCTGCGAATACGATTCGTGGTCTCGCGATGGATGGCGTGCAAGCGGCCAACAGTGGTCATCCGGGGATGCCGATGGGTATGGCTGATGTGGCTACAGTGTTATGGTCTCAGTTCCTCAAACACAATCCGGCCGATCCAACCTGGCCGGATCGTGATCGTTTTGTTTTATCAGCTGGGCATGGCTCGATGCTGCTCTACAGCCTGCTGCATTTGAGCGGCTATGATTTGCCGTTGGATGAATTGAAGCATTTCCGTCAATGGGGCAGCAAAACCCCCGGCCATCCCGAGTATGGTCATACCGTAGGTGTGGAAACCACCACTGGCCCTTTGGGACAGGGTATCACCGTAGCCGCGGGCATGGCGTTGGCTGAGCGTTGGTTGGCAGCACGCTTTAACAGGCCGGACTTTGAGATTGTTGATCATTACACCTATGTGATTGCCAGCGATGGAGATTTGATGGAAGGCATTTCGCATGAGTCGAGTTCGTTGGCCGGTCATTTGGGTCTGGGCAAGCTGATCGTTTTTTATGACGACAACGAAATCAGTATTGATGGTTCGACCGACATTTCCTTTACGGAAGATGTGATGGCGCGCTATGCGGCTTATGGCTGGCACACACAAAGCATTGACGGGCATGATCCGCTGGCAATTATTGCGGCCACTGAGGCGGCACAGGCAGAAACAGAACGGCCGTCGATCATCGCCTGCCATACCACAATCGGTTTTGGCAGTCCCAATCAAGCCGGCACGTCAGGTGTGCATGGTTCGCCGTTGGGTGAGGAGGAGGTGCGCTTGACTAAATTGAATCTGGGCATCCCTTTGGAACCGACATTTTTTGTGCCGGCTGGCGTCAAAGCATTCATGGCGGGCGACAGCGGTGCCCAAGAAGAATGGCAAGCGTTGTGGCGTGAATATCAAGAGGCGCTGCCGGATTTGGCGGTGGCGTTTGATGACGGGCTGGCGGGCAAAATTCCCACAAATTGGGATGATATTTTACCGACATTTGAGCCGCCCAAGAAAATCGCCACACGCAATGCGTCCGGGCAGGTGTTAAATGCTATTGCGCGGCATATGCCTAACTTGATTGGCGGCTCAGCAGACCTGACGCCATCCAACAAAACGGATTTGAAGGGTGAGGAAGATATTCAGAAAGGCAATTACGACGGCCGTTACATTCGTTTTGGTGTGCGTGAACATGCGATGGGCGGCATGCTCAATGGGTTGGCGCAGCATGGCGGCATACGGCCGTATGGTGGCACATTCCTGATCTTTTCCGATTACATGCGCGGCTCGATTCGTCTGGCCGCCTTATCGGGTGCGCCGGTGATCTATGTATTCACGCATGACAGCATTGGTGTTGGCGAAGATGGACCTACACACCAACCCGTTGAACAAGTAATGAGTTTGCGCACAATTCCCAATTTGACGGTGATTCGTCCAGCTGATGCGACAGAAACGGCCGTTGCCTGGCGCTGCGCTATCGAAAACACAACCGGCCCCACTGCCTTAATCCTGACACGCCAAAACCTGATCACCAACAACAAATCGTCAGCAGATGCAGCCAGGGGCGGCTACATTCTGCATGATCATCCCAATCCGAAAGCGATTTTGATCGCCTCCGGTTCGGAAGTTGAGATTATGGAAAAAGCAGCGGCACAGTTGGGCTTTGAAGGCATCTTGGCGCGGGTTGTCTCGATGCCCTCCTGGGAACTGTTTGCGGCTCAATCGCAAGCATACCGCGATTCGGTTTTGCCACCGCACCTCACAGCACGTGTTTCGTTGGAGGCGGGGGTCACATTGGGCTGGGAACGCTATGTGGGCAGCCAGGGCATTGCCATCGGCATTGACCATTTTGGCGCGTCAGCTCCCTACGCGACGGTTTATAAAGAGTTTGGTTTGACGGCTGAAGCGGTAGCAGCGGCCGTACACCTTCTGCTTGATTAGCCCACTGCAAAATTATGGTAGGGTTGAAACGATTGGGAAATACGTTTGCTGGTCAGACGGCAGCATCTCACAATCGTTTCGCCCGTGTGTTGGCCAGCATGCTCGCGGGCGGGACAGACTGGAGATGAATCATTACTTCTAAACTCACCACAAATGTTCTTCTCCGCTAAAAGTATAAAATTTACCGGTATTTGCTAATGTCAAATTGTCAGTCACCTGTAGAATGCCTGCGGCTGAGTCGGGTGGGGTAACGGCCGCTTCTGGACCACCCATATCTGTTTGTACCCAGCCGGGATGAACGGCCGTAACTGCAATACCATCTTGCTCAAATTCAAAAGACAGCATGCGCGTCAGCATGTTAAGCGCTGCCTTGCTGCTGTTATAACTGTATTTTTTCCAGCCGGGGTTTGCTTTTTGCAAAGAACCCAGCTGCGAAGAGATATTTACTAGTTTGGGTTCGCTGCTGTTGCGTAATAAGGGCAAAAATTGAGTAATGACGCGCATGACACCAAATACATTGACCTCAAACGTGTGTTGCATGAGTGTTGGATCAAAGTTGGCCACTGTTTCTTTATTGTAGAGGATGCCGGCGTTGTTGATAAGCATGTCGAGGTGGTTTGTTTGTTGGGTAACGGCCGTTGCTGCCGCCATTACCGCTGCATCCACAGTGACATCCAGCGCTACAATTGTTAATTGGTCAGGAAATTGCGATTTTAACGCTTGTAACCCATCCGCTCTTTCCGGTTGACGACAGGCTGCAAATACACATTCGCCACGCTCTAATAATTGTCTTGTAAGTTCAAAGCCAATTCCACGATTAGCGCCTGTAATTAAAACCTGCTGCATGAGATACTCCTAATCTAAATTTTGCCTGATGTGCATTCAAACAAAATAATTTGCTATGTTTACCTGAATTTGTTAAAAAGATGATCTGATTTTAAGACATTTTAAATAATCTTCAAGTTTCTACCACGAGTGGATTGTAAACGAATTTGTTAAAAAACTTGA
>JAGRDI010000077.1:0-4570 GCA_020432765.1 Anaerolineales bacterium | reverse complement strand
ATAAAACATGACGGAGGACAGAAGATGAAAGACGAAAGTGACCTATCCTTTATCTTCCGTTTACAAAAAGAGTGAACATATTTGCAAACCCTTGTTTGCCAACTATAAAGGAAAACAATTATGAGTGACCAAGGAAATTCTGAAGAACTATCTAAACCAAATATTATGCAAAAATTTGGTGAACTACCAACTGGTGTGCAGCGCGTGATTATCGCGGTCGTGTTTATTTTAATGCTTGTCGGTTTGATGCTCATGCGTGACATGATCAAAACGGAAGAAACAGAGCGTGAAGTAGAAGAGTTTGGGGCTGCTGGCGAATCAGTCGAATAAAAAACGATACACCACAGACCTGTGCTGAGTCTTGTCGAAGTAGCCCACAGAGATTACAGAGAAAACAAAAATCACCGTGTGCTCTGTGGTAAAAACATAACATTCCACAAACTCTATGATAACTGATCCCACCCTTGTCTTGCCGCTGATTATCATCGCTGTGAGCGCAATCTTAGCGGCTCTTTTGGGTCGCCCGGCGTTCAATCGCCGCATTCGCATTACAACGGCAAGTTGGCTGCTGGCCCTTGCGCCATTGCTTGCCTTTTTATTGCTGCTCATGCGTGTGCCCGCACTCAACGATGGCGCGATTTTTGTCTGGACATGGGAATGGCTGCCGTCATTAGGAATCAGTTTGGGGTTCTATGTCGACAACCTCAGCGTCTTTTTTGGCCTATTAATCACCTTTATTGGTGCACTGGTCATCGTTTACACCGGCCAATATTTTAAGGGTGAGCAAAAAACGTGGCGTTTCCTGACTTATATGCTGCTGTTTATGGTGTCGATGCTCGGCATCGTGTTGGCAGGAGATGTGATTACCCTTTTTATCTTTTGGGAAGGCACAAGCATCCTTTCATTCCTTCTCGTCGCCTATAAAACCAAAGACAAAGAGGCACGGTACGGTGCTTTTCGCGCCTTATTTATCACGGGCGGCGGCGGCATTGCTATGTTGGGTGGTTTGTTGTTTGTCAGTTATGTGGCAGGAAGCACAGATTTTGTAACCATTCTAAACAGCGGCGATGTGTTGCGCAGCAACGAATTTTATGTTGTTTTTTTACTGTTGGTAACATTTGGTGCATTTACCAAGAGTGCCCAGTTCCCGGCTCACATCTGGCTGCCGGGTGCGATGAGTGCGCCCACACCGGCCAGTGCTTATCTGCACTCTGCGACGATGGTCAAAGCGGGCATTTATCTATTGGCACGTATGAATCCGGCCTTGGGATTTACTGAAACCTGGTTTTGGCTGTTGACCATTGTTGGTGGTTCAACCATGTTGGTTGGTGCATATTTGGGCTTGAAACAAAATGATTTGAAAGCGTTGTTGGCTTATTCGACGATCAGCCAGTTAGGTATTTTGGTGATGCTGATCGGGCAGGATATTGGCATTGCTTATAAGGCACTGGTGGTGGGCATTTTGGCGCATGCGCTCTACAAAAGTGCGTTGTTTTTGGTGGCAGGCATTGTGGATCATGAAACCGGCACGCGTGATATTCGCCGCTTGGGTGGATTGCGAAAGGTGATGCCGTTTACATTTGTGGCGGCAACTTTGGCGGCATTGTCGATGGCCGGACTGCCACCCATGTTTGGATTCTTGGCCAAGGAGACGTTGTTAGCAACGGCCGTTCATCCCACCCTCCCCCCTGTCATCGCCGAACTAATCCGTTGGGCCATTGTTTTAGCCGGTGCCTTCATGTTTGCGCAAGCCGGCTTATTCATCTGGGAAACCTTTATGGGCAAACCTAAAGACCCCAGCATTCATGCCCATGAAGCACCCGTGCCCATGTGGTTGGCACCTGCCATTCCCGCCGTTCTCTCCTTATTTTTTGCCATCTACCCTGAAGCCAAGGAAGAAGCCCCTTTTTTGGCTGGCGCGGCTTCGGACGCTTATGGTGAATCTGTTAAAGTATCCACAACACTATTCCACGGCTTAACTGTTGAATTAGCGCTTTCAATTGCCGCTATTTCGTTGGGCATCATCATTTTTGTTTTTCGTCATCGTATACGTGCCTGGCAAGCCAAAATTTTGCCCGCAGCCACTTTCAATAAACTCTATGGATGGGTCATGGCTGGTATTGACAAGGGCGGTTACATTGCTACGCGTCTACAACAGGGCAATCTGCGCAGGTATCTGGTTATAATCATTGGCAGTACGATTTTATTGGTTTTTGGTCTAATCCAAATCAATCTACCATTGCAGTCAATGCGCTTAACCGCACCCAATTCCTCTTTTGCGGGTGAAATGGTTGTTTTACGTGTCTTTTCACTTTTCCTGGTCGTTACGGCTTCAGCGGCGACTGTGGTTTTGCGGCGTGATTTTTATGCAGTGATGGCGTTTGGGGTTTCGGGTTTATCAATGGCTCTGATTTTTGTGTTAGAGCCTGCACCTGATGTTGCACTTGTGCAAATTGTTGTGGATATGTTGTCGCTGGTCATTCTTGTCTTGGCACTTATCCGCTTGCCGCGTCGTCAGCGCCAACAAGCACAAAATCTCACCGAACAAACCCGCGCAGCACATACCACTGGACTGCGTGATGCTGTTGTGGCTGGCGCTTTGGGCTTTTTAATCTTTTTAATCACCTTGATTGCACTTGTGGGGCGTCCACACGACAGCGATGTGACACCCTATTACGCAGAAAATGCCAAAGTGCTAACGGGGGCAACCGATATTGTGGGCGCAATTGTGGTTGATTTTCGCGCTTTGGATACGGTGATTGAGATTAGTGTGTTTAGTGTGGCGGGGTTGGGCATTTATACCTTGTTGCGTTATGCCGCACGTAAACATGGTGATCAAGGTGAAGCTGCAGATGTGGATGGGAAACGGCCGTTTGCACAGAAATTTTCCACACGAGGCATTGGCGGCACCAATATATCACCTTTTATTCGGCTGTCGGTATTTGTCTCGCTGCCATTGGCATTGCTCCTGGCCGCAACCCAAATGATGTATGGTCATGACCAACCCGGCGACGGCTTTACCGCCGGTGTGATTATCAGCCTTTCGATTGGATTGTGGTATGTTGTTTTTGGCTATGAGGAAACCAGGCGACAATTGCCCTGGCTGCGTGCGGGACTGTTGATTGCCAGTGGTGTTCTGCTCACACTAATTACCGGAACGATTGCTGTCTTTATCACCGGTAGTTTTCTAGGCAATGTAGATTTCACTGCCGGCTGGACTTTTTTACCCAAAGGGTTTCATATCAGCACATCTTTTCTTCTGGAAGTGGCGATTTGCGTGACAGTGCTGGGCAGTGTCGCTTACATGCTCAATACACTCGGTCGTCCTGAGAAAGATGGGGTCATATTCGAGAGCGATCAGTATTGATATCAGGCTATGTTGACATTAAGGAATTTCACCACAGAGTACACAGAGCATTTGAGTGAAAAACCACAAAAACTTTGTGTTCTTTGTGCTCTCTGTGGTTCAACAATCATCCAAATAGTAAAACGTCAACACACCGTATTCTGCAAATAACTTGTTATGGAAATATTATCAGCTTTGGCAGTCGGTTTATTATTTGCAATTGGGGTTTTCCAACTGCTGCGTCGCAATGTGATTCGCTCAGTGATTGGTTTGATGATCATGGCAAATGCGGTTAATTTGTTTTTGTTGAGCAGTGGTGCCTATGCCAGTATGAGTGCAGCGTATACCACAGCTGACAGTCAGTCCAGCGATGCTTTGCCGCAGGCATTGATCTTGACGGCGATTGTTATCAGTATGGGTGGTACAGCCTTTGTATTAGGTATGCTCTACATCATTTCGGCACGCTACAAAACGGCCGATATTGATGAGATTGATGGGTTGAAATATTAATTTTTCGCAACAAATTTTCACGAGTGTTCGTTTTGGTATGGAAATTGTAGGTGACACTATCGTTATTTTGCCCATATTGATTCCACTTGCCGGCGCGATGATTGCTTTGCTGCTGCGCGGTAAACGGCCGCTGCAAGCTGGTTTGACATTAGCGGCGATGCTCGCTTCTTTTGCGGTTTCCTGTTTAATCTTGTTTGTGGTGTGGGAATCTGGCGAACCATTGGTTTATCAATCTGGCGGCTGGGCAGCTCCGTTTGGCATTTCCATTGTCGCCGACATGTTGGCGGCTGTTTTTGTGGTCATGGTGCAGTTGGTGATGGTCACAGGTATCATCTACGCGTTGGGCAGCAAAGATAAAGTCGTCACCTATCCCACGTTTTACATGTTGTTTTTGTTGTTGGCTGCCGGCTTGACCGGCACAATGTTGACCGGCGATTTGTTCAACATGTATGTCTTTGCGGAATTGTTGGTTATTTCTGGCACGGTGTTAACGGCCGTATCCGATGACAAATTCGGCACCGAAGCCGCTTACAAATATTTCTATATCAGTTTGCTGGCTTCCTTCTTTATGCTGCTGGCGATTGGCTGCTTGTATGTTTCCTATGGCACCTTAAACATGGCGGATTTGGCTGCGCAGGTGGCGTCGGAGGGGGAACGGCCGTTGTTATGGCCCGCGATTGGATTCCTCATGGCTGCCTTCATGGTCAAAAGCGC
>JAGRDI010000076.1 GCA_020432765.1 Anaerolineales bacterium | reverse complement strand
CCTCCCCCAGTTCTTTGCTGCGCAGCAGATGTTCTTTGGCGGCTGGCAGATTGTTCTGTTCAAGGAATAGTTCACTCAATCCCGTATACAGATCGGCTGCCCCCCGTATTACTAGTTCGCCATGTTCCTGTGCTAGCTGTATCGCCTGCTTTACTGTCTTTTCCGCCTCGCGTAAATGTCCTTGCGCGAGCTGCATATCGGCCAGAACATAAGCGCCGGTAATGACAAACAGGATGTTGCCTGCTTTTTGATAACTATGCATCGCATCAGCAAAAGCTTTTTGTCCTTCTGTCAGATTGCCTTCGGCCCAGTAGGCAAGTCCCAGAAGTGCTGCTGGCGTGCCACGGCGTAGGTATTCGCCTTCAGGCAGGAGGTCGAGTGCCTGTCGGGCATAATTCACAGTGCCGGGCATGTCGTCGAGTGCCAGCGCAAGATAAGTGCGGGCAGCGGCGATGCTCCCCGGCAAATATTGAAACTCTTCTTCGTCGGCAATGATCAATCCAGCTGCTGTCTCCAGGCATTTTTCAGCGTCACGCAATCGCTGCTCAGCCAACTCAAGCTGGCCTGTATCCAGAAATGCCCAGGCCAAACCAAGACAAAGTACAGGCCGGGCATGCACCAGATCATCTGGCAGCTTGTTTGCCCAACTCAACCAGGTGGGAGCTTGGCGGCTTCTATCCATTGTGGCCCATGTCAGTTCGATGATCCTGGCCGCCCGTTCAAAATCTGTGGCAGCCAAGGCGTGGTGGATGGCATCGGCCGTTAACTCATTTTGCTCATACCATGTGCTGGCTCGCTGGTGCAGTAGAGCGATTTCTTCGGGCTGTTCCTTCAGCAAATGGGCTTGCAGCACGTCGGCAAAGAGGTGGTGATAGCGATACCAGTGCCGCGTGTTATCTAACGGGATCACAAACAGGTTGCCTCGTTCCAAGGTTTCCAACAACATGCTGCTTTCATCCTGGTTAGTTGGCGTTTGGGCTTCACCAAAACGTACGGCATTACACAAGGATCCGCTCAAACGGTTGAGGATGGATGTTTGCAGCAAAAAGTGCCGGATTTGTTCGGGCTGGCGATGTAGAACTTCATCGACGAGGTAATCCACAATGTAACGGTCATCGCCAGCGAATGCTTCAATGAAATTGTGTGCATCTGCTCGTCCCTGCATGGATAGGGCGGCTAGTTGCAATCCGGCAATCCAGCCTTCGGTACGCTTTTCTAGAGCTGTTATCTCTGCGGCCGAAAGATCTAAACCTGTGATATTGTTGAGGAAAACGGCCGTTTCTTGTGCTGTAAAGCGCAAATCTACCCCCCGTATTTCACTCAGTTGACCGCGTACACGCAGGCGCGACAGGGGCAGCGGCGGGTCTTCGCGGGTGGTGATGACCAGGTGCATGTGCGGCGGCAGGTGATCGAGCAGGAAGGTAAGTGCCTGATCAATGGGCGGCGCATCGACCACGTGATAATCATCCAGGACGAGGGCGAATTTTTGTGGAACGGCCGTTATTTCATTGAGCAGCGTTGTCAAAATCGTTTCAGCCGCAGGGGTCTGCGCTGTTTCCAGTAAACGCAGCGCCTTATTTCCCAGTGATGGCATCTGTGTTTGCAGCGCCGCGACAAGGTACGCGAGAAAACGGGTCAGGCCGCTGTCTCTTTCGTCTAATGAGAGCCAGGCAAACGGCCGTTCACACGCCGCAGTCCATTCACTTACCAGTGTCGTCTTGCCAAAACCGGCCGGAGCGGAAATGAGGGTGAGTTTGCGGTGCAAGCCCCGGTTGAGTTTTTCGATGAGGTGTGGACGGGGTACGAGAGACGGCCGTAGTCGAGGCACATATAATTTTGTTTGCAACAAGTCGCCAAGCATGAGCAAAGTATACCGGAAAGGGTAAAAGTTTGACGAGATTTATCAGGTTTTATGAGGGTGTGCCACCGTGATGGCGATATTTCCCTTTTTCTGGCCGCTTTCGGCGTACCGGTGCGCTTCGGCCACCTGTGCCAGCGGATAACTTCTGTCGATAACTGGCTTGAGTATCCCCGCTTCAATCAGCTCTTTGAGGTAAAGCAAATCTTTTTTCGTTTGGCTGGCCGCTTCAATCTTTAGTTTCTTGTTACTTGTCAGCGCAACCCACCTGCTAAGCACAATGTGCGACAGTCCGGCGTAAGCCAGAAAATAATAGCCATCTGGCTTTAACAACTTTATTCGGTCAGCC
>JAGRDI010000075.1:4735-6198 GCA_020432765.1 Anaerolineales bacterium | reverse complement strand
CAGTGAGAGATAAAGCCGGTTGGCTACTTCTTGATTGGTCAGCCCTTCAGCGATGAGCTGGAGCACTTCAATTTCGCGCTCGCTGAGTGGTTCAAACAAGCCGGTTTCAACGGCTGGCGGCGTGGAAGGTAACGTTGGTTCAAAATTGGCAGTGGGAAAGGCCGCCAGCAGTTGATGAACAGTCCCTGGTTCAATACCTTGCGCTAATGCTTCGTATAGCAGACGGGCCATAGGTGCACCTTCATCGATAAACGGCCGAATCAAGCCACCTGGCACGGCCAGTGCCAATGCTTCACTCAAGATTTGAATGCCCGTTTCACTTTTGCCAACTGCATCATAAGCTAACGCTTGCAGTACCATCACCCGGAGTTGTTCATCTGCCCACTTTTTTGCTTCTGCCTGCCGGCGTACCGGTTCCAGCACCGCCAGCGCTGCGCTTGGATTACCTTGCGCCAGATGCACACGGGCCTGACTGAGGGGGAGATCCTGCGTTTCAACTAATTGTGCGGCGGCTGTTAGATTGCCCTGGTACAAGAGCGTTTGGATGCGTACGGCCGTTAATGCCCCGACCCAATGGTCAAACTGACGCTTTTGTACAAATTGGTCTGCTTCCGCTAATGCGGCCAATGCACCTGTCGCATCTCCCTGAGCCAGCTTCACGCGTGCCAACAGGAGACCACAGGCAGCGGGCGTATCCACATTTTCCAACTGCCACGCCAATTCCAGCCCTTGCTGCCCATACTGTTCGGCCATTTCCAGATCATTCCATTGATAATGAATGCGGGCCAGTCCCACACACGCTTCGCACGCCGCAGGCCAGGGCGGATCGCCCATCAGTTGCAAGATTTGCTTAAAGGAAGCCTCCGCTTGATGGGGTTGATTCTCAGTCTCCTGAATCTGACCCAGGCATGTTGCTGCGGCTATTTCAGTCATGATATTGCCAGATTTTTGACTTTGGATAATGGTTTCTTCAAATGCTCGGCTGGCAGCCACCCGATCTCCCTGTACCTGATAGGCATAACCCAGCGTCCAACTTGTGGTGGTACGCATTGGTGCGTTGTTAGAGTTAAGCAATTTCAGGGCGCGATGCGACTGCGTGATGATCGTTTCTACCTGATTTTTGGGAACGCCCAACATGGCACGTATCGCCGCAATTTGGCCGAACAGATCGTCCGTTTTGTCATCATGGGCTGCATTTTGCAGGGCAGTTTCCGCTGTTTGGAGGATGTCTTCAATGTTGTCATGTAAGCGACCAGTCAAGGTTAACACGGAGGCATACGTCACCCATAAGGATGGTCTGGCCTTAAATTCAGCCTCGGGCAAAGACTCCAGCCACTGCCGCACAGGGATTACCTCGCCTCGAAAATAAAGGGGCAGCCCGTTCCCCTCAATCAGATGCACCGCACGCTCAACATCATTGGCCACGGCCGCATAATGAAACGCTTCTAGTTCCCGACCGTTGG
>JAGRDI010000075.1:0-4677 GCA_020432765.1 Anaerolineales bacterium | reverse complement strand
TGCAATCGCTGCCGCAGCAAATCGGCAAAAAGGTGATGATAACGGTACCAGCGCCGTTCTTTGTCCAGCGGAACGAGGAATAGGTTGGCACGCTCCAGCGATTCCAGAATCTCCTGGCTGTCGTCGGCACCAGTGAGGGCGTTGCACAAAGAGCCGGTCAATTGATTGAGAACGGCCGTTTGCAGCATAAATTTCTGTACGCTTGCGGATTGTTGCTGCAGGACCTCTTCCACCAGGTAATCCAGCACAAAATGATGGCTGCCGCTGAAGGATTGGATAAAACTGGCAGCATCATCTTGATGCCCTCGCATAGATAGGGCTGCCATTTGCAAACCGGCAATCCAACCTTCGGTGCGGGTTTCTAGTGCGGCGATGTTCTGTTCCGAAAGATCCAGCCCCGTCATCTGTCTAAGAAATGACGCAGCTTCATCGCGGGTGAAGCGCAAGTCAGCGATCCGCAGTTCAGTCAGCTGGCCGCGGACGCGCAGCCGGGCCAGGGGCAGATTGGGATCTTCGCGCGTGGTGATGACCAGGTGCATTTGCAGGGGCAGATGCGCTAAGAGAAAGGTGAGCGCCTGATCAATTGATGGGGTATTGACAACATGGTAATCGTCAAGCACAAGTGCAAATTCCTGCGTGATAGCGGCGATTTCGTTGATCAATGTCGTCAGAACGGATTCGATTGGCGGGAACTGCGGTGATTTGAGCATCCCCAGCACCCCTTGGCCAAGAGATGGTTCTACGGTCTGCAAAGCAGCAATAAAGTAAGCCAGAAAACGGGCGAGATCGCTGTCTCCCTCATCTAGTGAGAGCAAGGCAAACGGCCGTTTCTCCTCAGCAATCCATTCACTCACCAATGTGGTCTTGCCAAAACCGGCCGGAGCGGAGATAAGCGTCAGTTTACGGTGCAGACCCCGGTTGAGTTTTTCGATGAGAAAAGGCCGCGGGACGAATGACGGCCGTAACCTGGGTACATACAATTTCGTTTGTAATAAATTGCTTGTCATGGACCCATTATAATGAAAAGGAGCGTGGTGGCGAGAAACGGCTGTTTTCTTTCCATTATCAGGCCAGACAGTTGTCCGAAAAACCAGGTGGTTGTCTTTAATGGTTGGAGCTATCCAAAATCATTTTGCAGTTTGATGTACAGATAATGGCGAAACTTTCAAATCAAATCGCCCTTGACAGTCCGAGTTAAACATTGTACCGTTTAGATACTATCTTTTTAATACTATTTACTTAGGAGTATGTATATGGCAGTTTATACTGAACGGGTGCAGGCGGTTCTGACCAAAGAACAATATAAACGAATGATGGAAATTGCTAAGCAAGAAAACAAGGCATTGAGCGTGCTGATTCGGGAAGCGGTTGAGGAACGCTACTTTGTGCCTTTAGAACAGCAGCGACGCCGGCAGGCGCTGGCCAATTTATTAGCCTTGGATGCGCCGGTTGCGGACTGGTCCCAAATGGAGACGGAAATTGAACAGGGAGCGCTTGATGGATGATGCGCCTTTTTTTTTGGACGTGAATGTGCCTATGTATGCGGCCGGTAAAGCCCATCCCTATAAAGAATCTTGCGCCTGGGTTTTGACAGAGATTGTCAACGGCCGTTTAGAAGCAGTCATTGATACCGAAATCATTCAAGAGGTTTTGTATCGTTACGGCGCTATTCGGCATTGGCAGGTGGGGGTGCAAATGGCAGAAAGTTTGCTGGAGCTAATTACAGTAGTGCTGCCGGTGACGAGTGAGGATATGAAAACGGCCGTTTCTCTTTTCGCCCAATATGCTCCTCAGGGAGTAAAAGCGCGAGATGTGGTGCATATGGCCGTGATGCACACCCACCAGCTCACGCAAATCATCTCCACCGACAAACATTTCGACCAGATCAACGGTATCACCCGCCTGGATCCACAAATTATTTTTGCGGGCAGCTAATTTTCTCGCTCATGGTTTGGAATGAAAGTGACAAAGCCATACCTACCTAACTTACCTGCCATAAATTAGGCCAAATTATTTACCAAAAACTTGAAAAATGATCGGTGATGAATCAATCTTTTTGAAAAGAACGGATTGGCGCAAAGTGCCTCCGTTTGGCATGATGACCCCTTTGTAGCTGGTCGCCAAGTGGGGAGGAACGTTCTATCGATTAGGCATTTTGTGTATGAGTCGAGATGTATTTCATATGAATGCTGCACAACTGCCAGCCACAAAAACTGTGCCAAATCCTATCCTTCTATAACGTTTTGTTGCAGAAAGTCGCGCACCTTGTCCATATATGGAGTGCGGTCATGATTGTGGAAGAGCGCACCGGCCATGCGCACCGGATCGCCAAAGAAAAAGCGCTCGTATAAAACCTGGCGTGAGGCAAAAGCAGACAGTGCCGTGTCCCAGGCCAGCCGGTAGAGTGGAATGCGATCTTTGGCTTCTAAACGGGCGCTTTGATAATATTTTTCGATATCTTCAGCTAATGGGCCATCCATATCTGCTTTGGTGGGCATGGCGACTAAGCCGCTGGCCCCAATCTGCTGCACGATCTCAATCATGCGTGGATAGAGACGCGGGTAGAGATTGCGGGCGGCGTCAAGCGGATCCCAGGCCGGTGTCATTACGCCATAATCGTTGGGGGCGGCATCAACCTCAGCGACGCGGCGGAAAGCCTTCATCGTTTCCAGGTTGACCCATATCTCGGCTGTTTTTTCATGAATATGTTGGAAGCGTTCTAGCCCGACGGCATCAATCATCATGGAGACAAGACCCAGCAGGAACTCCGTTTTGGCAATGTTCTTGCAAACAACCTGGTGAGCCATATGGATGACGGCGCCTGTCGCGACATATGCCTGATTGCACGCTTCCACGTCTTGATAAAGAAAGACCCGTTCCCAGGGGACAAAAACATCATCAAAGATGACAACAGCGTCCATTTCTTCGAAGCGGGAGCTGAGGGGATGGTCGTAATGGTTACGGCCGTAATCTACACTCTCACGACAAAGGAACTTCAAGCCGGGGGATGAATTGGGAATTGACACTGCCCAGGCATAAGGCTTGTCTTCCTCCAGGCTGCGCAGCAGCGTGGAGGGGAAGACCATGATCTCATCTGAAATCGGCAGCGTGGCCAACATCCGCGCCCCTTTGATTATAAAGCCATCGTCGCGTTCTTCCTTTATGCGTGCTGCCAGGAAAGGATCGGCCTGCTGGGCTGCGCTTACAGCCCGGTTTGACTGCGGGTGGATTAGTGTATGTGTCAAAGCCAGATCATTCTCACGCAGATACTCGTGGTAGCGGCGAGCGTTCTCACCAAAGGCTGGATTGCGCGAACTCAGGAAAGCCGCGCCACCGGCATAAGCCGATATGGCCCGGTTCAAATAGGCAGGTTCACGCCCCATCATGCCCATAGAATAGTCAGCTGTACGTTTCATCGCATCGCCGATGCTCATCAACTCTTCCTTCGTCTTAGGAATCATGAATGTACGGCCGACTTTGTCGCCAGTTGAGGGCGAGTCAAAAAGCAGTGTGTCTGGTTCCTGCCATTGCAGATCGTAAAGTCCCGCCAGGCTCTGCACGCCGCCGGCAAAACCGGGTTCGGTGGTGATATCCTCAACACGCGTGCCCCGATGCCAGATTTCCATTGGTTGTTCTTGCAGTTTTTTTATTACTTGTTCGCCAGTTCTTGCACTCATAATTGGTTATATTTCCTCGTGGTAGTTAATAGGCTGCATTAACCCAGTACTGAGGCAACGTTCGTAATTAACTTAGCGATTTGAATCGAACGTTGCTTTGCGGAAGCGCCTTTCTATCACTATTTTATTTGTGGGCGCTTCCTAATCCAGTGAGCTCTCGTTTACTCCCAGACATGAGTGACCTCGTTCATCAATTTCCCGGGACAATGGCAAAGGTAAACTCGCCGACGGTGTTGGAAACGGCCGTACTGCCGTCGCAATCGACAAATAAATAGTAGAAGTAGTTGACCTCAACGCTGCTCAACGAACCGCTGCCGTCGTAGTTGGCTGGATTATCGGTCAACCACGTATGGCCAGTGTAGGGCGTGCCGCTGCGGTAGAGGCTTTCGCTGCAGCTGCTTTGGCCGGGAGCCCAGTTGAAAAATCCACTGGGCAGCATCGTTAGCATCGGTGCGGCGGCCTGCCCACTAGCCTCATATGCTCCCATATCACAAGCATTCCGCTGTGGTCGCGCTACGCCTCGCTGGTCCACGGCCACGGCCGGACAAACGCCCCCCGTCACCGCGTCAATCGCCGGACTGCCAGTCAGCAACGCTTGGGTTGGGGTTGCGCCGCCGTTGTCTTGCAGCGGCCCTAGCTGGGGATCAACACCGACAATGCTGCCGTTGCCGCCGTTGCTAATACCACACGTTTTGCCGCCATTCCCCTCAATGAAGTTGTCGCCATTGTTCGTCACCGTCGCATCGTTTTCACAATCCGTATTGTTGTCGGCGATGAGTGCCCCCTGCAAAATCAGTGTATTGCTGTTGAGAACGCCGCCGCCGCGACTCGGCGCGGTGTTGGCGGCAACGGTGCTGTAGAGCAGCTGCAGCGTCCCGTTGGCGTTCCAAATCCCGCCAGCCTGTAAGGAAGTGGCGGTATTGTTGCTGACGGTACTGTTGCGTAGCAACAGCTCATTAGAATTGATAATGCCACCGCCAGAGAGAGCCGTGTTGTCGCT
>JAGRDI010000001.1 GCA_020432765.1 Anaerolineales bacterium | reverse complement strand
CCAGCTTTTCGTTGGACACGCTTTTTGCCTGATGAATTAGTCGAAACTGTGGCAGCCTACATGCCGCCGATGTATGTTTCACGCATCACTGGCGGGCAGTCACCCACAACCGGACAGCGCATCGAGGGCACCTTAATCAGTTTGGCAGCAACGCCACGCCAAATGATGAAACATGGCGAGCGTTTCACGTATGATCGTCTGCACAAAGCGGTGCTTATGTCGGAACGGCGCGGTGCTAGACTGATGGGTTTGGGTGCATTTACCAGTGTTGTAGGAGATGCAGGTATTACAGTTGCCCACGAATCTGATATCGCTATCACCAGTGGCAATAGTCTCACCGTTGCAGCCACCTTGGAGGCGGCAAAACAAGCAGTCGTAAAAATGGGCGCAACCGACCTGACTAAAGGCAAAGTAATGATTATTGGTGCGACTGGATCAATTGGGGCTGTGTGCTCGCGCTTGCTGGCACAGGCGATTTATGATGTTGTGTTGGTGTCAATCGAACCGGAACGTTTGATCGAGTTGAAACGCACGATTCAAGAGGAGACGCCCGGATCAAAGGTTGCAATTGCCACACGCCCCGATGAACTATTACCTGAATGTGATTTAATTGTGACAGCAACATCTGCTTTTGGACAACGCATTGTCGATATCAGCAAATGTAAACCCGGCGCAGTTATTTGTGATGTGGCACGTCCGCCCGATATCAATCCTCAAGAGGCCGCACTGCGGCCTGATGTCTTGGTAATTGAGAGTGGCGAAGTTTTGATTCCAGGTGATATTGATTTTGGCTACGATATCGGGTTACCTCCTAAAACAGCCTATGCTTGTTTGGCAGAAACCGCTTTGCTGGCGATGGACGGCCGTTTTGAAGATTACACCTTAGGTCGCAACATCAGTGTGGAACGCGTAAAAGAAATTTATCGCTTGTTTAAGAAACATGAATTCCAAATTGCTGGCTTACGTTCCTTTGAAGATTTTGTTACAGATGAAGATTTAGTTGCAAAACGCGCATTGGCAGAGAAATTGCGAAATGATCCTGCTTATTTCGAAAAAGTCCGCACGGAAGCTGGTGAAAAAATCGCAGCTATGCCGGTTATGGCCAAGGGTGTAAAAGCTTCAAATGGATCGTCTATGCGAAAGTTCGCTATCGGTGCAGCTTTGGTTGGTGGGGCAGCGATATTATTGGGACGTGCCATAAGACGAGCTTGATTCATGTTTTTGACCACCAAGGCGCGAAGAACCCAAGGTTTAGAAATGGGAAATTAAATTTCTATGCAAAGCTGTCAAAAGCTTTTTTTTACTGCCCCCTACCGTGTAGAGATTCTTGAAGCAGCCAGGCCGCAACCTGAGAAAGGTGAGGTGTTGGTGCAAACGTTGGTTTCGGCAATTAGTGCGGGGACGGAGTTGTTGTTTTATCGTGGACAGGTACCAAACGGTACGGTCGTTGACACCACAATCCCCGCTCTATCTGCAGCCATCACCTACCCGCTCCAGTATGGCTACGCCGCTGTTGGGAGGATCATCAGCCTGGGAACTGCTGTTGAAGCGAACTGGTTAGGTAAGCTTGTATTTGCCTTCCAACCACATGCCAGCCATTTTGTTGCCCAGCCAAATGAGTTGATCGTGCTGCCAAAGGAAATGGATGCGGACACGGCCGTATTTTTGCCTAACATGGAAACGGCCGTCTCTTTTCTGATGGATGCACAACCAATGATTGGTGAGCGAGTGGCGGTGTTTGGCCAAGGTATCATTGGCTTATTGACAACTGCCTTGTTGAGCAAACTGCCCTTTAGCAGTTTAATCACGCTGGATCGAATTGCATTACGCCGTGAATGGTCACGAAAATTAGGTGCAGATGTTGTATTTAATCCAGCAGAAGCAGGTGTGGTGGAGTTGGTGCGTCATTATAAGGGTGGAAATCAGATATTTCCCGGCACAGACCTAACTTTTGAATTAAGCGGCAATCCAGCAGCACTCGAACAGGCGATCAATGTCACAGGCTTTAGTGGTCGTGTATTGGTTGGTTCATGGTATGGGGACAAACGCGCAGTCATTGATTTAGGCGACCATTTTCATCGCAATCACATCACCTTAATCAGCAGCCAGGTTAGTCAGATTGCACCTCAGTGGAACGGCCGTTTCAGTAAAAAACGCCGCCTAAACGTTGCCCTTGACATGCTTGCCTCTGTTCGTCCCGAACAACTTATTACACAGCGTTTGCCCCTAAGCCAGGCTATAACAGCCTATCAACAACTGGATCAAGAACCAGAAAACCATTTACAAATTATCTTTACATATGAAAGCTGACAGATGTTGATAACCTGTCAACTTTTTCCACATACAAAAGGAACCTATGTATACCGTTGCTGTAAAACGCGATTTTGTCGCCCAACATTTTTTAATCGGTGGCGATTGGGGATTGGAAAACCAATGGCATTCCCATCATTATGTGGTCGAAGTACAGCTTGAAGGCAGCAGACTTGACCAACATGGCTATCTCGTGGATATTGTCGACATTGAACGTGGGCTAGAGCGCTTGGTAGATCGATATCGCGACAAAACCCTGAATGATCTACCCGAATTCGAAACTCTGAATCCGAGCATCGAACATTTTTCACGCATCTTCTGTCAAACTTTAGCCGCCCATATTCAAGCAGAAAACCTGAGCGCCATAACGATTAAATTGTGGGAAAACGAGATCGCCTGGGCAAGTTACCGTTTGTCGTTACAAACAGGCCAGGATTAATCCTTCTTTTTTTGCCGCGAATTGCACTATTTTCACGAATTCGATCATGCATATTGGCTTGATCATATACGGAAGTCTAGACACTTTATCGGGTGGTTATTTATATGACCGCCAGCTTGTGGACTATCTACGAGAAAATGGTGACCGCGTTGAAATAATTTCACTGCCATGGTCTAATTACAGCCGTCACTTGCTCTACAATTCTTCCAATAAACTTCAGCGCATGTTGGAAAACACAACGTTTGATATTTTGCTCCAAGACGAACTCAACCATCCTTCGTTATTTCGGTTAAACCCAAAGCTGTATGGACATATAAAATACCCAATTATCAGTATTGTGCATCATTTACGCTGTAATGAAGTATGGCCCAAGTGGCAACAAAAACTGTATGCACATATCGAAGGGTGCTATCTACGTTCAGTTGATGGGTTTATTTGTAACAGCCAAACGACCTGGGATTCAGTGTGTGATTTCTTGGAGCGAAAACGGCCGTATACCATCGCACCACCTGCCGGCAATCGTTTCGGCACCATTCTGGATGAAACCGCAATCATCACCCGTGCTAACGAACCTGGCCCATTACGCATCATTTTTGTTGGTAGTCTGATTCCACGCAAGGGGTTAGATTTGTTATTGACGGCATTGGCAAAGATGCCAGTTGATAGTTGGCAGTTAGCTGTTGTGGGCGATACGGCCGCCGCACCCCACTACACCACCCGCTGCCAAAATTTAACCCGACAATTAGAAATCACAGCGCATGTTAGGTGGCACGGCCGTTTATCCAAGGCAGAATTGGCACAACAAATGCACAACAGTCATATCTTGGCTGTGCCCTCAAGCTATGAAGGTTTTGGCATCGTCTACTTGGAGGGCATGGCGTTTGGTTTACCGGCAATCGCCACAACTGCGGGAGCAGCGCATGAAATCATCACAAATGGCGAAAATGGCTTTTTGGTAGAGAATGAAGAAATCGAAATTGCTGCACATTTAACCCAATTGCATAACAACCGGCAGCTTCTCATACAAATGAGTTTAGCTGCACGACAACATTTTTTGCAGCATCCAACCTGGCAAACCAGCATGGCTCAAATCCGCGAATTCTTGTGTGCGCTGAGCACAGTATAAGTCAGGGATTTACAATTTTCAGGACACAATATGACCGCCTATTCCTTCACCCGCTATTTATCCGCCAAAAAAAGCGTCGATGACCGCGCACTCAATCAACAAGTGTGGCAAACATTCGCCTCTGCTTTACCGCCTGAGCCGCGCATTTTAGAAGTCGGGGCTGGTATTGGCACAATGGTCGAACGCTTGTTAGAACGAAATGTGCTCAAGGGGGGATGGTATACGGGCGTTGACAATCAAGCCGAAAATATCCAAACAGCCCGTCAACGCTTACAAACTGTGCCCGCTGGATTATCGTTAACGTGGGAAACGGCCGATTTTTATGCTTTTGCCGCCCGTATTCACGATCAACCATTTTGGGATGTGATCATCGCGCATGCATTTCTCGATCTTGTTAACATAAACCACGCCTTGCCAATCTTATTTGGGTTATTAGGACCGGGTGGCCTGTTTTACTTTTCGCTCAATTTCGATGGTGCCACCATTCTGCAACCGACAATTGACCCCGCCTTCGATACCCTGGTGGAAACGCTTTACCATCAAACGATGGATGAACGCTATATTCGCGGCGAAGTTTCGGGGGATAGCCAAACAGGGCGACATCTCTTCCACAAATTAAAGGCTGCCGGAGCTGAAATTCTAGCAGCAGGTAGTTCAGATTGGGTTGTTTTTGCCGATGATAACGGCCGTTATCCGCACGACGAAGCCTTCTTCCTACATTTCATCATCCAGACTATGCAGCAGGCATTAAACGATCATCCGGCCCTCGACAGCAGCCTGTTTAATGCCTGGATCGCACAACGACATGCCCAAATTGAGGTAGGCAGTTTGGTTTATATCGCCCATCAGCTTGATTTTATGGGGAAGGTAAACGACCGTAGTTCCGCAGCATCAATAATTTCTCCAAAGTAATGACACCAGCCCATTCAACCCGCGCTTTTTGCCATACATCAGGATAATTTTGACCCCACGACCAAACCGGCCACCACGCGCCATCATCCTGCTGGGTCTCAATTTCGAAATCTAAATTTTCGGGAATGAGCATCTGCAAGCACTCAAAAAAGGGAGCATCGGGGCTGCTGGCAACTTGCAACGGCCGTAACCCATAACCCGACCATTCTGCAGCCTGGGTGGCAACGGCTGTTAATAACAAACGATCCAATTGTTCAAAAAGCTGCCCATGGAAATTGTCTGCCAAACCATTTGTTTCCAGCAAACGTACGCAGCAAATCAAATCGTGCATCTCAATTTTTTCAAGTTGGGTCAGTTTACGAAGGACAAGATCAGATAAATGTAGGATTAGCTGCGGTGGCACAACCTTGTTGTATTCAATCAAATATCCCAAAACTTCGGCTGTGGGGTTTAAAGAAAAAGCAACAAAATGATCTGCCTCATCCGACTGTGTCCACCAAGGAGCATGCGGGCTATTTTGGGCTGCTTTAGGAATAATACGCCAGGTGGATTGGTCGGGATCATATGTATGCAAAAGGTAGGAGACGGCCGTTGCTGCCATCTCCTCAAAACCCCCTTCCCCTACCGCACGCATTATCTGCAAGGCAACCGAAGTAGCCAGCGTAGAGCTTTCAGGTGCACGCATATCCGGTTCCAACGCATTGCCAAAGCCACCATCTTGATTTTGAAACGGCCGTAGTGCATCCGCAACGGCCGTTGCAGTCCCATCACCAAAATGAAATTCATAACGCGCAACTTCAAGCGGCCGTGCATTTTCCTGAATAAAATCATGCGCCTTGTCAAAGGCAATTCGTGATAATTTCATTGTTTTTTCCTAAAATTTTTGGTAGGGGATGAACCCCTGGGGTCACCATCAAATTGGCAGGCACAACGCCCGTGCCTACCCAAATTTAGACAAAGCAAATGTAACCGTTAAACGAATCATTTCAACCGCCTCATCCAAATGATTGAATTCAACACCTGGCCGCCATTGTAACGCATCTTCAATAATTCCCGCCCAATATTCACCCAATTCTGTTTGTACCCAAGCGGCTGCGACCGGTTTGGAAACAATCGTGCCAAAATATAGCCCATGCTGAATACGACACATCGAAAGAATAGCAAATACTTGATAAGCGCTGCGCTGCAAAAAAGATTGATCATCCAACATTGGCCGCCACCACCCGCGTAGAATTTCCAAAATCGCCTGCCGCAACTCCTGTGGCATGACCGGATCGATCATTGGCTTTGGATCCGGCCCAGCGACGATAACCCCTTGTTCACGAATAATATGTCGCTGAATCACCCAATCATAACCATGCGAATCCCAATAAAATTTGCCTTCATTAAGTGTAGGACGTGGTGTGTCGTTGGGCACAAAACGACGCAAGGCGTGGATAGGAATGTAAGAACCTTCCAATTTGGGTGCAAACTTCAAGCCGCTGTTTATGATGTCAGTATGCATCTGAGCTAAAGCAGTGAAAGTTTTTGCAGGGAGGTCATGGGTTGTGACTACCAAAAAATCGACGTCACTACTGTAAGGATTGAAATCACCACTGGCCAACGAGCCATAAAGATACATGCCTACAAACTGCCCTTGCAAAACAGCTTGCACACGGATTAAAAGCAGTTCCAAAATAGCATTTACATCAGAATAAGGCGTCGGTAAAGCATTTTGTTTAAGAATCATTTTTCATTGTGACTCAGACATTGTCTCTAATCACCTTTGAGCCATATCAAATGGTCAATCCTATTGCGCCAAAGACATCAGTAACAAAGCCGCAGTTTGTCCTGAAACTTGCAGGTTTTCGGGTTTGACAATGATGGCGTTGTCGTCGGGAAGATTATCTTCGCCGGCGAGACGCCAGGCAATCAGTAAGGTCGGAAAACCCTGGCCGGTAAAGGAAACATGGTCGCTTTGGGAAAAGTTGGACGTGAGGACTAGTTTTTGATTGAGTTGTGTTACGGCCGTTTCCAACCCGCGCAGCAACAAACCATCACGTACCTCATCTCCCTGCCCGCCCAGGACAAACCCATCACCGCCACCGACCCCCTCCAATTGAATCAAAGCGGTTGTACTTGTCAATGGCAAAGTTGGATTGGTTACATAAAACTGCGAACCAAGGTTGCCTAATTCCTGTCCCCCCCAGGCAGCAAACAAGATCGAACGTTTGGGCTGGTAGCCGGTCTCAGCCCACAGTTTGGCGATTTCCAACATCACCGCCACACCGCTGGCATCATTGGCACCGCTATAACGACGGCCGTCAACATCATCGCCCACAAAATCATAATGCCCACTGAGGATCACGACTTCCTGACTTAAAAATGGATCAGAACCGGGCAGCAGACCTAAGATATTACTGGTTGTGGTTTGCTGCGACGGCGTAGCAGCAAAATGGGCTAACGCTTCTGCATCCATTAACTCAATCGGGGCTAATCTTTTCACCGTTGCCCGATCAAGATCAAAGCGTTCTAACAACCTATCATACCCATCGACTGTCAATTCAAGCACAGGGATTGCAGCGGTTGGCAGCAGTGAATCAGGTTTTTTGCCATATATGTCGATGATATCATATTTGAAGCTCGTCAAGATTAGCGCAGATGCACCATTTTCTTGTGCTAGCCGGATTTCGTCCTCAAGTGGCAGTGCGGGCGTGCGCACGACAATGCCACCATCAAAATCAACCATGCCATATTCAGCCTCTTTCTGCATAAAATAGAGCGCCCCAGTGACAGGATCGCCACCAACAGCAGGGCTAACCGGCAAGAATTCTTCACGGTAAACCAGGGCAGTTGTGTCACCGTTTGTGGGTGTAAATTCAAGTCGTGGGGGGTCACTAACCAGACTGATAGTGATGGGCACAGTCTGATAAAAAGAGCCATTTTCACCAGCAGGTTCTAAGCCGGCCGCCTGGAATGAATCGACAATATGGGCTGCCGCTGTTGCAGCACCTTGCGTACCAGCCAAACGCCCGCCGAGTTCTTCCGCTGCCATAAAATCTACCGTCGCCATTGCTGCCTCAGCGTCAAAACCGGTGGCAATCTCAACCCATTCAGGCTGAATATGGTCGCGGCCTAAAGATTCCAGCCATGCGGTCTGAAAATCGTTCAGCGCCGGTTGGTTGTTTGCTGCGTTGATGCGGGCGACCAAGGCCTGCCAACCTTGCTGCTGCACAAAGTAACGCACAGCATCCCAGGCTTCTACCTGCCCCAATTGTTGAACATTTTGGGCGGCATCAATATCAAAATCTAAAGCGGTCAGATCAATGAGGATGTTATCGGAAACGCTTGTGTCGAGCGAATTCGAAACGGCCGTTTTCAAATCCCCAAAATTTGATGCCAATCCAGCCTGGGTGCTACCACCGTCAAACTGTGCAGAGACAAAAGCGGGCACGCCCAAAAGCAGCCAATTTTCTACAACACCCGCCTGGTAAAGCAGGTGGCGTGTCAGTTGGGTGACGAGTACACCATCATCAGCATCGGTCTGTAATTTGATGGCTTGATCAGGTTCAGTCCAATTGGTGGCATAATAAGGCAGTGCAATTGCGGCACGTAAATCATCAGGTGCATCATACAATTCAATTTCGATGGGCAATGTCGGTGAAATGCCCAGCAAAGCGGTCAGACGCGGCAGCCATGAATTCGCTTTGGTTTGAATGTCGCCGGCTGTTTCCACAAACCCATTAGGATAACGGACAATAGTAGTATCACTTGCCAATTCAAATAGCTGTTTCCCCGCCCATAAATAACCAGCCGCATCCGGCATGAACAAGATATCGGTTACGGCCGTTGAAGGACCGCGTCCATCTAGCTCATAATTCATCGTGACCTGTGCCAAAACCGAGCCATCTTCCAGGATAGCCAGGGGAGCTGCGGTTTGTTCAAATGTATGCAGGGGATGCACATCTAAATCAGATAACCAACGCCGTTGGTTGGGGGCTAGTTCAGCAACGGCCGTAGCCAAAAAGGCAGCTTCATCTTGCGTCAAAATCGCGTTTGTGCGTTGCGCTAATAATTGATCGAGGTCCGCTTGAACGGCCGTTAAGCGCTGCTCCCAATTTGTCTGCCAGACATCCGTTTGCTGCCAATCTAATAATCCATCCCACCCTGTTTGGCGCAAAGCGTAATCAGTTTCTGCCCAGGCGGCCGCAGCAGGTGGAATGGGTTGATGCGTTGTCAGAGCTGTATAGAGCTGCGGCAGGAGTTCTGATTGCACCCTTGTACTGTCATTTTCTGCTTGCCAGGCGAGCGGTATACCTTGCCACAGCCAGGGTGCATCCGCAGCTGTGATACCATTATTCGCCAGTGCTAATTGAGTAAGTGTGTCAGTAGGACAAGTTTGCGAACTTGTCCTACAGGTGGCGGCGATCTTGGCCGTGCTGCCACTATAGACCATGCGGATCATGCCGGGCGCTACCCACGTTTCTTGTTCGGCAGGCAAAAACAGGCCCGTTGCCGTGCGCAGCGCTTCAATATCAGGCAATAACTGCACCTCAATGGCGGGATTCGTGGGCACGCCTAAAGCAGCAGCGATTTGTGTATATTGATCGGCAACGGCCGTTGCCAAATCAGTCATATCAGCTTCAATGGTAGGAGGATAACTGATTGTGACATTTTCCTCTGTAACCTTGATCAACTGTGGCCCACCCCATTGCCACTGATCACCAGAACGGTTAAATTCTACAGGTAGGATGCCATCAACATATTGTACGCCGCCGGTCACCGGATAGGTTGCTTTGATAACAACATCACCTGTCGCAAAATCACCGTTCACTTGCAAATTGTTGCTTGAAATCGTAACGGTGAGCGGGTTGTTGGCTTGTAGATCATTAAACCAGTGGGTGTCAATGGCCGTTTCGCTGCCGTTTGATGTGGCCAGGAATGCAGCCAGATCGTTTTCAGTAACGGCCGCCGCACGCTCTGCCAGCAATGTCAATATGGCCGGTTCACTTTCGGCTAAGTTCAACACCGTTGTGGCCGTCAACTTACCCACTGCCTCTAATTTATCTAAGTCAATGACATCCGGTGAATCAGCCGGACGATGGTAATGATCAGGCGTGTTGCCATTCTCGTCAAGCCAAATGAGCAGCGCAGCCGGCACGCCGCTGTTGATGAAGGGTACATGATCGCTGCGCCCCAAGTTGATGTGCGCTGCGGGGATTTCCATCTGCTCTGCAACAGCTTGCAAATCAGCTGCCAAGCTTTCTGTGCCGTCAATGTACAAAATATCGCCGCCGGCACCAACCATATCCAACTGCAGCATGGCGACCACGTTTTCGGGCAGGTATTGTGGATTCTGAATGTAATGAATCGAGCCCAGCAGCCCTAATTCTTCAGCATCCCAGGCAGCAAACAAGACAGTGCGCCGTGGTACATACCCATTTTCTTGCCAATTACGTGCGATTTCGAGCAATACGGCCGTTCCCGACGCATCATCATTGGCACCTGACCATACAGTTGGCTCAATCGCCTCGCTTGGCGCATTGCCCAAATGGTCGTAATGCGCCCCAATGACGATGATTTCATCGGCAAAATTAGGATCGCGCCCAGGCAGCACCGCCAACACATTGCGCCCTGTACAGCCAGCAGTATCTGCTGCCAATGGACAAACATCATAACCCAACGTTTCAACCTCCATTTCAACATGGGTTTCAAGCGCACGCGGTGTTTCTAACTGTAATGTCTCGCTGAAAGTTGTACCACTGTCGAGGAATAGATCATCGACTAGTTGAGGGTAAACACGCAGCGCAGGAATTGGTTCGGGAATCCACGGATGTGTATAGCGGTCGCCCATATCTGGCGGACGTTGAGCAGGGTTTGTAACCAATAAGAGGCCATTGGCACCATGCTCAAGCGCATAACGACCAGCTTGCAAAACAGCCTGGCTGTCCGGTTCGGGTTGGCAAAGGATTATTTTTTCGTTGGCATCGAGCCGTCCAAAATCATCATGGGTGCAGCGATTCATCCAAACAACATCACCAGCACCGTAGCCGTCACCCAAGAAATCCCGAATGACCGGTGAATAATCCTGGTATAGCTCGTAGGTGCCGGCGCTGCTACCATCAGCCAATGTCACCACAAATTGGGGTGTTTCAGCCAGATTGGTATAGCTGATCGGGAATGATTGGAAGAAGGTGCCATCTTGTCCAGCTGGCTGCAATCCTGATTCAGCAAATTGGTCGGCGAGATAGTCGCCAGCAGCTAAACCACCAGCAGAACCAGCGCGACGGCCGTTAAAGGGTTCACCGCTCAAAATCTCGATCTGTGTCAAGGCTTGTTGGGCGTCAAAAGCTGCGGCAAGCGCTGCCATATCGCCGCTTTGGGCAATGGGGCCGGGATTATAAACGACAGGGTTAACTTGCGGGGTAGCGATGGGTTGGATTACGGCCGTATCCTCAACACCATCTGCCGTGACTATGGGTACAGGAGTGGCCGCTGGTTGGGCAGCCAATTGAAACCCAAGACCACGTCCGGCATTCAGGTCGCGATACCACATAAAAAGACCACCAGCCCACAAAATCAAGATTACCCAAACTATACTCAATGTGATCAGCGGATTGATACGGCCGAGAACAACAAACAGACGATTTGGGCGCAAATTAGCGGCGTTTTCACCTTTTCGCCAGGGTTGGCGACGGCCGTATGTGAGTGACCGCCAAAGCCATTCCATATGGCCATATTGGTGGTTGTAAAGATGCCAACCACTGACCCGGATTTGGGCAGCAAATAACATAATCGTCACAATCAGACCAAATGTGGGATCCGTTTGTCCGTATAATCCCAGGCCAAAACCATAAAAAATAAATACACACACGATGGATTGCAGCAGGTAATTGCTCAACGCCATGCGCCCCACACTGCCTAACGGCCGTAGTCGCTGCATCCAAATATCACGCCGCATGAGCAACGTAAGACCACAAACATAAAAAAGCATGAGCGCGGGTGCGCCGATAGTACGCGATCCAACCCCAACCAAACGACTGTAACGTGGATCAACCCAATCTGGATTTAAGGTATTCCACACAAAAATAAAATTAAATAAAATCCCTACAATCAATCCGATAATCAGCGTGCGACGGAATAAAGGCAGATGGTCAGCAACATTCTCGAAGATTTGACGTTTGCCCACATAAAGACCCAGCAAAAACATAGAGAAAACACTGCCAACGTAATAGATGAACCAGGATTGGGCGGTCCAATAATCTTGTGTGATCTTGGGTACGATTTCAAGATACGTACCAGTCGCATAAATGCTGTCAGGCAAATGACCCCAGCGCATAAATTCTGTCATACTGGCATACCATGCGCGGAAAGCCTCCATCATAGGACCAGGCACGGTGAGCAAAATGGTAAATAGTAGAAAAATTACGGCCGTTAGTAACAATGTACGTTCGGAGCGGTTACGAAAGAGTAGGAGTGCAAGTCCGAGGATAGCATACAAAGTCAAAATGTCACCCGACCAGATCAACATGCCATGAATCATGCCGAAGATCAGCAAGATCAACATGCGGCGTACAAAAACGGGCGTAAAACGATACCCTTTGGCATGCGCTCGCAGCCATTGGGTGGCCATGCCCCAGCCAAAAAGGAAGGAAAACAAGGAGTAAAATTTAGCACGAACGAAGAATTGGATGGCAATCACGATCGCTTTGTCGAGGAAGTCAGCGTAGTTATCCGGGTTGCTGCTGTAGCCGCTAAACGAGGACATATTGGCGATTAACACGCCCAGCAGCGCGAAACCACGTATGATGTCGATAAATTCAAGGCGTCTGCCCGGATTGACCGGGTTTGGTGTTGTCATTCTTTTATGGTTACGGCCGTTGATGGCAGCCATCCCGTTTGTTCTCCAATTTCGATTTGATACCAGGTGCTCTTGCCTTGCTCGGTTGAATCAATAATCGTAACATCCGTACCGCCGCGCAGCACAGTCACGACCTGTGCACCACCATACGGCACATCACGTAAATAGAAACGGCCGTTGACTTGTGCATCTACACCCATAACCGGTTGGTTTTGCGCTTGCACAGCCAGTCCGATGGTCGCAACAACCAACAGGAATGTGATGAGTAGTGTGATTTGCCAGAGGCGGGTTTGCATAAACAGTTTACTTCCGATGGCTACAACAAATTTTCTTTTTTACACGCCTAAATTCGTTGTAGCCATCGGCTTAATAACGACTCTGCCGTACCACCTTCGCTAACGAAAGCGAAAGCAATTCTCCAAAGGTGCGTAATTTCTCCGCGTCGATGCGGTCAAACGTGTCTTGATCGGGTGGTATGGCTGGGTTATCCCAGGCCAAATAGACCCAGGGGGCTTTGGTGTTAAGCATATCGCTGCTTACGGCCGTTTCTCCTGCCTCATTCACAACCAATACATCAATTTCGGCAGCCGACTCATCCACCAGGTTCTTGAGTCGTTCATTAGAATGTGGAGAGATGAAAATTTCATCACTCCCTGTACCAGCATAATCTATTTGGAAAACGGCCGTTGTCTGTAAACGCTGTGTCGTGGGCAAATGTGTGAATGATTGTTCGGAATCAAGGAACTCACGCGCACCGGGTTTGGTTAGTGAACCCGCGCCCCAAGCCACAAACAATACCGGACGACGCGGATCGAGATTCTCTTCCTGCCACAAACGCGCAACCTCCAACATCACACTCACGCCAGATGCATTATGATTGACGGCAGGATAGCGTGTGCCATCTGGATCAATGCCCAGACCATCATAATGCGCATAAATCACCACTAATTCATTCGCCAAACTGAGATCAGAGCCCGGCAAGTAACCGAGAATGGTGGGCACGGCCGTTTCCTTTGGATCAGCTAACTCGACAACCATACGCACGGTCGCGCCATCAAGATCGTGCGTAAACCAGCCTTGTTTACTTTGGGAACCCGCTTCGACAGCAAATAAATCCGCCATTGAACTATCCATCGCGCTCAAAATGGTATCGGCCGTATCGGGACCAATGCGGAAAATCGGAATTTGCGGCGCACGCATATAGTCACCTGCAGCGTGGGAAAATTGGTTCTGCGAACGCACATCATTGGGGTCTTCACTAATCCACAAAACGCCTTTGGCACCGCGTACAAGCGCTTCGGTTGGGAAATCAATTGGGGCATTGCCTTCCAGCAGCAAAACAATGCGGTCACGCAGATCCAGCCCACGATAAGCTTCCCAATTAAGTGCTGAACCATCACCGTTAAAACCTACAAAGGTAAGCGGTAGCTCGACATCACCGCTGCCGCCATGACCATCAACCATAAAGCCAAAGTCACGTTGATGGACAAATTCTTGCAGCATGGTGCCATCGGCATTCAAAACTGCCAACTGCGGCTGTGTTAACGGCTCGGTCAGCGTCATTTGCATGGGGTAGATATATTCAAGCTTTTTCCAGCCCGGCTGCAGACCATATTCCTCAAATTTTGCGGCGATGTAGGCGGCGGCTTCTTGGCTTCCCGGTTGTGTGGGAGAACGGCCGTTCATACCCGCCAATCTTTCTATATGCCCATACGCACCCGTACCCGTAAATGCATTCGCCATCTTCGCAAACCAAGGTGCAGGTCCTGTATTGCCGATAATGTAAACAGTTGCTGCGATGATGCCAATAATTACTAACACCATACGTTTCTTGAGCAAAAAATTGGTGTTTACGTGTGTTTGTTCAATCAGCCGCCTCAATCCTTCACCAAAGGTATTAAAGCCAATCACGGCCACAAAAAAAGCAAGTGCCGGTGGAAAAACAATAAACGGTTTTGAAGTAAACCAACGATATCCTTCCGCCAACATCGCACCCCACTCCGGCACATCGGCAATAACCTGGGTTTGTAAGGCAAGGGTATCATCGCCAGCCACGCTGCTGCTGCCGCCACCGATAAAAACACCTATAAACGCCAGCCCACCCATCAACAACAAAACAGCTCCAAATTCAAGGAAGATCAGCACTAACATTTGTGGCAGCAGATTGGGCAGCACATGGCGCACAACCATGCCGCTGTCTTTGGAACCAACCGCATATGCGCCTTCTATGTATGGCATTTTGCGGATGACCAATACTTCACTGCGAATATATTGTGCGATTTCCGTCCAGCCGATGATCGATAAGGCAATAATAAAAGCAGGTAAGCCCCGCCGAATATCGAGCGCATATATCAAAATCATGCTGCTGATGAGCATCGGGATCGCCATGATTACACCGCTGGCGCCCATAATGAGGCGATCAATCGTTTTGTTTTCATTCCAGCCAGCAATGCTGCCCAGCACCATGCCCAAAATCACACGTGCCATCGTGACGAACGCAGCCGCGATCAATGTATTGCGTGCACCATACATCAACATACTCAAGATGTCGTTGCCCCATTGATCCGTACCCAAAGGATATTCGGATGATGGACTCAACGGCGGATCGATCCATTCACCAGTTACTGTGTCCAAATGTGCCACGACATGCTGCCCGGCGATGTATGGATTGATTGGAGCCCATAGAGGGCCAAATAACACCACCAAAAACAAACCAAACACGATCAAGCCGCCAAATATCAGCGGGAAATTAGACTTGATATGGTATAAACGCAGCTGCCTACCCGCCCGCGCAGGTGTTTCCCACGAATCTGGATCCGTGTGCGGCATCTTTTCCAAATTAGCACGCGGGTCTACGATCGCCTTGGCGATTTGGGTCAAATTACGCATTTCAACTCGCTTTTTCCCGAATGCGTGGATCAATGAGCCAATAGGCAATATCTAAGAACATGTTTAACAGCAAAAATGTGACCCCGATTGCCAGTGCTAAAGTAACCGCTACCGTCGTCAGACGCAGATTAATAGATTGCAACATGCGCAATCCCATACCTGGCCACACAAAAAAGAACTCGACAATCGGCAAAACGCTCAATGAAAATCGTAGTGAAACGCCAATTGATGTCAAGAAAGGAATCGCGATATTTTTTAAGGCATGGCCGTTGACGACACCGAAGGTAGTAAGCCCTTTTGAATAGGCAGTTAAGATGAAATCTTCTTCGAGAACACGTTTGAGAGCAATAAAGGCAGTGCGGGTAAGCTGCGCTAACGGCCGTGCCGTCAACACAATCACAGGCAGCAGCATATGTTGATAATCCCAGCCAAAGCCAGCCATCTTCACCAATGGTTTGTTCCCTTGGGCAACATACCAAATTTCGGCGCGCTGCAGCAGTAAACCGCCAAAAAAAGCAGGCAGCGACATGCCCACCAAAGTCAAGGCCAACAATATTGTAATCAGGCGTTTATGCCTGGTCAGGGCCATAGTTGTACCCGCCAATAAACCCAAAACCGTAGCTATGCCCAATGCGAGCAGCAATAAACCCAGGCTGTTTACATACCCTTCGATGACGATTTTGCTGATAGGCTCAGTGACCCCATTCATGCGCACACTACCCAAATCACCCTGACTGAGATTGGTCAGATAAGCACGCGTATCGCTCCAGGCAAGCTGACCAAAGCGCACTAAATCATAACTCGGTTCAGGGGCATCAGAGTTATTGAGCATGCGCATGCCCATATGCATGAAAAAAATGATGGTGATCAAAACGATGATGATAAAAATGATTTTTTGGACAATTAATCGCAGCATGATGGGGATATTTTAGCAGAGTAACTGAATTTTAGTAGGGAAATTTAAACCAAAGTTCGATTTTAGGGTCATTTAAGTGTCATTTTAGAGACACAATTAGTGTACGAACTATTTCTGCTTGACAAACCTTCCCAAGATGTTTACACTGTTAACTATATTAACGCTGTTAACATTCATTATGACTTTAACTCGTAGAGAACAAATACGCAAAAATACAACGCAAGAAATCAAGGAAATTGCACGCAAGCAAATGCTGGCTAGTGGCGCGGCATCATTGTCATTACGCGCAATTGCACGCGAAATGGGCATGTCGGCTCCCGCACTTTATCGTTATTTTGAAAATCGTGATGCTTTGGTAACTGAACTGATATTGGATGCGTACAATGCTCTGGCCGATGCGATGATAACGGCGGAGGCAAAGGTGGCACGGGAGGATTATTACGGCCGTTTCCAAACCATCACAAGTGCCTATCGAAATTGGGCCAAACAGAACCCTGCCGACTTCAGCCTGATCTATGGTACGCCCATCCCCGGCTACCATGCGCCCCGCGATCTTACTACCCCGGCGGCTGTACGGTCACAGCAAGCATTGGGATTAATTTTTGGAGAAGCTTGGCAAGCTGGCAAATTGACCCCACCGACAGATTACACCAATCTCCCCCCAGCAATTGACGCGGTGATCGCGGAATTAAGCCAGCAACAACCACAAAAAGATGTGCCGTCCGTTGCCATTACGCTGACTATCTATACCTGGACGCGGCTTTATGGCCTTGTTTGGGGTGAATTTTATGGTCACTATCCACCCGGTTTCGCGGACACAGGTGAATATTTTGAACGCGAGATCGCCGCAATGGCGACGCAATTAGGGTTCAGTTAAATGGCTACTCAACCCATACCTTTGTAGTTTTTTTTTGCCACAAAATACACACATTTTTAGGAAAATATAATGATTCAAAAAATCAACACTCAAAATATTTTATCGGAAACGGCCGTTGCCACTACGAATCAACGTATCATCCTCACCAACACCAACACGCCTGATGCATTACAGCTAATTGAAGAATCGCTGCCCCAACCGGCAGCAGGAGAAGTGCGTGTACGCGTTCTCACAAGCGGCGTAGCTTTTGCCGATGTGATGTGTCGTCAGGGTTCCTATCCAACCATGCCTAAACTACCGTTCACGCCGGGGTATGACTTTGTTGGTGTAGTTGATTTGTTGGGACCAAGCGTAGACAGTCTGTCAATTGGGCAAACTGTTGGGGCACTATTACCCAAATTTGGTGCCAATGCCAACTATGTCTGTGTACCTGCCAACTTGCTGGTACCCATACCGGTTGACATCGACCCCGCTGCTGGTGTCGCCGTCATTTTGAATTATCTGACCGCTTACCGACTGCTGACTGTCTCCACCAATGCACAGGCGGGTGAACGAATTTTGGTACATAGTGCGGCTGGTGGGGTTGGAACGGCCGTTCTGCAAATCGGCAAAATTCTGGGCTTAGAAATGTATGGCACTGCCTCGGCCGGCAAATTAGACTTGGTCAGCAGCCTGGGTGCAACTGCGATTGATTACAAACATGAAGATTTTGCAGCACGAATGCGCGCATTGGCTCCCGATGGCATTGATATTGTGATCGATCCAGTTGGTGGCAAAACCATGCAACAATCTTACAAACTACTGCGTTCGGGCGGCCGACTTGTGAGTTACGGCTTCATGAGCACGCTCGGTGGCGGGCTGCTGGCCATCTTACCGAATTTCCTGCGTCTTGGCTGGTATGGCATTTGGCCAGATGGCAAAAAGGGGTTCTTTTATGGTGATACCCCTACGCACGTAACCAAGGAAAATGGCTGGTATCGTAAGACCCTGACTTTGTTGTTTGACTGGCTGTGCGACGGCCGTATCGTCCCCATCATCGGGGCAAAACTGCCCCTCGCCGAAACCGCCAAAGCCCAGCATATGCTCGAAACGGGGGCCGTACAAGGCAAAATTGTTTTGATACATGCAGCATAAACGCGGACAAAAAGGGAAATGTAAAAAAGTACCTGAGTTCCTTTCTGTCCATGTTTACATCTTGTTGCTATCTTCTGGTAAGATATAGACAAATCATTCTTACAAAGGAGCAGCATATGCAGATAAAGCGAGTCATTGTGATTGTCTTGGACAGCGTGGGCATTGGAGAACTACCTGATGCATGTACATATGGAGATGTAGGCAGCCACACATTGGGCAATATTGCCCAAGCAGTCGGTGGCTTGAAGCTGCCTAACATGCAAAAAATGGGGCTGGGTAATATCGCTATTCTGGATGGAATCAAGCCGCAGCTCCACCCAACGGCCGTTTATGGCAAAATGGCAGAAGTATCCGCAGGCAAAGACACTACCACAGGTCATTGGGAATTAATGGGGCTGTTTCTCGAACAACCATTTCCTCTCTACCCCGATGGCTTCCCACCTGAAGTTATGGATACCTTCGAGTCCGCTATCGGACGCGGCACATTGGGCAACTATCCCGCCTCCGGAACCGTGATCATCGAAGAATTAGGCGCCGAGCACATGGCCAGTGGCAAACCGATTATCTATACCTCCGGCGACAGCGTTTTTCAGATCGCCGCCCATGAAGAGATCATCCCCATCGAAGAATTGTATGATATGTGCCGCACTGCGCGTGAGATATTGCGCGGGCAGCATGAAGTCAGTCGTGTGATTGCACGGCCGTTTATTGGCACACCCGACAAATTCACCCGTACTGCCAATCGTCATGATTTTTCTGTTGTACCACCGCAACCCACTGTGCTAGACGCGCTAAAAAATGCGGGATTTATGAGCTACGCTGTAGGTAAAATAAACGATATTTTCGTCGGCCAGGGCATTACGGATTATGTGACTACGCAAGACAACATGGATGGCGTCGACAAAACCATCGCTGTGATGAAAGAACGGCAGGAGTCTGGCTTGATCTTCGTCAATCTAGTTGATTTTGATGCCAAATTTGGTCATCGTAATAATCCACAAGGGTATGCCAATGCACTGGTCGAATTTGACCAACGTCTGCCAGAAATCCTGGCGGCGCTGACTCCCAATGATCTACTGGTACTCACCGCCGATCATGGCAACGATCCCACCTTCCCTGGCACCGACCATACACGCGAATATGTCCCCATCTTGATTACGGGCAGCAATGTCAAACCAGGTGTCAATATCGGTGTGCGGCGTACCTTTGCCGATTTGGCAGCTACCATCGCTGATATTTTTAATTTACCCACAACCACTCACGGAGAAAGTTTTATGTCTGACAGCTTATTCAACCCAGATACTGCCTCAATCGCAAAAGTACAAACTCAGATAGCGACTAACCCAGCAGCAATTGCCGGTTTAATCGACCATACTTTATTAAAAGCCACTGCCAAACAAGAAGAGGTGTTGGAAATTTGTGCGGAAGCAATTAAATATAATTTTGCCTCTGTATGTGTTAATCCTGTTCATGTGGAATTGGTAGCAGAAACGTTGAAGGAAACGGCCGTTAAGACCTGTACAGTCGTTGGCTTTCCCCTTGGAGCGACCACAACCAGAGACAAAGCGCGTGAAGCCCGACATGCCATCAAGAACGGTGCCCAAGAAATCGATATGGTCATGAATATCGGCGCGCTGAAAGCAGGTTATCCAAATGTCGTCTACGAAGATATCGCTGCTGTCGTCCATACAGCCCATAAGCGCAAAGCGATTTGTAAAGTTATCATTGAGACCTGCTATTTGACCGCTAAAGAAAAAGTAACTGCCTGTGAAATCGCTGTCAAGGCTGGTGCTGATTTTGTAAAAACTTCTACTGGTTTTGGCAGCGGTGGTGCAACTGTTGCAGATGTGGCCCTGATGCGCAAAACGGTAGGTAACCATGTCGGTGTCAAAGCCTCAGGTGGTGTGCGTTCATTGGCCGATGCCCAGGCGATGATCGCCGCAGGGGCAAATCGCATTGGCGCTAGCAGCGGTGTGCAAATTGTGCGTGATGCGTTGGGTTTGGCTAATGATACAGCCGCTGAAGAAAGCGATTATTAGCAAAAATCCACTACGCATAACACGAATATAGCAAGAGCCAACGGCCGTTTCTTGTGTAAGAACTTTGCAAGAGAAACGGCCGTTTTATTGACAAATCCTCCCCAATCATTATACTCCCCCCCAGTATACAATCTTTGATAATTTCTTAAAGTCTGGAGTCTGGCAAATTCTAGACATGTCAGGTTTCTACCACGAAGTGAGTGTGAACAAATTGATCATAAAACCTGACATGTCTCCTCTGCTAAAATAAAAACGCCAGTGTCCAGTTAAAGTAAGGAAGAAAAAAACAACATGCCCATGTACCAATATACCTGCAAATGTTGTGGGGTTAATTTTGAAAAACGCTTGCGCATGTCGCAAGCCAGCCAAACACAACCTTGTCCAGAATGTGGTGGTCAAGACACCCGCAAACGACTCGGCGCTATCGCCGTTACTGGCGCAACAACCACAACTACGGTTTCCGCTGCACCAGCACGTTCTCCCTTTACCTGAGCAAGTGGCTGCTAGCGAACCGTGTGTTCGCATATAACCATTTTTCGCGTAATTTGTGAAATTAGAGGCGAAAAATTATGACGATTGAGTCAACGGCTGTTAAAGAAGACCTCCACAAGCGTCTACGCCGCATCGAAGGACAGGTGCGTGGTATTCAACGTATGTTGGATACGGATCGCGAATGCAAAGAAATTGTACAGCAGCTTAATGCAGTACAGGCGGCGCTGCGAAATACAACGGCCGTTTTTGTTCGCACACATGCCAGAGAATGCCTACTCAATGACAAAATGTTGGATGTCATGCAACAACAAACAATGGTAGATGATCTGGTTGATTTAATGACTAAAATAAAGTGAGCTAAAAAATGAGTACAACTAAAACAGCACGTGTGACCTGGAAAGGCACTGGGCTAGATTTTGCTAGCGAAGTTGGATCTGGCTACAAATTAGATTTAAGCAGCAAAGCCGGTGTAGATGCCGGCAGTCCTATGGAAATGTTATTGGCTGGAGTTGTGGGCTGTACCGCTATTGATGTAGTGATGATCCTGCAAAAACAACGCCAACCCATCACTGGACTTGAAGTTGAAATCAAAGCCCAGCGTGCAGAAACCTATCCAATGGTTTATACAGATGCTGAATTGACCTATATTGTCCAGGGCGATGTAGATGCCAACGCTGTAGAAAAAGCGATTGAATTGTCTGAAGAAAAGTATTGTTCAGCCAGCATTATGTTCCGGCAAGCTGGTGTCAATATGCAAACAACCTACCGCATAGAACCCGCAGCCGTTGCGGTTTAGCTAAAATTTTCACCACAGAGCACACAGCGTTAAAACGGTTAACCTCTGTACGCTTTGTGCTTTCTGTGGCGAAACTTTCTCCAACAAGAAAACCCCGGAACTTGATCCAAAAGATAGTTAGCTGCTGGTCTGAGTGTTCACGGTTATATGTAAGTGAATCCTTTGATGGCCTAATTAAATTAGTTGGCCTCGACCCCGTGCAATCGACTTGTCGAAGCGTGAGGGCTCATCAGTGGGGATTTCGTTTACCGCAACCTCCTGACCCTATCTAAAGGTAGTCCGGGGTAATATGGCGACATTCAAAAAAGTTGTTAAGTAGTCGTGAAGACTGCATGCATTATAATCGTTTTGCAGTACGGCCGTCAACTGAATCATTTGTTCCATTTCCCTGCAAAACAGCATCAACCCCCAGCAAAGGCGTGTCAAGTACGGCCGTTGCTTTGCGCAAATCAAATGTACAATCAGCAGGCCAGCGTTTAGGGTCGCCTGCACCCAAAGTGATCTTGCTGCGATTTGTTATCCCCCACCAATCCAACATACGCAAAGCAAAATCAGCACGGCTCATTTCTTGGCTGCCGGCCACATGCAAAATCCCCGTGTAATCGTTGCCTGCCAATTCCAGACACGCCAAACTTAATGTCTCTGCCCAGACCGGGTTGCGGCGCTGGTTGGTGAAAAGGGTGACAGGCTTGTTAGCAGCCAATGCCTGTGTGATCCATTCCGTGCCACGGTCCATCAGTTTAAGACCATAGATCAACGACGTTCTAATAATGACATGGTTTGCATATTGACTAACTGTTTTTTCGGCGACAGCTTTGGCACGGCCGTAAGCATGCAGCGGCTGCGGCGGATCATTTTCAGCATAGGGCGCCTGGCTGCCATCAAAAACCACATCGGTTGACAAATAAACCAGCCGAGCACCTACGGATTGCGCCACTAGGGTGATATTGATCGCGCCAGTTTCGATAACCTGCTGCATGTCAGCGCCACGATTTGAGCCGACGGTGTGAATGATGGTTTGGGGTTTGAGTGTGGAAACCAGGTGCGTAACGGCCGTTTTGTCACGTACATCCAATTGGTAACCAAAAGCCAAATTAAACGGGTCATTTGAAAAATATGTGTAAGCCACATCTTGATTTGCCAGCGCCAAAGGCACGAGATGCCGGCCCAAATAGCTGCCCCCCCCAGTGATTAACAGCGTCATACTTCATCAGCTTCTTCGGCCAGTCGTAACCCCTCTTGTGCCGCCGCCTGCGCCGCCAATTGTTTGCTGCCACCAGAGCCTGTCCCCCATATCTTATCGCCCACCAGCAGCTGCATTGTAAAAACCTTATCGTGATCAGGACCAGAAGTGGTCACAACCTTATAATGGGGTGTAATATTAAAACGTGCCTGTGCCCACACCTGAAATTCACTTTTGGCATCTTTGTGCAATGCTTCGGCACGAATTTTCACTAGCGCAGGTTCCGCTAAGCACTCGATGACCGATTTTGCTTGCCCCATCCCTTGGTCAAGATAAATCGCACCGATAACCGCCTCAAAGGTTGCACATAACAACGGAATACGGTTGCGCCCCCCATTTTCATCTTCACCATACCCTAACAGAAGATATTGATCTATCTCCATTTGTTTGGCAAAATCAGCTAATGTATTCGCCCGCACGAGTGCAGCACGCAAGCTGGTTAGCTCACCTTCATCCATTTCAGGGAAACGATTGTAGAGATATGCGCCAACAACAAAATCCAAGACCGCATCGCCCAGAAATTCCAAACGTTCGTTATCTTCTAAGGCGACGCCCGGATTCTCATTCATGAATGAGCGATGGGTCAGGGCACGTGATAACAAAGAATAATCTTTGAATTGGACCTGTAAATTCTCTTCGAGTTTTTTTAGATCATCCACACCAATTTCACTTCGAACTCCAAATTGACTCTGGCTGATTGCGGCACGGTCAGGAGCCCGGCCGCGAGCAAAGTCCAATTTACGCTTCAAACTCTTTAATGATTAAGACAGCATTATGGCCGCCAAAACCAAAGGCATTGTTCATACACACGCGCACCCGTGTCTTACGGGATTGATTGGGAATATAGTCAAGGTCACACTCGGGATCAGGCTCTTCATAATTGATCGTCGGTGGCACAACCTGGTCGCGAATTGCCAGCGTACAAAAGACACTTTCAATCGCTCCAGTTGCCCCCATGATATGACCAGTCATTGATTTTGTGGAACTAATCGCCACATCATAAGCATATTCACCAAGGGCGGCTTTAATAGCGGCCGTTTCTGAAGCATCATTCAGCTGCGTAGAGGTACCATGTGCGCTGATATAGTCAATATCTTTGGGTTCGAGATTCGCATCTGCCAGCGCCTTAAGCATGGCACGTGCGGCACCACTGCCACCTTCTGCTGGCGCAGTAATATGATGCGCATCGGTTGTCTGACCATACCCGACAATCTCGGCCAAAATTGTGGCCCCACGCGCTTGGGCATTTTCCAAGCTTTCCAAAACCAAAGCACCTGCCCCTTCACCAACGACAAGGCCATCGCGGGTTTTATCAAAAGGTCGTGGTGTTCTTTCTGTATAGGCTGAAATTGCACCCGCACGTTCGAAGCCGCCGATGGCAACATGCGTAATAATCGCTTCTGATCCGCCAGTTAAGACCGCGTCAACTTCTCCGCTGCGAATAGCCCGAAAGGCGTGGCCAATGGCATCATTGCCAGCCGCACACGCTGTCGTAATCGTGAGGGAAGGGCCTTGCAAACCATAATCAATTGCCAACATACCGGCTGCCCCGTTGGGCATAATCATCGTAATGCCAAATGGACTGAGACGGCGCAGCCCTTTCTCCTCGAAAACAGCTTCTTGATCAAGCAAAGTTTGGATGCCGCCGACGCCCGTGCCCATAATGACGCCAATACGTTCACGGTTATCGTCGGTCACAGGCAAGTCGGCTTGAGCCATGGCCTCATTGGCGGCAATGGTCGCGATTTGTTGGTAGCGGTCGCGGCGACGTACTTCTCGACGGTTTATATAATCGGCGGGATCAAAATCTTTTATCTCACAAATTGTCCCCGAAACGTGATCTATCTTTTCGATTTGTGTAAACGGCCCTGCGCCAGACTTGCCAGCTAGAATGGCCTGCCAGGTGTCGGGCACATTGTGGCCGAGGGGGGTAATAAGTCCCACGCCGGTAATGACTACCCGTTTTTTAGGACTGCTTCCATTTTCCATATCGTTCTCCAAACGTGTCTGCAATATTCTACTATTTTGTGCTGCCGGGATGGCCTTTCTGCCGCCGACGGCTCTCGTATTGATTTAATGTTCGTGCAAGGGCTGTCTCTAGGTCTACATCAACGGCCGTTGCCAACAAACAAAGACTATACAACACATCGCCCAATTCTGCCGCTATGTCGGGGGTAAATCGGGGTGGTTGTTGTCCATATTCAGACGCTAAAAGAATCTCTTTTGCGACTTCGCCTAATTCACTCATCAAGTCTAATGCATAAACACTGGCACTATGTTGTAAGTTGTGTTTTTGCGCAAAATCGTTCGCTTGTGTCTGCCAATTGAGCTGCTTCAAGCTGTATCTTCCTCTGTGGGACGGTAATGACCTTCAACCCAGACACATTTATCGATACCAACTTCTTTTTTCCAGACCGGCACAATTTCCTTCAAACGATCAATGCCATAACGTGCGGCCTCAAAAATCCCCTGATCACGATGGCCACTTGCGCAGGCGACGAAGGTGGTCACATCACCAATGGTGAGTTTTCCAATGCGCTGCACAATTGCAATGCCTTTGACCAATGGCCAGCGATGCCAGATTTCGGCGGCGATTTGAGCCATTTTGGCCTCGGCCATGCTGCTGTACGCTTCATATTCAAGGTAGAGCGTTTGAGACGGCAAGCCTTCCCGTTGAGTTTCACCGCGTACAAAACCTGTGAAAGTAGCTATGGCGCCTACATCGCTTTGGGCAAGTTGCGCATAAATGGTATTGATGTCTAACTCAGCATTACTGATTGAGAAATAGGTTGGATGCGGTGTTTTTGAACCACCGCTCACAGGGGGAAATAGGGCTATTTCGTCACCGGCATTGACGGCCGTTGTGCCAAAAGCAAACTCTTTATTCACAGCAACCAGAGCAGTCGACAGTGCGGGCTGCAAGACTGGGTAGGATTCGGCTACTTGCTCCAACAAACCAGCCACTGTGGCCGGCACAGATAAAGTCACTTTGACAGCATCAGTGCCAGCGCGATCTTTTAAGGTTGCGAATAGGCGAATAGTAAAGGATTGGGTTGTACTCATAGGTCTAGGATTGTCTTTAATTCAGCAAGCTGCTGGATTTGGTAGGTTAACGGGAGGTCAGTGGGCAACGGCCGTTGCTGGGGATTATACCAGCAGGTGTCAATGCCATAATTTAGGCCGCCTTGCATATCAGACGTGAGACTATCGCCGATCATCAACACATCATCGCGCTGCGGATTGCCCATGCGTGCAAAAGCAACATCAAAAATCTTGCTGTCTGGCTTCGCTGACCCGATTTCGTCTGAAATGATAATATCAACAAAGTATTTGCCCAGCTTGGAATGCGCCAAGCGTTTGCGCTGTACGTCTTTGAGACCGTTGGTAATAATCATGAGTTGGTAACGGCCGTAACATGCCTCAACAAGCGCATCCACACCTGGAATCAAATCACCACGTGCCCCCAATTGATTTAAATAAGCAGTGCTGAACGTTTCAGCATCTACATCCAAATTTAGTGCAGTAAACAAACGCTCAAAACGGACGGTGCGTAGTTGTGTGACGGTGATTTTACCTTGTTCAAAATCAGCCCAGACAGCGCTGTTGACTTTGCGATAAGTATCACTGCTGGTTAAATCAAATGGTAAATCAAATTGGGCAAAACTTGCTTTTAAGGCAGCAGTTTCAGCACGATCATAATCGAACAATGTGCCATCAGCATCAAAAAGCAGCCATTGGTAGGTCATAATGCCTCGCTTTGGAAGGTGCCGCTTTTGCCGCCTGTTTTGTAGACAACCCGCACATTACAGATTGTCATGCCACGGTCTACAGCTTTGGCCATATCATAAATGGTAAGTGCAGCGACAGTAACGGCCGTTAA
>JAGRDI010000074.1 GCA_020432765.1 Anaerolineales bacterium | reverse complement strand
CGGTAACCGATCCCATATTCGGTGTGCAAATACTCCGGATGGGAGGGGTCTAGCTCGATTTTGCGACGTAAACGGGCGATATAGACACGCAGATATTCGGCTTCATCTCCATATTCGCTGCCCCACACCTGCTGCAAAATGGCGCGGTGCGGCAGCGATTTGCCGACATTGTGCATGAAATATTGCAGCAGATCGAACTCGGTGCGTGTGAGTTTAAGAGGTTTGCCTCGGCATACGGCCGTTAATGCTTCGGTGTCTAATTCAAGCACGCCATAATGCAGGATTTCACGCGGCGCAACGGCCGTCTGCCAATTTGAACGCCGTAATACGGCTCGCACGCGTGCCAATAACTCCTCAACGCCAAAAGGCTTTGTCAGGTAATCATCTGCCCCCATATCAAGCGCGGCCACTTTGTCTGTTTCTTCGCCTAAGGCGGTTAAAATGATAATCGGAATAATTGAGGTTTGGCGGATGCGCCGGCAGGTTTCCAAGCCATCCATATGCGGCATCATTACATCCATGATGATTAAATCTAAGGTTTCGGTATTGAAGATCGCCAAGGCTTCCAACCCATTGCCTGCATTAAACACCTGAAAGCCGCGTGCTGACAAATTGCGGCTGATAAATTCGCGCAGCGGTTTTTCGTCATCAACAACGAGAATCTTTTTGATTGAGGGCATAGTTACTCACATTGTTTTTCTAAAGGCAGCGCAAAATTAAAAATGGCACCAGGTGCGGCCGTTTCCACCCAAATATCGCCATGATGGGCTTCCACAAAGCCTTTACAAATCGCCAGACCCAAACCCACACCACCCATACGCCGTGTTAAGCGATTGTCTACTCTGAAAAAACGATCGAAAATTTTGTCTTGATAATCTTGCGGTATGCCTGGCCCATAATCTCGTACCGAGAATCGAACTGAACCGTTGTCTTGGGACGTAATCAGGTCGATGGGCGTTGTTTCCGGCGAATATTTGACCGCATTTTCGACCAGGTTGCGCATCACTGTGCCAATACGAGGTACATCCATCCAAACAGGCGGCAGAGCCATTTGTGAATGTATGCGTAAGCGTTTTTTGAGATCTGGTTGTAGCCCTTGTGTGACTTGTGTAAGCAAATCATTGATGGAAAATAATTCGCAGTTGATGCTGAGGATGCCGGCTTCGATGCGTGACATATCTAACAAATTTTTGACGAGGACAGTCAACCGGTCTGTTTCATTGCTGATTGCAGTTAGAAATTCGTGCTGTGCTCCTGCATCCCACTGCACATCCTCGGCCAACAGCGTGCTAGCATATCCTTTTATTGTGGCCAAGGGTGTACGTAGTTCATGTGAAACGGTGGAGAGCAAAGATGATTTCATACGGTCGATCGCTTTGTCGCGGGTAATATCCTGCCATACCTGACCACGACCCAGCAGTTCACCATTGGCGTCGCTGACTTCAAAGAAGCGAATTTGTAGGTCTTTGAAACGACCGTTTGCTCCCACAAGTGTCAAATCAAAAGCCGGGGCATTTTTGATGGTCAGGCTTGATTCTAAATTTTGGCGTGCGCGTTCCGGATCGGCCGTTGCATTGATCAGCGGCTCCATTAAACTTAAGGTGCTGCTGCCATGTACTTCTTTGTGGTTCAAGTGCAGCCAATCCAAAGCACGTTGATTACAGAATAAGACCTCATTATCTGGGCTGGCAAGGATCAGGCCATCATTCAAACTTTCTACAATTGATTCAAGGCGCTGCGTTTGTGCTTGCAAACGTTCATCGGTTAAGGCATATAGTGCGGCATTTTCAAGTGCGATAGAGGCATGGTTGCCGAAGCTGGATGCCAACTCCAACTCGCTGTAGCTGTAACTGTACGGTTTGGCCTTGTAGAGCAGCAGTACTGCGGGTGGTGCATGCTGCGTCTTGAGCGGAATAGCCAATACGGAGCGAAACCCTTCCCTTTGTGCGCGTTGTCTGAATTTGACAAAAGCGAGGTCTGACTCGGTATCGGCAACCTGGATGGGTATTTGATTGCGTAAGGCTCGCATTGAGGGTGAACTGGGTTCTGAGGGTGCGATACGTAATTGGTTAGCATATGGTTCTGTTAAACCGCGACTGGCGCTGATGCGAAAAACATCAGCGCGTTTGTCTAAAATAACCACTGCACAACGGCTTACACCAAAAAGCGATTGTACCTGGTCCAAAATATTGTCGATGACTTCGTTTGCATCTAATGAGGAAGCGACCACACGGCTCATTTCCAACAATGTCGAAAGTTCCACAAAACGTTTATCGGTTTCTTGTTTCATGATGAGCAGTGAACGTCCCAGACTGCCAAGTTGGTCATCCTGTAAGGCGAGATGGCGTATTTCTATTTCTTCTTCTGGTCGCGATTCGGTGCGCCAACGTAAGCGACCGCTAAAGGCTTCTAATTTTTCTAAGGGCTGAATGATGTAATGGGATAAAATCAGCCAAGAAAATAAGCCGCCAGCTAAGAATATCCCCAAGACGATAAACAGGGTTTGATAAAGTTGTTGTGTGGCAATGTAAGCAACGGCCGTTGGTCTTTGTAGAATCATTCGCCCACCATCTGCCGGGTTTTCCACATAAGCGTGCAGCCAGGTATCTCCATTTGGGGCTGTTGAAATGAAAGTGCCGCGTTCATCAAACAAGGCGGTACGACCGATACGACGCTGCCAGCTTTGCCACTCTGGCGTTTGGGGCATATTAAAGCCGTAGGGGACGATGGCAGTGATTTCGTGTGCAGGTGTGATTAGGGTAACAACGGCCGTTTCCTCAATACCTGCAGTTGTTAACCAGGGGAGTATGTTGTCACGTAATAGTGTGGTGGAGCCAGTCGTGTTTACTTGATCTATCAAAGTCTGGACAATTTTCAAGTCAGCAGTTCGCACATCTGACTCAATTTGGCGTTTAGCCAGCAGACCAACCAGAATGGCGACGGCTAGAATCAGTACAGCAAATAGAATATATAAACGCAGCAGGCGCACCCGTAAATCTGGTTTACGCTCATCTTGCAACCAGCTCGAACTGCTGCCAATCTCGCTGTCAACGGTAAAACTCATATTTGCATTGATTCCAGAAATTGCACTGAATGCTGATACTGCAAATTGCGTACCTGAAGAGCGTTACGCAGTACGCAATAGGTCAACCCGTAAAATCCTTGGCATAACTATAGTTTTATACAGGATACGTTTTTCTATAGATGTACGCTTTACGCACAAGCTTAAACCCGACAGCCTGGAAAACGAGTTGAGATACGGTGAAGTCTTGGGGAATAGGGGTGGTTGTCTCGTCGGCGGCGTGTACGGCCGTTGCATAGGCAGAATCGGCACCACGCGCTTGCAGCCGCCGAATGCCGGCCGCCATCAACGCAGTTGCCAGACCCAACCGTCGGAAAGCAGGGCGTGTACCAAGTGGTTCAAATAAGCCAATCTGGTTTTCTCTATCCATCCAACAAATACCACCTGCTGCCAATGTGCCATCTGCAGCAAAGATAATCAAATCAAGCGCGGGATCATATCCTGGTAATTGCATAACACGTTGATATTTAGCAATCGCCAGGTCGAGGGTTTTACTGCTATAGGGATAGAAGGAATCACGATGAAGTCTAGCGCGGTCAGCCACAGAAACACTGCCGTCCATGTGTCCAATCATAAAGCCTTCAGGTAATTCGGGTGAGAACAGCGTACCATCCAAATTGCGGCGGTAACGGAGATAATAGGTAGCTGTCCGAGTGAATCCCTCTGCTTCGACTCGCTCAATGCTTGCAGGGATATCGCTGTAAACTTCTTCGTTCACTTCAAATTCAGACTGACCGCTGGTTCTGGCGAGGTCTGCAAGATGCTCTTTGCCCCACAAATGCATAGCAGCAATGAGTTGATCATTTTTTGCCGTGGGATGAGCAATGGTTTGGATATCCTTGCCTTCTGCCAGGCAAACGCCAATGTCTTTGCCCTGAGCATCTTGCCAAAAATGCCAATGGGCTGGGTCGGCAACGGCCGTATCCGAGAACCACCATTGTATATCACCAACATGTGGATATTCACCCTCCATATCTACACGCCTGCAGGCCGCCACAAACTTCAATATACGTTGCAACAAAGGATTATTGGATTGATCTGCCCAATTGTTAGATGAAACCGTGTCCATGTCCATGCCCGCCTTTGTAAATGCTATTTACCTTTGAATGATTATCCATTTGCTACAAAAAAATTGCAAAAATCTGTCATCTATCCGAGTCAGAAACATGCCGCTCTCCAGAATAACAGCCATGTAATCAGAATATCAATGCAAAATATCCGCAGTCAAAAAGTTGACGATCCAAGTAGCCATGCGTTGATTGTCAGGCATGCCGTTGTTCAGGGAGGCGACGGCCGTTGCGTGTACCTCAGGATCAGTTTGTTTATCGTGCGCGGTTAAGATTTTTTCCATCAGATCATGTGTAAACTCAGGATGTCCCTGAATACCCAACACACGGTTGTTGATTGTATAGAGCGCATTGGGACAGAATGCATTGCCACCTAACAGCTCGGCTTCTGGGGGCAGGTCAATGACTTGATCTTGATGCACAAAATATAATGCACATTGGGAAGATGGTTCACTCATCCATGGCTTCGTTGCATTAATCGCAAACGTTTTTAACCCCAACCCCTTCCCTTTTTCTGATTTCTCGACATGCCCACCAAGTGCTTCAGCCAAAATTTGATGACCAAAACAAATGCCTACCAGACGTTTATTTTGCCGATAACAGGCACGAATGAAATCTGATAATGGCATTATCCACGGTTCGTCATCATACACACCTGTTGGGCTGCCAGTTATAAGATAAGCATCACAGGCATCGGGCGATTCCGGCAATTCTCCTTGCGCCACTTCATAACCCACATATTCAAAGGGTGCCTGAACTGTCTCAAAAAGCCGAATGTAAATCGAAACGGCCGACCCTTGCCAATTTATCTCACGCTCTTGTGAATCTAAGCTATTCAGAATACCTAATTTCATTTTCATACCTGCCTCACCTCGTTTGGATTTGATAGGCAACCAACTATAACACAATCGAATACATTAGAACTAAATTTATGAATTCTAGACTTGTCCGGATTCTATAGACATTAAAATAATGTTTTGGTTTGTAGTAACCGCTT
>JAGRDI010000073.1 GCA_020432765.1 Anaerolineales bacterium | reverse complement strand
GTAGCAACCCAGGCGATATACCGTTCGTCAGGATGAAAATGTTGATAATCGTCCCAATCCAAACCAGTCCAACGCAGCGCAGCCGCAAAAATCATAACCAGCGTCAACAAACCCCAAATCAACCAATTTCGCCTATGAATCGCTTTTTCTGCCTGTTCCACCATAAGCTTAATTTTAACTTGCTCTCAATTCTTGCCCACACGCAAAAAGAAAATGATGCGGAGCGAGTCAGCGTTATTGAGCTGTCTGATTTGCTAAAATGCCGACCGCTTATAAAAAAACAGGCTGGAAAACTGCCCAGCCTGTGTAAAGATTATTTTTTGTTGGAAGAATTGCACGCTTATTCTTCGATTTCTTCTGTATCCTCGAAGATTTCGCCCTCTACGCCTTCCAGGAATTCATCTTCTTCCTCTTCAATTTCAGCACGATCGGCTTGGAAGCGTACAACCACCGTATCCGGATCTAAACTGATGGCCACACCTTCCGGCAATACGATGTCGCTCACTAAAAGCACATCGTTGACGTCTTCAAGCGAACTGATATCGATTTCTAACTCAGATACCAATGCATCAGGCAGCGCTTCAATTTCAACTTCGTGGAACATGAGCGCAACACGGCCACCACCTAATTCCTCAACTGGTGCGGTGCCAACAGTAACCATATTAGAAACAAACTTAATGGTTTGTTTCAAATCAACTTCAAGAAAATCGACGTGCATAATATCACGACGAGTCAAATGCTGTTGGATATCACGTGCCAAAACTGTATAAGTATCACCCTCAACACCTAACTCAATTAGCTGGCTAGAACCTGCTACGCGTAATGCACGCCGCAGCGCTTTGCCTTTCATTTGCAAATTAATCGGTTCAGACCTCCCATACACTACACCTGGGACATATCCTTCACGACGTAATTGTTTTACCTTTTTGCCTGTCACCGTGCGCGGTTCGGCAACAACCGAAATTCGATCTGTCATTTCAACAATCCTTAACTTGTAAATTCCTCGCTTGAGAGGGAAATTGCATAAAATAGGGCTTATGGACTTTTCAAAAAGGGCTTATAATGAACTTGAAGAAATATTGGCTATAATTCCTATGTCCTGCCTGTCTTTTAAATCATTTGGAAAAATAAATTCTTAACCAAAGTCAATTCAGGCAAAACATTACGTCTCACCATAAAGACAGGGAAGTATACTAATTTATCTTAAAACGTCAATTGTTTGGCAAGAAAAAAAGCCGATTTATAATTGTAATCAGCTTTTATTAATTATAGATGTTGGAGAATCCCGATGGCAAAACAAGAAGTTGCCCTGAAAAGTACAAATGACCTCACAATCAGCTACCAAAATATTCAGAAGAATGGCAGCCTGCCATCAATTAAACATGCTCAACGGTGGAGCAAGGCGGTTCTGTGGTCATTGAGCTTGAATTTGTCACGGAAGACAAAAAAACAGTTGGCAAAAGCGCTTCCCGATGAGTTTGCGTCTTATTTAACCCGTGCTTTTTGGCTGCTGCATTTTCGAGATAAAAACAAAAGCCGTCAAGAATTTTTTAAAGAGGTCGCAAAACGTGCCGGCAACACCGATGCCCAATTCGCACGTATGCCTACAACGGCCGTTTTTCGCGAACTCAAACAGTTGATCGATGCTGATATCAGTCAAGATGTCGCTGATGATCTAGCACCCGAAATTCGTGAAGTTTGGGAACAAGCTTGAGTTTGTTGGTCTGGTAGTCAATGGTTTGATGCCGCGTTTGAAACGATTACAAGTTGTTACTGTTCTGGCCATCACTCTGGGGGTGATGGCTTTGTTGGCTATGGGGGCTGTATGGCAACGACAAAATTTTCTAACACGTGGCATCCCAAAAGAATTGCCCCTCCCTGCAAACGCGGCTGGACCAACATTAGGCATCAATGTTTATCTCGATCCATATGACGAAGTTGAATTAGCAGCAAACTTAGCTGCAATTCGGGATGCCAATATCAATTATGTCAAGCAACCGTTTTATTATACACAAGATTTTGATTGGAAAGCAGCAGATCGATTGATAACGGCCGTTGCTAACCATAACCTCACCCTCATCCCCTTGCTCGATGGTGACCACACAACCGATTTTACACCACCAGAAAACCCATCAGAATTTGCTGACTGGGCCGCTGTATTCGCCGCACGCTACGGCGAAAAAATCGACACTTACATCATATGGGATGAACCTAATCTGAGCAGTCATTGGGGCAATCAACCTGTCAATGCCAATGAATATGCCGCCCTGTTAACATCTACTGCTGCTGCTATTCGCGCTGTCGACAACGATGCGCTTATCGTGGCTGCGCCGCTGGCCCCCACAATAGAAACCGGCCCAGAAAACCTGGCCGAGCATCTTTATCTTCAACAGCTATACGAAGCTGGGGCCGCCGACGCCTTTGATATTGTGTCCGGAAAGCCATATGGATTTGATGTTGATCCGCTTGATCGCACGATTGCTAATGAAACACTCAACTTCAGCCGCATTATTCGTCTGCGTGAGGTTCTTGAGCAAAACGGAGAGGCACATAAGGCAGTATGGGGCGGCAATTGGGGCTGGAACAGTCTGCCCATTGATTGGCAAGGTGGCCCTTCGCTTTGGGGCCAGACAACACCTGTACAACAAGCAGAATTTAGCGCCGCAGCTCTCGAACGCGCACGGCGTGAATGGCCATGGATGGGTTTGCTGTTCCTCGAAAACTGGGAACCGGATGTCCCAGCAGACGATCCACGTTGGGGGTTTTCTGTTGCGGGTACAGATACGGCCGTTGCTCTGCAGGACTACCAAGATAAAATTGACCCGCGAATCGCTTATCCTGGTTTTCATTTTGCTAATCCAGATGATCCTGCCCAATCTTACAAAGGCGGCTGGCGCTTTTCACCAGAGTTTGGTGCTGATATTAGCGAGACCGCACCAGGCGCAGCACCTGATGAAGTTTCATTTACTTTTTGGGGGACAGACGTGGGTTTGCGCGTGCGGCGTGCTAATTTTCGTGCACGCCTCTACGTGACTGTTGATGGCAAACCCGCTAATGCTCTGCCACACGATGAAAATGGGGCTATGCTGATCCTGACTTCTCCTGACCCCAATGAAGATTACATCACAACCGTACCCATTGCTGAAAATCTAGAACCTGGTGTGCATGATGTTCACATAACAGCCGCACGCGGATGGGATCAATGGGCATTACAGGGCTTTAGCGTGGGTTATTTTCCGCCGACTCAAAAGTTTGTCTTGAGTATGATCCTGTTGGCATTGTTTGCACTAGCGGCCTTTGTGGTCGCACTGCCGGCTGCGCGACAGGCAAATTGGGGCAGCTGGGGACAAGCAGTGGGAATCAGCTATGGCCGCTTAAGTGACCATGTACAGTTGGGACTAACGGCCGTTGCCGCAGCGATCGCTGCGCTAACCGGCTGGCTAACTTGGGGACAGCAGTTAGCCGGCGCATATCGCCGTATGGGTGATGGCGGTCAATTGGCACTTACCGCCGCCGCCGCTTCGATTTTCTATATCACACCCAGCTTTTTCATCTACGTAACCGCACTACTCTTACTTTTTGTATTGATCACCCTGCGTCCAGCGTGGGGCTTGGCCTTAATCGCCTTTTGCTTTCCCTTTTATGTGTCTTCCATCCTCAAACCGATCTTCATTTATCGGTTTTCACCGGTGGAGATTTTCACACTGATCACTTTGGCTGCCTATCTGTTGGCGCGATTGACACTTTATGTTTCCCAAAAAACCCATCCATCCGTTAAGCTAAAACGAGCTGATTGGGCAGTGTTATTGTTTACGGCCGTTGCCACACTTTCGCTCTTCTTCACAGAACGACTTGATGTCGCCACCAATGAATGGCGGCTGGTGATTCTGGAGCCCGCTCTTTTTTATCTTTTATTACGCGCTATCAACCCGCGTGAAAATGAGATGTGGATCATTTTGGATGCATTTGTATTCGGTGGCGTTGTCATCGCTTTGATTGGCCTGGGGCAATATATTTTCGGTCAAAATTTAATCGCTGCCGAGGACGGGCTCCTGCGCTTGCGTTCAATTTATGGCTCGCCCAACAACGTGGCACTTTACTTAGGCCGTATCACGCCCTTGTTGGCAGCAATGGCGCTGTTAGATCGCCAACCCAACCCGCGCCGACGCAAAGCTTATGCTTTCGCCTTGCTGCCCACCGGTCTCGCAATCTTGCTTACTTTTAGCAAAGGTGGTTTATTTTTAGGAGTTCCAGCAGGTCTCCTGGTTGTATTCTGGATTTGGCAGCGGCGCAACGGCCGTTCTCCCTGGCCTTGGATCATCGCAGCAGGCGTACTGGGCAGCTTCGTATTCATGTTGACTCAACAACTCCCCCTCTTAGCGGGTCGCTTTAATTTAACCAGTGCCACCGGTATTTTTCGCCTCAATTTATGGCGTGCCAGCTTGGAAATGATACGCGAAAACCCCTTATTTGGCGTCGGTTTAGATAACTTTTTATATGCTTATCGTGGCCGATACATTTTGGATGCTGCGTGGCAGGAACCCAATTTGAATCATCCACACAATATTGTTCTAGATTTCGCAACCCGGCTGGGCATTCTGGGTTTAATTAGTGGTGCTTGGATGCTTTGGGAACTCTTGCGCACATTAAAACGGGCATTAAACCATGTGCCCAAGAGTTGGTTCCCGGTAGCGGTAGGTTTCAGCGGCAGCCTGGCCGCCATGTTAGCTCATGGGTTGGTTGATCACAGCTTTTTCCTGGTTGATCTGGCATTTGGGTTTTATCTACTGCTCGGAACGGCCGTTTGGCTTGACAATCTACCCAATGCCCCTAAAATTAGCACGCATTCATTTGAGTAATATCACGAAAGGAGAACCGAGGTAATGAGCGATACACAAGTACGCGTGACAGCCATTATTGTTGATCTGTTAGGTGTAGAAGAAGAACAAGTTGTACCAGCGGCAAGTTTCCGCGAAGATTTGGAAGCGGATTCATTAGACCTGGTAGAGTTGATCATGGCTTTTGAAGAGGAATTTGAAGGGGAAATCTCTGATGAAGAGGCCCAGAAAATTACGACAGTCGGCGAAGCAATCACCTACATCGACACCAACATGAAAAACTAGCATGGTGTAAAGCTAGATTGTTGACAAACTAACTGGAGTCTAGCGAATTCTAGACATGTCAGGTTTCTACCACGAGCAGCGTGTGAACAAATTGATCATAAAATCTGACATGTTTCCTCTGGTAAAATAAAAACGCCAGTGTCCAGAAACTGATTAGTGAAAGTGGGAAAATGAATCAAACCTTTTTCCGCTTTCGCTAAATGTCTGCTTTTGAGGTTGTTCGTTTTATCACAAATGTCTCCAAAACAGTTACAGCAAAAATCATTAGAAAGCCCGCCCCGTTTAACCACACGCCCACCCCAACACCAATTGAAACCCCCAAAACCTGATTAATATACGGCCGTATCTGCAAATATTGCCATGTTGGCAGCACTAACCCAATCAAGCTGACAGCCGCCATCAAAAACCAAGGCACTCTGCGCCATTTACCTTGTGGTCGCCAAAGTCCACTCAACAACGCAACAATAACGACCAATCCGATTAAAAGAACGCGCAAATAATATTGTTCGCGCACACTTGCATCAGCATTGGTAATATCTTCAAATGCAGGAAAAGCCAATAGGCTCACGCCAACGGCCAAAATACGCATAAACCAGGCACGCCAATTATTTTGTGGCCAAGTCATAGTCCACAGCGCCAAACACAAGCCGAGTACAATGGGCGGCAAATAAAACAGATTACGGCGCGGCCCTAACCCTAAAAACTTAAACCACTCGCCCATCTCAACGCCGAGCAAACTAAGACCGGCTGCCGGACCAGGCATCCAAACAGTCAAATAACCGATAAAAACGGCTGTAAACCCAAGCATCAATAAAGTATGTCTGTGTGTTTTGATAAATTTCATGAATATTTTTAATTTCAACGTAAGAACTATACTTCAATGAGATCGAACCGAATTCAAACGATAATTTTGGCGTAAACGCCCTTCTTCACACAAATCTTTTTCTTCTTCTGTCTCACAAATGAGCGGCGGAACGGCCGTTGGCTTGCCCTCATCATCCAAAGCCACATACACAAAAAAAGCAGTGTTGGTATGGGTCACTTTACCGCTGATCACATCTTCGGCCGTCACAATCACGCGTGTCTCTACCGAGGTACGGCCGACCCACGAAACGGCCGCTTTAATCGTCATGATATTGCCGATATTAATCGGGGAAAGGAAACTCATCGAATCCACTGTCACTGTCACTGCAGGGCGGCCCGCATGTTTAGCCGCCGCCATACCACCCGCTTCATCACACAATTTCATGATGATGCCACCATGTACATTGCCCAACACATTGGCATCAGTCACATTCATCACCTGCGCCAGCATCACCTGAGATTCAGTTACACGTTTTCCTTCCATCTACTATTTCCTCGATTCTTAGATTACTTGCCAGAATCATCCCGTAATAATTTGCCTCTGTCAAACGCACCCGAATCTGCCATTACCAGATCATAAAAAAGCATAGACGACCAAACCAATATATTCTTTCAATGCTTTGGTCGTCAAAAACAGATTTGAAGATTGTGGTAGGAAATTTATAAACTGGGATAGCAGATTGCCACTAAATAAATATTGCCAGTCTGCATCTGGTATCAGGAAGTCTGTTGGCGCTGGAATCACATCAATACCCTGTGCGGTAAATATATTAACTGACCGTGGCATATGCATGGCAGAGGTCACCAAATAAACACGCTCAATACCTGCATCTTGTAACATTTGCTGGCTAAAAACGGCATTTTCATACGTGTTTTGCGCCTTGGTTTCTAACCAAAGCGCTTCTGGTGGCACACCCATCATAGGTAAAAGAGTCGCCATATTTTCAGCCCCGGAAGGCATTTCAGGATTCAGCACCTCTACATATCCGCCTGTTAACAATAACTTTTCGACCTTTCCCTGATGATATAACCAAGCTGCATACAATAAACGATCCCCTGCATCATTAACCTCAACCAGCGGACGCGGTGCTAACTGTGGATGTGTGCCGCCACTAAGCACAACAGCAACGGCGAGCGCGGGCATTTCTTGTGGGGGTAAATAACGTGTCTCTAACGAGCGCACCAAAGGGATTGTCACCCAATTGATACTGCTGAACCACAAAACAGCAAATGACATAAACAGCAATATGCGCGTTAGCCTGGGTCTGCCCTGAATTAACAAGAGAATTACTAATAAAATACAAACTAATCCCAATGGATAAATAAATAAGGGTAAAAGCTTTGATAATATGATGAACATAAACCATCCTTCTACATCTACTATGTCTGGTGCTATAATCTCGCTGATGAAATTTGCGATCTTATCTGATATTCATGGCAATTTACCTGCATTGCGTGCGGTCACTGCAGATATTCAAGCATGGCAGCCGGATCAAGTCATTGTAAACGGTGACATTGTCAATCGTGGCCCTTGCTCACGGGATTGTCTGCATTTTGTGCTTGAAAAACAAGCGACTTGTGGCTGGCACTTATTACGCGGCAATCATGAAGATTACATTTTATACTGCGCCAACCCAGATTTTGAAACTGAAGGTCCTGGTTTTGAAGTCACACGCTTCGCCTATTGGGTTTATCAACAGTTGAATGGTGAAATCGAATTTTTGCGCGAGTTACCTGACCAATATTCCTGGTACGCGCCGGACGGCAGCGAACTGCGCGTTGTGCACGGGTCGATGCTTAACAACCGGGATGGGATTTATAAACGCGCATCCGATGAGCTTATTCGCGAACAAATCGCGCCAGCACCTGCCTTATTTGCCACTGCGCATACCCATCAACCTTTAATCCGTCAGGTTGATGAAACCCTGGTTGTCAACACAGGCTCCGTGGGTTCACCTTTTGACAGAGACCAACGGCCGAGTTACGGCCGTATCACCTGGAACCCAACAAACGGCTGGCAAGCAGAAATTAAACGTGTACCGTATGACTTGAGTTTAATTGAGGCTGATTATGTGGCTTCTGGCTTTCTAGATGAGGGTGGCCCCTTGGCACAGTTGATGTTGATAGAGCTGCGCAAAGCACGCGGGTTGATTTTCCGCTGGGCGTATAATTATGAAGATGCTGTCCGAGCTGGCAACATCAGCATGGAAGAAAGTGTGCGCCGCATTATGCTGGAAGAGGACGTACGGCCGTATCTTGGCGCACCTGGTTGGGAACTGTGATTTCTTTGCACCACAGGATGAAAAGAGAACCGTGA
>JAGRDI010000072.1:5397-8582 GCA_020432765.1 Anaerolineales bacterium | reverse complement strand
TCCAAATCACGCATGCTTACTCACTGAAAAACCGTGTGGCTGTTGATTATTGACGATTGAAATATTTCGTATTGAAGTATAATGGGCAGCGATGCGCAAAAATATCATTTGGACTGCACCTATATTTACTGTGCTAATGGTGGCTCTGATCGTTTTTGCCTCTGCACAAGAGCTTGAACGCGATTATTTGCCGATTGTGCAACGGCCGTTGCCAACCCCAACCATGACACCCACACCATCACCAACGATGACACCAATCCCTACCATAACACCAACACCAACGGTGTCGCCCACGCCCTCTGCGACTCCAGAATCAATAGTAGAATTTCGCGGCCTATGGGTGTCAAGATTTGATTGGGCCGCTTATAATAATGCTGATCCGGCCAAAGTTGAAGAAATAGTTGAAAACGCCGCCGCAGCGGGGTTTAATGTTTTGTTCTTTCAAGTGCGTGGAACGGCCGATGCCTATTACACACCTGGTTTGGAACCTTGGGCACAACGACTGACTGGCACATTAGGGCAAGACCCCGGTTGGGATCCTTTGCAACTGATGATCGACAAAGCTCATGCTAAAGGCATCCAAGTTCATGCGTATATTAACACCTATCCAGTGTGGACCGGCTGTGAAGCCCCGCCAGACGACAGTTCACCGCGCCATTTGTATTATCAGTTATTAGACGAACATGGCGCCACAGATGGCAAAGTTAACGGCATGCAGTGGGATACAGATGGCAATGTCGTTTGTCATGTCTACCAATATATGACGCCGGCATCTGTATTTGGTGACGATCATTTATTGGCAGTCGCTCAAGATTTGGTGACACGATACGATGTGGATGGCTTGCACCTGGATCATATTCGCTATGTGGGTAAAAATGCATCTTGTGATCCAGTGAGTGCTGCGCGTTATGGCGATGTTTGTTTTGGCGACGATGAGTATGATGATTGGCAGCGCCAGCAGGTGAATGGCACTGTTGCCAAACTATATGCACAAGTCGTGCCTCTAAAACCAGGTTTATGGTTATCAGCAGCGGTCTGGCCTGTGCATAAAGATAAGTGGGGTTGGAATGCCAATCAAGGTTATGTCAACTATTATCAGGATTCCAAAGCGTGGCTGCAAAGTGGGCACATCGACAGCATTTCGCCAATGATTTACACGAGCAGTCCTGGTTGTCCTGATGAAAGTTTTTGGACCCAATCACGTTGGCAGACTTTGGTGGCAGATTATCAGGCTGAGAGTAACGGCCGTTTCATCATCCCCGGTATTGGTGCAACTTACTGCACCTTTGATGAAATCGCCTGGCGCATCGCGAAAGCAAGAGAGTTTGGCACAGCAGGTCACGCCATCTTTTCGTATAGTGGGCTGGCGGATCGAGGCTATTTTGATGATCTGGCAGCTGGACCGTATGCCATACCTGCGACTGTGCCAGAAATCACTTGGCATCCGTAGGGCAAGCGTAAAAACCCATGTGGGAAACATGGTAATCTAATCGATATGGCAAAGGAAAGTGTAGAGCTAGAAGAATTACGCGAGAAGGGGGTAGTGGTAGAACGGCCGTTTATCTCAAAAGCACCACTGATCGGCCCGTTGATTATCTGGTTTCGCACGGCGTGGAATAATGTGGCCGCACGATGGTATGTACGGCCGTTGCTGCAACAACAAAACGCCTATAACCAATTAGCAACAACCGAACTTGAAACACATCTAAAACGCATCACAGAACAAACCCAGCAGTTAATTGAACAGGATCGATCTCAAATGCAGCTCGTGCATGAAACGGCTGAGTTAACTGCCCGAGTTCGCCAAATAAACCGACACCTTGCCGATCTAGAAAAACGCTTGACTCAACTTGAAACCCCACCCGATCAAACTGGATGATTATTCTCGCGATTGTTGTGTTAGCCTGGATACCGGGTTGGTTGTTATTGGCGCTTTTTTATAGCCGGCGGCCGCGCTTTAACGTGCAGTCTGCTTTTGCTGCATTGGCATTTGGAACGGCCGTTACGGGTTGGTTTGCTTTACTTTTAGCCGAAATCAACTTGTTTTCCAGAACGAATTTTTTGCTGGCATGGCTGTTGCTGACTGTTTTACTAGGATTTTTTGCGTGGCGTAAATGGCGTTCGTGGCAGCTGACTGTGGCAGAAACGGCCGTTGCTCCCACAACAAATCAACTTCCCACATGGCTCGAAGGGATCATCTTAGGTGTATGGCTGATTGTCGCAATCTGGCTCTTCTTTCGGCCGCATGAATATGTCACAGGTGCTGCAGATGCTGGCGTTTATGTCAGTTTAGGTGCGGATATTGCCCAACAACGTGGTTTTATTCAAACTGACGAAACATTGGCTGCTTTGGGATCAGAAATGCGTGCGGTTGTGTTGCGGCCGTTGACCCAAAACCCGCCAGCAACCTCCTATCTCTTGCCTGGATTTTATATAACTGACGAAGCCAGCGGCGAAATCACCCCGCAGTTTTATCCATTACATCCGGTCTGGCTTGCTGTGGCCTACAGCTTAGCGCCAACGCTGCTCGCCGGCGTGCAGGCCGAATTATTGATGACTGGTTTATGGATTTTATTGAGCTGCTTGGCGATTTATTTGGTGGCGCGTGAAGTAGGCGGGTGGAAAACGGCCGTTCTTACCTTACTAGGTTTGTCGCTCTGTGGCCTGCAAGTCTGGTTTGCACGTTATCCGACCACCGAAGCACTGACCCAATTTCTATTATGGACAGGTTTGTGGGCCTTAATCCGTTGGCTGGACGAGCATAAACCGCCTAAGATGTGGGCTTTTTTGGCAGGCATCAGCTTGGGGTCATTATTCCTTGTTCGCATCGATATCGTGATTATCTTGCCAATTTTTGCCCTCTTTGCGCTCTGGCGGTGGAGCCAAGGTTTAGAAAGCAGTGATTGGTTCTTCTTTATGCCTTTTACAATCTTGTTTTTGTATGCAATGTTACATGCAGTTCTACAGAGTGCCCCTTATTTTTATGCCCATATGGGGTATGGACTGCTTTTACTTTTGAATGCCTGGCCACTGCTGGTGATTGCTTTGCTGGCAGGTTTAATTTTTTTGTGGGGAGTGCGCCGCATACAGGGGCGCATGGCGGGACTGCGCCGCTATCGACGTGTCGCATTAGGTGCTTTGATAGCGGTGGTTTTAATTTTTGCTGTTTATGGCTGGTTCTTTCG
>JAGRDI010000072.1:0-5246 GCA_020432765.1 Anaerolineales bacterium | reverse complement strand
TGTTGATATGGCGTGTGGAACGCAAAACGGCCGTTTTTCTAGCCGTCGGGTTTCTCTTTTCGGCCGTTTATTTGTGGAACGTGAGCGCCAATCCCGTGCAAGTCTATGTCATGCGGCGTTATATGCCCGCCGTTGTGCCTTTTTTGATCATATCGGCGGCTTATTTGCTCGGCCAATTGCTGGGTGATTTCTCTATTAAAACCTGGAAAAGAAGGCAAGTTGCAACATATCAGCACAATTTTAGGCGCAAAAGGTTACGACAAGCGACGGGTGTTGTTTTAACTCTGGCGTGGTTATTTGGTCTGGCGTGGTCGGCGCGTGGTTTAATAAGCCAAGTCGATCATCGTGGTCTATTACAAAAACTAGACGCCTTGAACGCTCAATTAGAACCAGGTTCGCTGCTGCTTTTTAATGATCAGGCGGCTGTGGGGCAAGGTGATATTTTAGGCACACCATTACGTTCAATTTTTGGCCACGATGTGTTTACTGTGCGTTATCCTGAGCTTGTGGAAACGGCCGTATTCGATAACTTCCTCGCTTCCAGACACGCTGCCGGACAAACCATTTATTGGATCAATACACCGAGCGGTGGCGAAAAATCTTTTTCACCTGCGATTTCCCTCTTCACCACGTATGAAATCCGTTCCACAACCTTAGAGCGCATTTATGCCCACAAGCCCAAAGCACTGCAAGAAGATGTGTGGACAGGCGAAATATTTATGATCACACCGGAGTCGCAGTAATGCGTATTGCTCATTTTTCGCCGCTGCCGCCACAGCAATCCGGCATTGCCGACTACTGTGCAGCCTTGCTGCCCTACCTGGCACAACATGTCGCAATAGATGCATTTATCGACAGTGACGACTTATCTGCTGCGCACTACGCATTACGCAATATGCCTGCTCTGTCAACTGAAAATCAAGACCTTGGTTATGGCATACGGCCGTTGAGCGATTTCTTGCAATCCCCCCAACTACGTGCTGAGTATGACCTTTGTTTATACCATATGGGCAATGCACCCATCTTCCATGAAAAACTGTATACAACGCTGCTGCGCTACCCGGGAATCACGCTGCTGCATGAAATTAATTTACATGCTTTCCACTTAAATCGGACATTGACCGTTAACCGTGATGCTGCTTATATTCGTGAAATGGGCTATGCGGGCGGCCTGGCTGGTGTGGCGCAAGCGCGTGCTTTGCTTGCCGGGGAACAACTGAATTTGGCGGATTATCCATTGTTTGAACGCATTGTGGACATAAGCTTGAGCATCATCGTGCATACTGAGTTTGCAAAACAGATTGTCTTACACAAGCGACCTGCTGCCAAGGTGACCCACATTCCGCATGCTGTGAAATTGCCGATTTTGACGGAAACGGCCGTTCGTCCAGCGCTTATCAACCATCTATCACCCCACACTGTGCTTTTAGGCACATTTGGTTTTATTGCACCCTCAAAACGCATTGAAATTGTCTTGGCTGCACTGGCAAAATTGCGCCACAATCTGCCGGATTTTCATTACGTGATCGTAGGTAAACCGATTTCTGGTTACGCATTAGAACTGCTCATTGATGAATTAAATCTAAACGATGTGGTTACAATGACCGGTTTCGTGGATGATAGGACGTTTCAAACGTATCTTAGCGCTGTAGATATTGGTATTAACTTGCGTACTGGGCCCACTGGTGGTGAAATGTCTGGCACACTGGTGCGGTTGATGGCACATGCTTGCCCTACGCTCGTTTCAGACGTCGGTGGTTTTGCCGCTTTTCCAGATGAAAGCGTAATCAAAATCAAGCAGGATGCAACTGAGGAGCAGCAGTTAGTTGATATATTGACGAGTTTGCTGACTGACGGCGATATGCGCCAAAAATATGGTCAAGCTGCAAGAGCATATGTACAAAAAACGCAGTCATTTGAAGAAGTGTCTCAACAGATTGTGACTTTTATGGGACACAGACATGTGCTGGGTGATACCAAGGTATAGATACCGTTTTCTTATATCAACTATTTGTCTGTAAAAATCTGTGATCCATTGTAAGAATCAGAAATTTTATGATGACTGAATACCCGTCTGTCTCCATCATTATCCTCAATTACAACAGCCTGGCACACTTGCAGGCTAACTTGGATTCCTTGCTGCAGCTTGATTACCCGGCGGCACGGGTTGAATTGATCTTGGCGGATAATGATTCTTCTGATGGCTCTGTAGAATGGGTGGCAAAAAATTATCCAGTTGTACGTATTGTAAAAAATGGAGCTAATCTGGGATTTGCAGAGGGTAATAATGCGGGTGTCGCTGCGGCTAAAGCCGATTGGGTTGTTATTCTCAATCCTGATATGCGTGTTGAGGTAAATTGGTTGACGGAATTGTTACGGCCGTTGCAGCAAAATCCCTACATAACTTGTGTCGCCTCGCGCATATTAAACTGGGATGGCACGGCTCTTGATTTTGGGGATGCAGCTATCAATTTTATGGGTTGGGGATGTCAGCCTGGTTATGGCAGCCATGACATCGCTGCCTATGCCCAAGATAAGCCGTTGTTGTTTCCTTGTGGCGGCGCGATGTTGATCAAACGTCAGGTTTTCCTCGATAACGGCGGTTTTGACCGCGACTTTTTCGCCTATTATGAAGATGTCGATTTAGGCTGGCGTTTGTGGTTAGCTGGTTATGAAGTCATATTTGCTGCCAACGCAATTGTTTATCATCGTCATCATGGCTCTTGGCAGCATGTGCCTGATGCCCGCAAGTGGGTGCTTTCTGAACGTAACACATTGTTTACAATCATCAAAAATTATGCGGATGACAGTTTAGCTTGGACATTGCCGGCGGTTTTGTTGCTGCTGAGTACACGTGCTTATCATGATATTAATCCAGATCCAAACATCTTAGATTTGCCCGCTTTGCCCATCAATATGGGTGCTGAACCGATTGGATATGGCCCTGGTTATTATTGGATCCAGGTCAAACAAAGTGTGCAGAATGGTGACTTTATTCAATTATGGCGACGAACGCGCACTGAAATTAGTCGTCGTTGGCGCAGTCGTAAAAAGATTACGGCCGTTCCCTCAAAACAAGCTGTCAATAAACCCGTCGACGGTCATTATCAAGTGTCAGCAATTGCACTCAGCCGTTTGTTAGCGGCACGCGATGTTCGCCAAGCATGGCCAGATTTGATGCAAAAACGGGCTGCTGTACAAACGCAACGCCAGCGATCTGATCACGAAATTTTTCACCTTTTTCAATGGGCACTCGTCTCCAATTTTGGTGATCCGCAATTTATGCGCACAATGGAGTTTGTAGTTAGGCAGTTTGGTTTAGCCGCTTTGTTTGCAATCGACACGCAAAAACCAACAGCTATTACACCACAGATGCAAATGTTGAGCCGCCAATGTGCGCTGCGTTTACTTGAATTACTTGATTCTGCATTTACCCTCAGTGGTGCCGATGCGTCTGCCTTTCGGCTTGGTGCGGATCAGATGTGGCCACAACACTTAATCCCGCAGGCATCAGTAGCGGTTTTGGTCAAAATCCAGCACATTATCCATACGCTGCCACAAAAACCGCTGTCTGAACTGCTGCCATGGCTGCACACACAGTTGCAGCAAATTGAGAGTCATGATGGCTAAATTTGAAAATATACGTTACCAACATCCCCAAAAATGTTTGTTGACCCTAACCGATAACGGCTATGTGATTTATGTTCCTGGTTCGGTGGGAGTTGTATTGGATGATGCTATGGCGCAGTTGTGGCGTGCTGCCAACGGCCGTTCCCTGGCAGAGATACAACCTTTAACAACAATCACACCTGCTCTATTGCCGACCGCCTTAGCTGCACTCCAAAAAGCGGAACTCTTGTTACCATCTCTAGATAAACCCTCTGAGGACTTTGTACCCTCTGTGGTTCAAAATTTATTGGTTTCTGTTGTGATTGTCACCCGCGACGGCCGTCACCATTTGCAAGAATGTTTGCCTTCGATTGTGGCACAGACTTACCCCAATATCGAAATCATCGTGGTTGATGACGCATCATCAGATAGAACCGAACCCTATCTGCAAGCCTACTACCCACAGGTGCGCATTTTACAGCAGCAAGATGGCCCCAATTTTGCCGCTGGGTGTAATTTAGGCGTGGCTGCGGCCAAAGGGGAACTGATCTTTTTCCTGAACAATGACACTATCCTCGATCCCCACTGCATCAGCGAACTGGTTGCTGCCCAACTGGATTGTGAAAATGTTGGCGGAGTGGCTGCGATGTTACGCTTTTATGATAATCGGCCGTTTATCAATGGTTTAGGCACATTGGTACGTCGTCTTGGTTTTGGGTATGACATTGGCATAGGCAGCCTGGATGTCGGTCAGTATGCGCAAGTCGCCGAGGTGCCATTTCTCTGTTTTGGCGCGGCGCTCATCCCGCGTGCCGCATTGGAACAAGTTGGTGAGGTGGAAGAGTCCTACCAATTTTATTACGAAGATGTGGATTGGAGTTATCGGGCACGTGCTCGTGGCCTAAAGCTGATTCCTGCGCCGCGTGCGCTTGTCTACCACAAATTCGGGGCCAGCACGGGTTTGTTGGCACAAGTGTTCAAAACCCGTTTGGCGACGCGCAATCGGCTTTGGTTTGTGTTGAAGAATTTCCCATTAAGGGAGTTGCTGCTCCAATTTGCCCTTTATGGGCTTGCTGATGGCGTGCACTTGGTCAAACATTTATGGCAGCGTGACTATGCATTGGCTACGGCCGTTGCCAATGCATGGCTCCAGTTTATGGCTGGTGTGCCAGGTATCCTGATCACACGTAAAAAAACATGGTCGAGAGTGACACGCGAACCGGTAAAATTATCTGCATTGGCACGGCCGTTTCCCTTGCCCGAAATGTTGAGTACATTGCCAAAACTGACGCTCAACTTGGTCGAAAATCAATATCGACCTTATCTCGAAACTGTGACATCCCACACTGCAAACAAGCGCCTGCTCATTATCAGTCCTGATGCAGTCAACAGCAGTATGGGCGGCGTTGGTATTCGGTATTGGGAGTTAGCGCATCAGTTAGCGGTTGAAACGGCCGTAACCCTTGCCATCCCCCACAAAACTGATCTCGCCTCAACCGAAGTCATTTTGTGTCAATATCGAGAAGGGGATGCAGATTCATTACGGACTTTGGTAGCAGAGTCTGACATTATTTTGTTGTCTGGATTCACGGTCTTTCATCACCCATTTTTACGACAAGTGCCACAATATATCATTG
>JAGRDI010000071.1:32411-36696 GCA_020432765.1 Anaerolineales bacterium | reverse complement strand
GACCAAGCAGACGCGGCTTGAGTTCATGTTCGATGATGCTGCAAATTGAATAAACGGTTTCACCATAAATTGTTGGGCGTGGCGGGGCTTCGGCTACACCTTGGGCACCATCACTGAGCGTGACATGTACCAACACATGCCGCAGTTCATTAAGCACACTGTGTTTGCCCCAGCGTAACTGTCCTTGCAGCGGCAGTCGAAAAATAGTTGTGGAAATATCAGTGATGGTCAGCATTATCCCAAGCCCTTCAAATCAGCTCTTCCACTGAAAAGCCACCATTTGTGCAATTTCAACTGGTGTGTGCTTTGTTGTATCCGCATAAATTAAACGCTGAGAAGCATATTTTTGTAAGGCGGCTAGAGTCGCTTGCGGATCATAGTTTTGACGTTCGCCATTAATAATGGCCACGGCCGTTTCATCGTCACTTCCAATTGTCCCCACTTGTACGTGATCAAAGACATCATTGCGCTGCGACAGGCGCTGCAAGCGCACAGAATCGGGTGCATCCAGGAACAAAAATTGGGCTTGCGGCAGGTTTTGAGCGGCAAATGTCACTTCGTTTGCACCGCGTAAACCGTCGAAGAGAAGTACGGCCGTATCCGACAACACAGTCTGTTTAATCACCATTTGCGCTAAAGCATACGCCATACCACCGGGAAAATATTCGCGGTATTGACGGGTATAAGTAAAACGCTGTGTGCGATCCTGGACGATTTTAACTGTTTTCCCATTGATGCGCTGCATGGCGGGAATGAGCAGTGCATCCGTGATTGCGCGTCGATTGGGCAGCAGCGTAAAATCCATACCTGCTGTTTTCATGGCATTGACGGTCGTGGTTTTGCCCACGCCCGTTAAACCGACAAGAATCAGCAGCGGCCGTTTTCCAACCGAACCCCACCCATTTGGAGGTTCACCAAAATCAACCCAGTCAAGCATAATATTCTGTAGGTTATATTTTCACCAACTGATCGCCCACCTGAATATCTCCAGATTGGATTACCTTGGCGTAAATTCCCCGCAGGTGCAGCCGTTTCCCTTCTGGTGAGTTAACAAATTTAACCGCATCTACACCAAAACGCGCCGCGAATTTTTTGCAGCCGTTATGCGGCATGGGTGTGATTTCGAGTACGGCCGTTCCTACCTGCAACTGCTGCCCAACCGGCAAATTTTCACTGCTCAAATCCATATCGACAAAAAGCTGATCCCCTGCAAGCGGCCAGCGGGTTTCGTCAGATGAAAGCAAACGAATTGTACGCGCATTCATCAATGTGATTTGCATGTCGGGATGGGCTGCGCCGGTTTCAGTATATTTGCTGCCACGCGCCAGCCAATTATCACCGACTAACCCATGCTGTACATCAAGTGTGCCGCTGCGAATCGATTCGCGTTTATCTTCTGTTGGCCGAATAACAAGCATTTCTAAACGGCCGTTATTTTGGGGTGATTGTCTAATTATTGGTAAACCTGCTTCAAATTCTGTGATTGTTAGATGGGACATAAATCAATTCCTTTTGGGCAAACGTATGACTACATTTGCCGCCTTTTGTCAAGATCATATACATCTACATCGAATAAACGGCCGTTTCCAAACCGTTTTCCGAATGATGATTCGCGGCCGTGTATAACAACGAATCTACATCATCTAATGTCAAACGACCAGAATCAGCTGCTGCTTTAATTTTTTCGGTTAAATATTTGAGCTGACCGTCATCCAAATCCAGCCCTAACTGTTCGGCACGATTTTTGACCGCATTCCAGCCAGTCAGACGATGCGCCACATGGATATAACGCGTCAGACCAAAATCTTCCGGCTTGAGAATTTCGTAGGTGGAAGGATTGTTGAGTACTGCTTTGGCATGGATGCCCGCTTTATGCGCAAAGCTGGCAAAACCGGTGATGTAATTATTGAATGGAATATCGACCCCCACCATGCGTGCTACCATGCTGTCCAGATTGCGAATCAACGGAAGATGATATTTTTTGACCAATGCCGGGTCTGTTGCATACAGTCGTGCGACTAAGCCGCCCAAAGGTGTGATACCATTGCGCTCACCAATGCCGAGAACGGCCGTGTCAATATGAGTCGCCCCCGCCTCTAACGCCGCATATGCATTCGCAATCGCACAGCCAGAATCATTGTGTCCATGAAACTCAATATCTGCCTTAATGGTGCTGCGCAAATTTTTGACCAACGCATAAATTTGCTGCGGTGTGCCCACGCCGACTGTGTCTGCAATGCCGACACGATCCACGCCCAGTGCATCAACCGCCTGATAAACACGCAAAATATCGCCTGAATCACTGCGTAAGCTGTCCTCAGTACTAAAACGAGTCTCAACACCCTGGCTCAGCAAGAATTCGACCACCACCTGCGCCAATTCGATAATCTGGTCAATGCTCTTGCCGTGGCTAAAATCACGCAAATAAGATGAAGTGCCGATGACCACGTCCACACCATCCACACCGGTATCAACCGCCTTTTTGGCATCTTCAAGTGTACAACGTGTGTGTGTCAAAATGCGTGCATTTAAGCCCAAGCCTGCAATGGTGACACAGTCGTTATAGCTTTCTGGCGAGGCCAACGGTGAGGTTAACTCCAAATATTCGACCCCAAATGCATCTAACAAGGTCGCGATTTGAATTTTTTCGGCCGTTGAGAAGAAGGCATTCACAAATTGTTCACCTTCACGTAGGGTCGATTCGATGATTGAAAAGTTTTCTAAACTCATAATTCCTCCAAGACAGTGCGCAAAATGTCGATGGCTTGCTGGTATTCGTTTAGCACGATATGTTCTTCAGGTGTGTGGTCTAGTTGGCTGTCACCGGGACCGTATGCCACAATCGGACAACCCCAAACCGGCCCAACAACGTTCATATCAGATGTGCCGGTTTTGAGTTTGAAGCGTGGCTTGGTGTTGGCTTCGAGCAAAATCCGGTTAAACTGCTGGGCCAAGGGTGAACTACGTTTGGTTTGGAAAGCAGATTCGTATCCGTAAAAACGTATCGTCGCATCTCCTACCCATTCTTTAACGTCGGCTTCAAATTCATCCAACTCAAAATTGGGCGGCAGGCGGATGCCGACTTTGATGTGGATACTGTTCGTAAGTCCGTTGCTGTGGGTGTGGATGTCGCGGATTGAAGGCAATAATTTGTTGAAAAGGCGTGTTTCGTCAAAATTGAACGCTTCAATATATTCGTGCAATGCATTTAGCCAGGCGATGCCGGTTTCGGCAGCACCAGGGGTTTTACCAGCGGTGTGGCTCATGGGTTGTGCATATTCGTAATCAATCAAAATACGTCCTTTGTAGCCCAATGTAACACTATCCCAGCCGCTGGGTTCACCGATGATGCAAAAATCGGGTTGGTATTGGGTGACTGCATGACGCGCACCTTTGGATGTGGCGGCTTCTTCTTCGGTTGCACCGACGACGACAATGCGTGTGCCGGGTGTAAGGTCGGCTTGGGCAGCCGCGATCACAAATGTGGCCAACGGCCCTTTAGCATCGACTGCACCGCGTCCATATAAAATGCCGTCCTCAATGCGTACCGGAATGTCGCCGGGCACTGTATCCATATGTCCCAATAGGACGATTTCTTTGGTAATCTTGCCTTCGGAATCACGATTTTCGCGAGTACCGATGGCGTTACCTGCCACATCAACTTGTGTGTTGATAAAGCCGAGTTGGGTCATTTGGGTGACGAGGTAGTTGGCAACGGCCGTTTCCTGCCCCGACAAACTTTCAATAGCTACCAAATCGTGTAAAAAAGAAACTGCTTGTTCACACATATTCATGCCTCAAAATAATTTTAGGACTCGGATAGAAATAAACGCGGACAGAAAAGAAATCGTAGATTTTTCATCTGTGTCACCAACTAAATTGATAAAGTTAGCAAGCTTGCGCGAATGGCTTCAACAACACTATCCAACTCTGCACGGCTGATGACCAGCGGTGGCAGCATGCGCAGTACGGTTGGTCCAGCGGTGAGGGTAAGCACCCCACGATCCATCAACGCTCGCACCAAATCCATTGCACGCACACGCAGTTCGATGCCGACGAGCAGCCCTTGGCCACGTACCTCACGAATCAACGGCGAATTGATTTCGGAGAGGCGTTCGCGGAAGTAACGGCCGTTTTCCTCAGCCCTCGCCACCAATCCTTCAGCTTCAATCACGCCCAAAGTCGCCAATGCTGCCGCACAAGCTAATGGATTGCCGCCAAATGTGGTGCCGTGCACACCAGGCGTCAACCCTTGCACGCGGTGTCCAAGGCCAATCGCGCCCAT
>JAGRDI010000071.1:24561-32315 GCA_020432765.1 Anaerolineales bacterium | reverse complement strand
ACCTCATCAAATATCAACAGCGCACCGCGCTCATCACATAGTTGACGTACAGCCGCAAAATAAGCCGGATCACCGACACGCACACCGCCTTCGCCTTGTACGACTTCCATAATCACAGCCGCAGTTTGGCCGGTAACGGCCGTAGCCATTGCATCAACATTCCCAAACGACACATGGCTGAAACCGGGCACAAGTGGTTCAAATGGTTCGCGATATTTTTGTTTATGTGTGGCCGAGAGTGATCCCAATGTACGGCCATGAAAACCGCGTACGGTTGCGACAACATTTGCACGCCCCGTTGTCAGACGGGCAAATTTTAAGGCACCTTCGACTGCTTCTGTACCCGAATTGCATAAAAACAGGCGGTCTAAATCACCAGGTAAGATGCTGACCAATTTTTCCATCAAAGCGGCACGCTGGTCGTTGTAAAACATTTCCTGACAGGTGATCAGGGTTTGGGCTTGCTGGCTGATGGCGGCTGCTACAAGCGGATGGCTGTGACCGACACTGGCTACACCAATGCCTGCCACGCAGTCGATGTAAGGGTCTCCGTTTTCATCCCACAAACGTGCTCCCTCTCCACGTACAATCACCACATCCCGTTTACCATAAACGCCGCTGCTATATTTTGATTCAGTTTCAATTATATTCATGAGATTATCGTCCCTGTACCAGATAAGGCATGTTCAATTGGTTGAGTACCGCGTGAATCGCCAATAATCACACGTCCGACACCACCATCCAAGGCTTCTTTTGCGCCCAATAATTTGATACGCATACGTCCCTCAGCATAATTTTCGGCGATACGATCGATGTCATGACGTGGGATGTGCTGAATGAGCGAGCTTTCGTCGGGAAAATCACGCAGGACGCCAGGGACATTGGAGAGGATGAGCAGATCGCTGGCATTAAGCGCAACGGCCGTGGCCCCCGCTGCACGATCTCCATCCACATTGATCGCCTCACCTTCATAGCTGATTGCCGGAGGTGTCAACACCGGCAAAAAGCCATTGCTCAACAAAGTTGTTAGCAAATTAATGTTGACTTCTTCGACACGACCCGTGTAACTGTTACGGATCATACGAAGACGGCCGTTTTCAATCGCCCGAATCGCTTTTTTACGGGTTCCACGCCATAAACCACCATCTATGCCTGATAACCCGACAGCATTCACATCCAGCGCCTGCAGCCGTTCCACAATGCTCTTATTCACTTGACCGCAGTAAACCATCTCAAATATCTCAATCGTGCGCCGGTCGGTGAGGCGGCTGGTGTATCCTGACGGGGAGGTGATAAATTGCGGCGGATGGCCTAATGCAGTCGCCACTTCATTGGTCAAATGCGAGCCGCCATGCACCAAAATCAACGGCCGTCCCACTGCAACCAGGCGTGCCACATCTGCACACACCGCATCCAAATCCACTCCTACACTACCACCTACTTTGACTACAATCATTTTCTTCTCCAGGAGTAAAGAGCAAGTAGTAAGCAGTAAGAGGCACATTGCTTCCTACTCCTGACTTCTTGCTCAGACTATGCTAAATCGGATGCAACCCCACAAATGACAGCCCCAAATCCTCCGGTAAGCCCAATATCAAGTTCATGGCTTGTACGGCCGTTCCTGCTGCTCCTTTCATCAAATTATCAATGGCACTAATGACTACCAGACGATTAGAGTGTGGATCTTTCTCGAAGCCGATATCACAATAATTACTACCTGCCAATATTTTGGGTTCGGGATAACGATAGACGCCGCGCCGCTCTTTGACCAGGCGGATAAAACGTTCGTTTCCATAAGCCGCCCGATAGAGCTGCCAAAACGCTTTTTCATCCAGATTCTCTGTCAAAAAGACATGCGCTGTACACAAAACACCACGCACAAGTTCAACGGCCGTTGCCGAAAAATGCAGAGAAAAATCACCTAACTCTTGTTGCATTTCAGCTTGATGACGATGACCAGTGGGTGCAAAAGAGCGTACAACGTTCGAGCGTTCAGGGTGATGTGTAGCCAAACTATAGCTGTTCCCCCCCTCTGATGACCCCACTTTGACTTCAATAACCGCACGCTCGATCAAACCGGCCTGGGCTAATGGATGCAGGGCAAGGTTAACGGCCGTTGCGTTGCAGCCAACCCCGCTCACATAATGTGCAGAACGCAGTTCCTCACGGTGCAGTTCCGGTAAGCCATACACAAATTTATCCAACCACGCTGGATTCGGATGTGGTTTACCATACCAGATTGCATAAGCGGAGGCCGCACGCAAACGAAAATCAGCCGATAAATCCACAATATAGTGCGCCAACCCAGCAAAATATTCGATTTGAGCTGCCGCACTGCCATGCGGCAAAGCCAGAAACAACACATCACACGGGTCTAACATGTCTATCTGAGTGAACTTCAATCGTGTAACCCCACGCAAATTTGGATGCGTGCTGTGGACAAAACGCCCCGCAAAACGCTGCGATGTGACTTGTGCAACCTCAATTTCAGGATGTGCCAGCAGCAACCGTAACAATTCGCCGCCCGCATAACCCGATCCTCCTACGATACTCGCTTTAACAGGCATAAATCACACTCAAGCTGGCACAGCTGCCGGCAAATCTTGATTTGTTGCCAGCCCCTCGCCGACCGCCAGCACATAATCAATAATGCGACCAGGAATATTGACACCAGTGGGTTTGATGCTGTTACGAAACTCCATCGTATAGTTGACTTCGTTTACCAGCAGATCGCCGCTGGGTGTTTCCAGTAAATCAACCGCCACGACACCGCCGCCTACAGCACGAGCAGCCATACGCGAGATGTGGTCGATTTCTGGCGTGATCGGGCAGTTTCCAGATTGACCGCCGCGTGCTGTGTTGGTGATCCAATGCGCCGATGAGCGTGTGATACCGCAAATTGTCTCGTCAGCGACAACAAAAGTACGCAAATCACGATCTGGTTTGGCAATATATTCTTGCACATAAAAGATGGAGTGTTGGTAGGTGCCCAAGGTTGCTTTATGTTCCAAAATCGCTTCGGCTGCTTCGCGATCGTTGATTTTTGCTAATAAACGCCCCCAGGAACCAACAGCTGGTTTCAAAACGGCCGGATAACCGAGTTCTTCAATTGCCTCCAATGCTGACTCGGGTGTAAAGGCGACCCGCACTTGTGGTGTTGGTACACCATTGGCTACGAGCGCCAATGATGTCGCTAGTTTATCGCCACATATGCGTGCCACCTGAGCTGTGTTGATGCAAGGAATGCCCCATGACCCCAATATTTCCAATGCAGCCTGAGCCCGTGAATGACTAACACAGCGCTCCAAAATCACATCATATTGTTCCCAATCAGCCTGACTATGCAGGTCAAAGCGCACCTGTCGCACATCGATCATTGAATAATCGACGCCGCGATTATCTAGTTCTTGAACAAGCAGCTTTTCTTCTATGCGTACTCGTGAATACAATACACCTACTTTCATCTCTTCCTCCGCTCATTACATGCACCATGCGTGTCGTTCGTGGCAAAACCTTATTCACCCCAATCTTCTTCGACTTCGGGAGCCATCTCTACGGTGAACGGATTGAGGTTGGTTATTTCCAACTCAGCACCGCATTCTTCACATTCAACAATTTCACCTAACAAAACGTCAGACGGCAGTTCGATTTCAGCTTCACATTCGGGACAGTGTACAAGATTCATTTTTGATTCTCCTTATTTTTTTGTGTTGAAGTAGGGGCTTTGCTCCTACCACAGCGTTTCATAAAAAAAGCGGACTTACCACTCTCTGGTAAGCCCGCTGTATACTTTCTTGATTTGCATTCTATGCAAGGTGCGCGTAACTGGCCAGAGATAGATTGTCTAGTTTAGCCATCTTAATCTTCTTTTTTGCTGATACGCTTAGATATGCTTTCATCTCTCTCAACTCTTTCCAGAAAACGCCGATTGTTTCTCGTCGTTCTCCGGATTACTTCTGCTTTTAGGGCAATAAAAAACGCCCCACCAATACTCTGGTGGAGCGTGTGCGCTTACCTTTTATTTCCGGGCAAGAACAATCATCCAGAGCATCTACATGGCGGTCTGCTTGGCCTTCTTGTTCTTTTTTGCTGGAAGTATAATCATCATATTTCTCATAACGACACAAAGTATAACAGGGAACGTTTGGGTGTCAACGGCCGTAATTGAACTTTGTACATAATCACAAATTAGCTGCGCTCATACTAGGCACTTTGTACAGCATGAATTTCGCAGATAAACTACTTGGCATTACACTCCCTTTTGCGTAGACTGTATGTACTTACAGGACTTTGGTGTTTTTTTGTTTTACCAGAGAGATTGGTCAACCTGGGAGAAAAGTTGACCAATCGACTTTATATTCGATTGTGAGACTGAATTATGGATGATAGGTTAGAATTAAACGAAATCCCGACAGCAGAAAACATTGTTATGCTTACGGGCTGGCGACAATGGGCCGATGCTGGCTCTGTATCTTCTGGATTGCCAGAATATATAATCCAACAGACTGGCGCTCGCAAGATCGGCGCAATCAAACCGGACGATTTTTATTTTTTCCAGGTACCCGGTGCCCATCACTTGTTGCGGCCCGTCATCAGCATAAAAGACGGTTATCCGCAATCTTTAGAGACAAAATCCAATGAATTTTATTATGCTGGTGATGCGGAAAAAGGGTTGGTTATCTTTTTAGGGGATGAACCACATATGCATGAAACGGCTTATGCACAAGCTTATTTTGAGGCTGTCAAGCGTTTAAATGTAAGCCAGATCGCCGGTGTGGCGGGTGTATACGCATCTGTTCCTTATGTACAAGACCGGCAACTATCCTGCATTTACAGTTTACCCGCCATGCGCGACAGTCTCGCCCGTTTAGCGGTTACTTTTTCTAATTATGAAGGCGGAACCAGTATTGGCTCCTATCTGGTTACAGTGGCAACTGCTGCCAATATTCCCTTCTTCGTTTTTTATGGGCTGATTCCTGCGTATAGTTTTGGTCAGACTGCGTTGGGGCCGCATGGAGTCAGCATCGAGAATGATTTTAAAGCCTGGTATGACATTGTGCGCCGTTTTAATCACTATTTTGAATTGGGTCTAGATGTGACTGATTTGCAAAAGCGTAGTGAAGAATTGATTGTCGCGCTGGATAAAAAACTGCTTGAATTAGAAGAGAAATTCCCCCAATTGAATGTGGGTGAATTTATGGATGAACTCGAAGAGAATTTTACCGAGGTGCCATTCATGCCGCTGGATGATGTGTGGGAGCAAGAATTTCGTAATTTATTTGATGATTTAGAGTAAAAGCAGGAAAACCACAGAGTTAAGGTGCTTTATCTTTGTGATTACTGTGGTTATTTTTCTAAAATGATAGTGAAGGTGCTGCCGATATTTGGTTCGCTTTCCAGGTGGATACGGCCGTTATGAATACGCACGATCTCCTGACAAATTGCCAAGCCCAGCCCACTACCCCCAACTGTTTGGTCTGCCCCACGATAGAATCGATCAAAAATTCGTTCCTGGACTTGAGGCGCGATGCCAATGCCCTCATCCTGAATAGAGATGCGATAATCCGCAGCTGTTGTTTGCAATGAAATCTGGATTTTACCACCAGTTGGTGAAAATTTGATGGCATTGTGTATCAGGTTGCCGATTGCTCGCTGCAAAGTGGCAGGATCATGAGCATAAAGCAGTGGTTGGTCTGGCAGGTTTGTTCTGAGTGACAGGTTTTTTGTTTTTGCTAAAGGTGCCAAAATGTTGATCGCCGCCGTAATGGTTTCACGCAGATCGGCCGTAACGAAGTTAGTACCTTGTAAGCGTGTTTCTAAGCGGCTCAAATCCAACATAGCGCTGGTTAGCTGTTCAAGCTGCGTGATCTGTTTGCTACTTTCCTGCACAAATATGTGGGCGTTGTGGGCGCTGCCTGCGGTTTCAAGTTCGTCTGCTAACAAGGTGTTGAAGGTTTTTAGCGCAGTCAAGGGGGTGCGAAGTTCATGGCTGGCGTCGGTGATGGTATGGCGCAGCACCTCACGTTCTGTTTGTAAGCGACTGATTGTTGCTGAGAGTCGCTCGGCCATCGTGTTGAACTCACTTGCAAGATGATCGTATTCTTGCAACTGGCTGTGCGGTGCGCGTGCGGTCAGATCATCGTCACCCATGGATTGAACGGCCGTTTCTAATACAATCAATGGTTGCGTGATCTGGCGGGCTGCTACCAAACCCATCGTGATAGCAAGCAGCAAAGCCATCAAACTGCCAGCAAACAAAGCTAACCATATGCTGCGCATGACATCAACTCCCACGGCTGGCCCCTCCGACAATGCCAAATAACCAATGATTTGATCATTAATCACCAAAGGCATGCGGTAATGCATAGCGGAAACATCTGTAAAGGCATCCTCGGTTCCCAGAAGTGTGCCTGGGTCTAAGAATGAGAGATTGATTCCCCCGGTGGGATCCGTTTGGCGACTTAAGGGGGGAGTGATACGAATGATACGGCCGTTTTCATCCACCACAATACCCATCAACACATCTGGGGCGGGCAGTTCGATAGGATTAAAAAGCTTGATTTCTTGGGGTGATCCTGAATCGGCCACGAGCTGCCAATCGTGGCTGTAGACTTGAATGCGAGTTTGGTTGGCAAAGCTGCTGACCGCTGCTACTCGCTGTAATTCCAGCAAATTGTTTGTCAGCAATGTTTGGGTAATGACAGGTGCGAACTGCTGTGCCTGAGCTTGTAGATAGGCTTCTTCCTGCTGTTTGAAGGTAGCATTCAGCAACAATAAAGCCACTACCCCTACAATGAGGATGGTGGCCATGCTGACCAAAATCGTATTAAAAAGCAGACGTCCACGAACTGAATGCCACATGGGTAAATCATATTACGGATTGCATAACGTCGCAAAGTCACAATTAAAATTCACCACAGAGGGTTCATAGATCACAGCGTTTTATATTTGTTCTTCTCTATGTTCTCTGTGGTGCAAAAATTAAAACAGACTAGATTTTATGCGTCCAATTCTTCGCTTGCGGGCGGTTGCATAGGTAATTGATCAAACAGATCGGGGAACATTTCTTGTAGATCTTGCATATTTTCAGAGTCAAAGGGCAAACTGAAATTGCCATCTGGCTGCATCTCGAAGAAACCTTCTGGGCCGAAACCACTACCTTGTCCGAAACGATTGACATCTACATTATAAAAAGCGCCAAGTTCTACCCCCAGAAAAGCTTTGCTGTCGTCGTCTGGATGGGTGCCGAGGATGGCGGTGAGTTCAACCGCTTCACCGTCACGTTCGACGGTTATCGCAGTGCTGTCACCGGGCTTTAGGCTGCTGATCTCTTCAATGAAGGCATCAACGGTTTCAACGGCCGTTCCGTTCACACTCGTCACGGTATCTCCTGCTTGTAAGCCGGCCGCTTCTGCGGCAGAGTCTTCTAAGACGGAGACGATGCCAATGCCAGATTCACCCATTTGTTCGCTGAAATTAAAGTCATCGGGATTAAATGGCAGTGATCCCCCTTGTCCGTTTCTGGGAGCGAATCTACCGGAGAACCCCTCTTCAAAAGCAGTTGCAGGCGAAATGCCGAGGAATGCCTTGCTGCTATCTTCGGGATGTGTGCCTAATGTGACGGTCACATTTTGTTCTGTTCCATCGCGTTGAATCGTTAAATCAATGCTGTCGCCGGGTTGCATGGCGTCAAAAATCGCGACCAATTCAGTGGGGGTGGTTACGGCCGTTCCATCAACTGCCGTGATGATATC
>JAGRDI010000071.1:6930-24469 GCA_020432765.1 Anaerolineales bacterium | reverse complement strand
GGTTATCGGGATCCATATGGAATTGACCGAAACCGCCCGGTGGCACAAAATCTTCGAACTCACAACGACATTCACCGTTGTCAAGCGTACCTGCGTTATCGCCAACAAGCTGAACGCCTAACAGCGGGGCGGCATCGGCCAGGGTGACAGTTTTGCTTTTGGGTACGAGACTGTCGAGAATTTGTAATTTCACAATGGCGCCTGGGCCCTTGGCGTTGAGGGCTGCGCTTAGTTCGGCCGGGGTATTAACGGCCGTGTCGTCTACCGCCTGAATGATACTGCCACGCCGAATCCCAGCTTCGGCAGCCGGACTGCCCGCATCAACCTGGCGCACAAGGACGCCTTGATCATAAATGCTTGCCTCGGCATTACTGTCTTCATCTTGGATGGCCGGTTCGGCAATCAGCGGGTTAACCTGGTTAATAAATGATCCCAAACGATCATTGACGGACCGTGCGGCATAAACGCCAACGGCCGTAATACCCACAAGAAAGATAAGGACCACTAAGGCGAGTACACCAATAACAATACCACGATTATTTTTTTCTTTCTTCATGAAATTTCTCCATACTACAAGTGATTTAGACCCTTTGAGTTTTCCAAGAAAAATGTTTTAACCAATAAATAAACCCAAAGGGTCTTACAATGATCATAGTTTACTTCACAAAAGAGGTGAGTTGATGAAGTTAGTTTAAAGGTTGAATGAAGAAATCTTAACAGATGTAAAAACTAGAAATCTGCTCAAATGCGTTTGCCCTATGGGTTGCACAAAGTTGTGGCTGCAAATATTATTACTAAGGTTATAGTGTTCATAAGATTAGATGAATTTTTGACACTGGCAATTAATCGAACCTATGATTGTAGTGTCAAAATCTCAACAATAAAGAGGAAAAAATGACAACAAAATCTGATTACACAGAAGAAGAATGGAATGGTTTAATGACCGCCCCGATTATGGCCGGCACCTATATTATTGCCGCAGATGTCAGTATGACAGCGATGGGCAAGGAAATGAAGGGTATGTTGCAAGCGATTCAAAAGCAAGATGTGCCTGATGCATCCAAGGAGTTGGTTGCTGCCATTGTTGCTGATATTGTGGCCAAATCGAGCAATAAAGAGAAGATGGAAGCGCCAGAGATGGAAAAGGATGCAGATGGTTTACAGCAAATCCTGGATGGGATTGTTGAGGCAACGGCCGTTCTAGAAACAAAATCAAATCCTGACGAGGCTGCCGGCTATAAACAATGGGTGCTGGATGTTGCCCAGGCCACGGCCGAAGCTGGCAAAGAGGGTGGTTTCCTGGGGATTGGCGCTGTGCGTGTCAGTGACAAAGAAAAAGCTGCGTTGGCTAAATTAAAGTCAACTTTGGGCTTAGATTGATTCAATCAAAAAGAAAGTAAGCGGCATGCAACTCTTTGCGCTTCATGCCGTAGTATATGCTAGAAGCAATGTTTATTTTCTAAGTTTCAGGAGGATTTTCAATGGGTATTTTAAGTTGGATTATTTTTGGCGCAATTGCTGGCTGGCTGGCCAGTTTGATCACGGGACGTAACGATCAGATGGGCTGTCTGTCGAATATCGTTGTTGGCGTGATTGGCGCTGCAATTGGTGGTTGGATCGTGAGCTTTTTTGGCGGCTCTGGCGTAACTGGATTCAATATCAACAGCTTTTTGGTTGCGGTTTTGGGTGCTGTCGTTTTGTTGGCGATCTTTAACCTGATTTTTGGACGCAAGAAGTGAAGTTTTGTTAAATAAAAAGGGTTGGCGGGTAACGGCCGTTACCCGCCAACCCTTTTTGGTTTGTAAATGTTTTAGGAAACTGCCGTATCAGGATTAGCAACCTCTGTTGTCAGCACATTTTCTTCAGAATCCTTGTCTAAAGGGCTGTCAAGTTGATTGCTGTCTTCGTCCTCAGTTTGTTCTCCATTGCCTTGCGACAACAACCCCTCGCGTACTACCGCCATCGAAGCGACCACATCCCCTTCACGTAAATCCATTACCCGCACACCTTGTGTCGAGCGACCTTGGCTGGATATCAAATCGCTGGATGTGCGTAAGATAATGCCGTTGGCTGAGATGAACGTCACTTCATCTTCGCTGGTCACGACGCGTGCCCCCACGATTTTACCGGTGCGCTCTGGCGTAAGAACCATTGCACGTACACCTTGTCCATAACGGTTTTGCGTGCGGTAATCACTCAAAGGAGTACGTTTGCCATATCCTTTTTCAGTCATCACCAATAAATGGTCGTCTGGTGTGACGATGTCGGCACCGGCCAGTTTGTCCCAAGAATCCAGTTTAATGGCATTTACACCCGCAGCTGTGCGTCCCATCGGGCGTACATCTTCCTCATTGAAACGGATGCCCTTGCCTTGTTCGCTTACCAAGATCAAATCTTGATCCCCATCTGTCATCTTGACCCAGCCCAGGCTGTCATCTTCATCCAGGCTCAAGGCGATTAAGCCATTGGCACGCACATTGCTAAAGGAACTCAGAGCAACCCGTTTGATACGGCCGTTGCGTGTGATCATCGTCAAATATTCAGCATCATCAAAATCGGGCACAGCGAGAACGGCCGTTACTTTCTCATCGGGCATCAATGGCAAAATATTCATCAACGACGTGCCTTTTGCCGTGCGATCCATCTGCGGAATTTCGTAAGCCCTAATCACATACGCCTTGCCGCGATCAGAGAAACAGAGAATGTGGTTGAGCGTACCGGCCGTGAATAAATGATCGAGCTCATCTTCACCACGCGTTGTCATGCCGATTAAACCTTTGCCGCCGCGTCCCTGTTTGCGATAAGAAGCGACCGGGGTACGCTTCGCATAACCCCGGCGCGTGATCGAAATAAACACATCTTCATCGCGCACGAGGTCTTCCATATTAAAACCAGCCACAACGCCAAACTCAATATGTGTGCGCCGCTCATCCCCATACTTTTCTTTTAGATAATTGATATCTGCGCTGATTAGCCCCAAAATTTGTTTTTTATCCGCCAACAAACCACGGAAATAATCAATCTGCGTTGAGATCTCTTTATATTCATCATCGATCTTTTGGCGCTCCAAAGCAGCCAGACGACGCAATTGCATATCGAGGATCGCATTCGCTTGTAATACACTGAGGCCGAAGCGTTCAACAAGCTCTTCACGCGCCACATCGACATCGGCCGATTCGCGAATCGTCTTGATTACCTCATCCAAATTATCCAACGCGATGAGCAGTCCTTCGAGGATATGTTGGCGCTTGAGTGCTTTGTCGAGTTCAAATTCTGTGCGGCGACGGATGACTTCGATGCGATGCTCAATGTGAATTTGCAATGCACGTTTCAGCGAAAGTAGACGTGGCTGTTTATCCACCAGCGCCAACAACTGCACGCCAAAAGTCGTTTGCAAATTGGTATGTTTGTAAAGCTGGTTGAGCACCTTCATTGGCTGTGTGTTGCGTTTTAGTTCCACAATCACAGAAATACCTTCGCGGTCAGATGAGTCACGCAAATCGGAGATGTCGGTAATCACGCCTTTATTCACCAATTCGGCCATGCGCTCGATTAGCATCGCTTTGTTAACCTGGAAAGGCAGTTCGGTGATATTAATACGCTGGCGGCCCGGTTTTTGAGGATTATCCTCAATTGTGGCCACACCACGCATGAAGATACGGCCGCGTCCCGTGCCATAAGCGTTACGAATGCCCTCAGTGCCGACGATAATGCCGCCGGTGGGAAAATCTGGCCCAGTGACAAACTGCATTAATTCGTCCAAAGTGACATCATCGATCTCATCGTAACGCTCGATTAAATAGTTGATCGCGTCGCAAAGCTCAGTGAGATTGTGGGGTGGGATGTTAGTAGCCATGCCCACAGCAATACCTGATGAGCCGTTGAGCAATAAATTAGGCAGCCGTGCGGGCAAAATATCTGGCTCTTCCAGACTATCATCAAAATTAGGCGTGAAATCGACCGTGTTTTTATCGATGTCTTCCATCAGTTCATGCGCGATTGCAGCCATGCGTGCTTCGGTATAGCGCATGGCTGCGGCGCTGTCACCATCAATGCTGCCAAAGTTACCCTGGCCATCCACAAGCATGTAGCGCATGGAAAATGGCTGTGCCATGCGTACCATGGCGTCATAAACAGACGAGTCACCGTGTGGATGGTATTTACCCAGTACTTCACCGACGATGCGGGCACTTTTGCGATGCGGTGTTCTGGCGCGAATACCCATGTCGTGCATGGCATAGAGTATGCGCCGGTGCACAGGTTTGAGTCCGTCGCGTGCGTCCGGTAATGCGCGTGCAACAATCACGCTCATGGCGTAATCGAGGTAAGAATTACGCATTTCTTTGTTGATATCAATCGTGTTGACGATGCCGATTTCCAAAGCAGCCTCCAGCAAGAAGAGTAACTACTCAAGCTCAGAGCTGGTCTCCCGACCGTGCTCAGCTGCGGTGCGGTCAGGAGACCGGCCGCGAGCAGCATAGAGTAACCTCCAGCAAAAAGGGCGGGTACGCCCGCCCCCTACAATTCATTTGAAAGTTGAAATATTTCCCCCTGTAAACAGGGATTTTTAATTGTATGAATTATAACGTAAATTGCCTTAAATAACGAGTTTTAGCAGTGGTCAGGGTAGGGGGCTTAAGGTGCTCTCATGGACGCGCTAAGAAGGAGATTTCTTGGGTATTATCAGGCATGAGAAACGGGTTGTGACCTTTTTTATCCTGAGAATTAACTGCAACCAGTTAGCAAAAAATTCGCATGTCCAAGCTAGAATTGGACATATTCAACTCTTCCACAAAATATAGAATTTCAGCGATGCCTTCACTACCTTTGCAGATTTTAGTAGCCGCGATTTCCGAATCGCGCTTATCTATGCACTCTATGAAAGGGATTTCGCGCCTCCAGTATGAGAATTGCCGGCTACTGAAAAACCGTGTTGCGCTGTATATCCTTACAGGTTTTAGAAAACACTGGCGCAAATACCAAAGCAGTTTTGCGGATTTGCTTGACATAATGGCTTTTGCTTGAATCTGCAAAACTACACTTACCCTTTTTGTTGTTAGATTTCTTTATCCCGGCACAATGGCCAGACCATACCCCAAATTATAAAGTACCAAACCCATGCGCTTACGACTGCTGTCGTCACCTAATTCGAAGTCGAAGGCATCAGCCAGGCGATTGATGAGGCTGAAAACGAAGGAAATTTGGATGACTTCTTCTAATCCCAGACGACTGACACCGGCATCTAGGACAGCATTAACATCCACGTCGGTTACTTCAGCGGGTGTCTTGGTTAGTTTTTCGAGGAAACCCAAAGAAGCGCGGATTTTTTCGTTGACGGGAGCTGTACGCCAATCTTCAAAAACGGCGTCCAAAACGGCTTGGTCAATCCCTTTGACCGCGATAGCTGAATGGGCACCGAAGCAGAAATTACAACGATTGTTGAAGGAAACAAAGGCTGCAAACAATTCTGCTTCGGATTTGTGCCACTCGGTGGTTCCGCGCAGACTCATTAGCACGGTGTCATTGTACACACGGCCGAAAAAGTCGGGGCGATAGGATTGGATGGCGATGGGGCCGGGTAATAATCCACCCATCATTGTGCGTATCATCTTCATTTGAATTTTTTGAATAAAGCTGTGTCCGTTATCTAATATTTGTAAACGCATGGTGTTGATCTCCTTGTAGCTGTTGTTTGGTTGAGGTGGGCACGGTCAGAAGACCGGCCCAAGACGGTGTCGTTCATTATTTTCCGTTTAATAAGTTCATGCCGTGTTCGTACCGCGCCAGACTTGCGCCTAAAGCCGTGCTCACAGTCAATTCGAAAATTTCATCTTCGGAATAACCTCGATCTTTCAGGTTTTGTACATCACGGTCGGTTGTTTTGTAAGCATATAAAGCCACTTTTTTAAGGTAAGGTGCAAAGCCTTTGGGGATGTCATCCGTGGTTGATGCGTGACCCATGGTTAAGGCACGGGCGAAATTGATAGCCGCTTGACGTGATTCTGATTGAACTTCACCAGGTCCTTGTGCGACGCTTGCGGTTAATTTGGTTACGGTTGTTGCAAATTTTGTGTTCATAATTTTTCCTTTATTTTCACCACAGAGGGCACAGAGTTCATAGAGGATAGTGATAAACCTCTGTGTTCTCCGCGGCCTTTGTGGTTTGTATTTATTAATCGGCGAAGACCGATTTTCCGAGAGCGCTACGTGGTTTTACACGTTGTGTTAGATTGTTGTACTTGTGTTGCAATAGAATCTTGGCGGCACCTTTGATATGTTTAAAGCTTGGCCAATTGCGGTAGTTTGTGAGGCTGGCGTTTTGAGGGCCGGTCTGCGAACCGTAGCGGAGGTCGTGGATGCTGGCAGCATAAAATAGACGTTCGATCCAGTTAAACGGCCGTACCTTGGCAAAATCAATATCGCGTGCCAGCCGGTCGGCCAGGGATGCATGATGTTTTTCTGCATAAAGTCGTAAGGCTGCATCGAGGTCAGCCGTATTTTCACTGCTGAGCGCTTCTTTTGTCAGCTTCGTTAACCAGTCAGCCGCCAGCAATGCCCAGCTCATGCCATTGCCCCAGAGCGGGTCAGAAGCGACGGCCGCATCTCCAATTAGGGCTAAGCCCGGCATGGTTGTCTGGCGAGAGACGATGGGTAAATCGACCATGCCGAGGAGTTTTGAGTTCCGTTCTGCTGTGTGTAAATTAGGGCTGTTGGGAAGCGTCTCAAAGAAACGCTTGAAGTTGCCTTCAATATCCTGTTTGAAAGTTGCGAGTTCAGTTTTTGGTAGAATGGCGGCCAGGAGCGTATAGCCATTGTCGTTGGGCATGGCGTAGCCGATGGATTCACCTTGGAACCACATTTGACCCGCTTTGCCATCTTTCAAGGGCATGTTGCGATAATAGCCAAAGTAGACAAAACGATTGTTTGGTGCGACTGTTTCTGTTACGCCGGCGAGTTTGGCTGTGCGTGAATAACGGCCGTCGGCACCAACCACTAATTTAGCACGCATGTCAACCACTTTTTTGCCAGGCGCATTGACACGCACACCAACGATGCGGTCATTTTCAACGATCAGGTCGCGAACGGCCGTTCCTAAAAACAGTTCAACGCCAGGGGTAGCGGCGGCGTTTTGACGCAGGATGGGATCTAAGACCTCGCGGCGGATATTATAGCCATGCCCTTTTTTGCTGGGGGCGCTGTTTCCGAACCAACCCCATTTTGTCCATACACGCCCACCATTTGGCTGTGCGTCGGCTGCTTCTAACTGTTCCACGACGCCCAGTCGCTTCAACACGCGAACACCAAAGGGCTGCAGGTAATGGGTACATGCTTTTTTATACGCTTTCATCTCGCGATTCCGTTCAATTAACGCCACACGCAATCCTGAACGGGCAAAGAAAACGGCTGCGGCCGTGCCGGCAACACTCGCACCGACGATAACGACATCATATTGCGTGTCACCCATATTTGCTGCGATGTTGTCAACACTGTTGACATCACTGTTGACAACACTTTCTCTATTGTTTGTACCATTTTGATTGTGATGATTTGTCATTACATTTATCCTTTGATAATACTCGCGTATGTTTTGGAATTGTGGGCGTTTCTGTTTCTTAACTGGTTGTAGGATACGGAACGGCCGTCCCTTCAGCGTTCCAGTAAGCGTCCCATTTAGTGTCCCTTGGCCCGATTTTTGTGGGATATGGTAAGGATTCGGAGATAAAGTGGCAGGGTGTCAGCCGGCAAGGGTGAATTTTGCCATTTCTCAGCCCGCCTCAATTTGTCGATTTTTGCCAAACTTCAAAGTAAAATGGCGTATGCCTTCTCTACGCATCTATTTATTTGGTTCGCCACGGGTGGAGCATGATGGGAACCCGATCATTATTCGTCGACGCAAAACCATCGCTTTGCTTGCTTACCTGGCAACCACAGGACACCCTCATAGCAGAGAGTCGTTAGCGGCTTTGTTGTGGTCGGAAAACGATTCTGCCAGTGCGCGTGCTAATTTGCGCCGCGATCTCTCGCGGTTGAAAAAAACGCTGGGTCAACATCATTTGGCGATTGAACGTGCTCAGGCTGGGATGGCCATCCAAAAGATGGATGAGGCTGGAGATTGGTGGTTGGACGTGGCTGCGTTTCAAGCACATGTTGGCTTGCTTCGTGATCATGATCACTTCCCTGAACAGGCATGTGCGGCCTGTTTAACCGCAAGCCAAGAAGCTGTTGCCTTATATAAAAGTGATTTCATGTCCGGCTTTACGCTGCCGGACAGTCCCGCATACGATGAGTGGCAATTTTTCCAGGCTGAAAGTTTGCGCCAGGCATTGGCCGATATTTTGCAGCGTCTGACCATCTGGCACAGCAGTCAAGCTGAATATGCCCGTGGCATTGAATACGGCCGTCGCTGGTTGGCACTTGATAATTTATACGAAGCGGCACATCAACAGTTGATGCGTTTATACGCCTGGGACGGGCAGTATGCCGCAGCTTTGCGCCAATACGATGAATGTGTGCGTATCCTGGAAGAGGAGTTGGGTGTTAAACCACAACCACAAACTGAAGCGGTTCTTCAATCAATTCGCACACGCCAATTAGACCCGCCATTGTCAATTCAAGACAAACTAGAGCGTGAAGTAGACGCACCTGGCGAACTTTTAATTTCAGAACGCTACCAAGTTGGGGAACTGCTTGCTGAAGGTGGACAAGGTAAGGTATTTCTTGGCATTGATCGGGTTAGTGGACAAAAAGTTGTTATCAAACAATTAAAGGCTGACATTTCAACTGCGCAAGCAGATAATAGGGTTCGTTTTCAGCGTGAAAGCGAGATATTACACAGCCTAGATCACCCTAACATCGTGCGTTTATTGGCAAACTTTGACCACAACGGCCGTTCCTATATCGTCATGGAATATGTTCCCGGCGGAAGTTTGCGTCAACTATTACAATCTGAGACAGGTTTGACGCTGCCGCAGACATTGCGTTTAGGGTTGGAGCTGGCAGATGCACTCAGCCGCGCACATCATTTGGGTGTTATTCATCGTGATATTAAACCTGGTAATGTGCTGTTGGCTGCTGATGGCACGCCACGATTAACTGATTTTGGCATCGCCTATCTGGAATCAGGTGGAGCACGCTTGACGCAAACAGGCATGCTGGTTGGCAGCCCGGCTTATATGAGCCCTGAGGCAATTCAAGGTGATAAGATTGATGCGCGTAGTGACATCTGGTCGTTGGGCGTGCTTTTGTATGAGACATTGACAGGTGTATCACCTTTTGGCGCAGATCAGGTCACCACTATGCTGGTTAAGATTTTGCATGAGCAGCCACCTGAAATTCAAGCGTTTCGCTCGGATGTGCCAGCGGCTTTGAGTCGTTTGATCAACCAGATGTTGGCTAAGGATCCGGCGCGGCGCGTGGGCAGTATGCGCCAGATTGCGGCAGCTTTAGAAGCGATTCGGGACGGCCGTTTCGCGGCAGTCAACATAACCCAAACTTCATTTTTGCCGCCCTTGATTAATAGTGACACGACCGCTGTCCATACCGCGACACCCCACAATTTGACCACCATATCAAGCCCCATTATTGGTCGTGAAACTGAATTGGATCAAATTCAACGCCTGATTATGAATGAAAAGGCGTGCCGTCTTTTGACAATTAGCGGACCTGGCGGCATTGGCAAGACACGTTTGGTTTACGAGGCAGGCAAACAACTTTTACCTCTATTTCCAGATGGCGTGTATTTCGTTTCGTTGACTGCTGTGAAGCGAACCAATGCGATTATATCGGTAATTGCTGAAACCCTGGATTTGCAATTTTATGGCGCATCTACTCCCAAAACGCAACTTTTGCATTTTTTGCATTCAAAAAGCATGCTGCTCATCTTGGATAATTTTGAGCAGTTGTTGGATGCTGCTGACCTTTTAGCTGAGATGTTACGTTTTGCGCCCGACCTGATTATCATGACCACTTCACGTGAGCGCTTGCAGCTACAAGAAGAATGGCATTATAAGATTGAAGGATTAGCTTTTCCTGTCGAGACACAAATCTCTGATATGGCTGCTTTGGAAACTTATGCTGCACCAGCCCTATTTTTACAGTTGGTACGGCGCACAAATGTCAGTTTTGAATTCAGTCACACTGACATTCCCGCTATTATGGAGATTTGTCGTTTGTTGGAAGGTAGTCCCTTGGGTTTGGAACTGGCTGCACCCTGGGTTCAAACACTTGCTTGCACGCAAGTCGCTGCAGAAATCAAACGCAATTTAGATGCTTTCACAATCGCGCCACCACCTGGGATTCCACGAGAACAGTTCAGTTTACGCGCAGTTTTTACACAAACCTGGCATAATTTGCAGCCAGCAGAACAAGTGACACTGGTTGGGTTTTCTGTTTTTCGCGGTGGTTGTTTGCGTGCGGCTGCAGAATTTGTTGCAGCTGCATCAACGCCTGTTTTAACAGCTTTAGTGGGCAAGGGTTTGCTGCGGCGTGCGAGCAACGGCCGTTACACCATCCAAGATCTCATTCGAGAATTTGTCACCGAAAAATTAGAGCAACAACCGGAAGAATTTGCGGTAGTTCAAGCTAAACACAGCGAATTTTATCTTGGCCTTTTAGCTAATCTAACGCAGGAAATTAAGGGTGGACAACAAACGGCCGTTTTGAACGCCATTACAGCCGATGATAACAATATTTACGCTGCCTGGCAGCACGCCGTTGCTCAAAATCAAATCTCCCTCCTGCTCGCTGCGGCTGAATGTTATTGGCTGTTTAGCGAATTCAATTGCGTTTTATACGCTGGCGAAGCAATGTTTCGGGATGCCATCACCGGTTTAACTGCGTTTGACGCTGATGATAGTATGGCCCAAACTTTGTTCGGTTTTTTGCAAGCGGGTGAAGGCAGTCTGATGGCGCGTCGCGGCTGGCTTGTGGAAGGCGTGGATAAGATGGAGGCTGGCATACACAGTATGCGTCAAGCACCTGTTACCGATTCCAACAAGATCGCATTTGCGCAAACGTGGTTGGCAGCTGCACAGGTGATACAAGGACAATATGCGGCGGCCATAAAAAACGCGCAAAAGAGCCTGGCCCATTTCCCACAGAATAATGATTATTGGACAAAAGCGGTTTGTTTGCGATTGTTGGGGACAATAGCTGTGCACCAGGGTGATCTGACTGCTGCCGAACAATATCTCAATGAATGTTTGACTGCATGTGACCAAATTGGTGAACAACGTATCCAAACGTATGCACGCATCAATTTGGGCACAATTGCATTGTTAAGTGGCGATTACGGCCGTTGCCGGCAAAGGCTTGGCGAAGCTCAAGCGTTAAACCGGCAAGTGGCAGATCGTTTAAGTCGGGTTGAGCTTTTGCGTGAACAAGGCAAACTGGCTGTTCAACAAGGGTATTATGATCAGGCACGCAGCTATTTAGAAGAGAGCCAACGGATTGCCATTGAAGTAGGCCACAGTGACTCGGGAGAGATTGCCTGTGCTTTAGGAGTCATCTATGAACGCTTAGGAAACCTGGAACAGGCTCGTGCGCTATTTCATGAGAGCCTTGCCGTCGCAAAAGCTGTGGGCAATCAAGCAAGAATTGCTGACAGCATGCTGCATATGGCTCGGCTTGCCAATGACAGCGGACAGATCGATCAGGCGGAACAACTATTACAAGATGCCCTCTTTATTTGGAGGCAAATTGGTAATGAACTATTAGTCGCGGCAGGTGCGTCTCATTTGGGACACGTTATTGCTAGTAATGATGAAGCGCGGCAAGATGAAGCACGCCAGCATTTTCGCACAGCTCTTGAGATTGCAGTGAAACATGACTTGCTGCCAATTGCAATGCAGACAATGACGTATTTGGCACCTTTATTGGTGAACCATGGCCAGCAAAATTGGGCACGCGATCTTTTGTTTTTGGCTGAGCAGCATCCTGGCAGTGCTTATTTCACACGACAAAGTGCCAGACAACAACTAGTGGTTTTTTCCGAGGTGGATTCTATTGATTCGGCCGTTTCAGATCGATTGATCGATTGGCGTGCAGCTTGCCAACGGCTGATTATCGAATTGCAGAAACCGGTGCGTGCGTCAGGAACTATTTCCACAAATTTGCCACGCCATACTTCTGCCTTTATCGGTCGCGAGCAAGAATTAGTCGATCTAAAACAGTGCCTTATCCAAGATAAATGTCGTTTGTTGACTTTGGTTGGCCCAGGTGGAATTGGTAAGACACGTCTCGCATTGGCCGTAGCTGCTGAAGTAAAAAATCTGAAGCATGGCATTCATTATATTTCGCTTGCCTCCATCGAATCGGCTGATGATTTGTTAACGGCCGTGGCAGAAGGGCTTGAGTTTCAAATCAGTCCTGTCGGCGCTCCACAGCAGCAGTTGGTAGAATTTTTAAAACCCAGACAATTGCTCATTATTCTGGATAATTACGAGCATCTTTTGCCAGATGTGACATTTGTAGCGGCTCTGTTTGCAAACGCCCCGCATGTGCAAATAATGGTCACATCACGGCAGCGGCTAAACCTTGGCGGCGAGGTCATTTATGCTTTGGCCGGGATGCCATATCCACACACAATTGACCTTGCACCGAATGGTTTATATGCTTATGGTGCTGTCAAACTCTTGTTGACCCAAGTGCGTATGAACCAACCTGATTTTGAATTACGGCCTGAGGATTCTGCGGCGCTGCTGCAAATTTGCCGGTTGGTGCAGGGCATGCCTTTGGCTTTGGTCCTGGCGGCAGGCTGGGCGGATATGCTCACCTTCAGTGAGATTGCTGAAGAAATCACACGCAGCCTGGATTTTTTGGAAAGTGAGCGCCATGATTTACCGCCACGGCAGCGCAGTGTTCGTGCGGTTTTTGATGGTTCTTGGGAACGGATGACGGCTGAAAATCAACTCGTTTTTGCCCAATTAAGCGTTTTTCGTGGCGGTTTCACGCGCCAATCGGCATACGTGGTGGCAAATGCTAATTTACGGACCTTGCGTAAGTTGGTTAACAGTTCCTTGATCACGATTCGCGAAAACGGCCGTTATGAAATTCATGAATTACTACGCCAATATGGGCAAGAGCATCTAGAAAAGATGGGCAAATTGAGTGCGACAAAAGATACACACAGTATTTTTTTCCTACGTTATATTAGCGAGCGCGAGCTGGACATTAAAGGCAGACGCCAAATTGAATGTTTGCAAGAGATAGCGGCTGAGTTGGAGAATTTTCGCGCCGCCTGGAATTGGGGCTTACGGCAGGCGAATCGCGAAGGAATTAATTCTGCAATTGAGGTCGTTCATCTATATTTTGATATGCGCAGTCGTTATGGTGAAGGTGCCTTTTTAGTTGAGCAAGCCAAAAAACGTTTCGCACCATCAAATGGGTTTGCTGCGGATATTGCTTGGGCACGCATATTAATTCGCCACGCTTTTTTGCGTGTTTTTAAGTTGGATACTAGAGAAGAAGCTCAGCAAGAGTTAGCTGCTGGTCTCGCAATTGCTAAACAGTATGATGCAAAACAAGAGATCGCAATCGGGTATACGGCTAAGGCTGCTTACCTTTACGCAGTGCAGGAGGAACTAGAAACGGCAAGGGAATATTATGATCGGGCTTATCTAATTTTTCGACAACTAGATGATAAGTTTTATATGGCGCGTTCATTGATGGGCAAAGGATATTGTTCCAGCGCCATGGGTGAATTGGAACGATTTGAAGAATTTACTGAACAAGGTTTGGCTATCGCGCATGCAAGCAGTAATTTCGCTAGTGTGGCTCTGGCACAAGTTAATTTAGCAGAACATAGGCTGTGTAAAGGCGAATTAGATAAAGCTGAAAAAGAATTCAGGGATATGATTAATACCAGTGAAATCGTTGGGTTTTCAGCGGCAACCGTTTATGGACAGGCGCTTTTGGGTTTGACTTTGATGTTTGACGGAGATTTGGCGGCGGCAGAGCCAGTAATTGGTCTTGCGCTTAAGCGATCAGAAGAAACCAGCCATAATGTTGTCAAAGCGTATGTGTTTGCTGTGGAGGGATTTAGATTGGCTTTGGTTGGTGCGTATGATTCCAGTCTGGAATGGTCGCAAACGAGCTGCGATAACCCGGGAAATAATACATTAGGTCTTGTAGTTGCGTATTGGGGGGTGGCAATTGCTTGTTGTGGACGCGAGGATTGGACGGCAGGAAAGTTGGCTTTATCACAGGCTTTAGCGCATGCTGTCGCGATTACTTATGAATTTCCAGCGGCGGCACTTTTGCCAGTGGCGGTTATTTTTGCAACGGTTGACGATAGGGTTGATTTGGCGGTGGAATTGTTGGGTGTCATGGAGAACCATCCGTTGCGTGTTACCGGTTGGGTGGTTGACTGGTTGGTTTGGACTGAGAACAAATCGAAATTACAGAATATATTAGGGGCTGAGCGTTATGGAGCAGCATGGAAACGGGGTCGGTTATTGGCGGCTGGCATTGATCTAGAAACGGCCGTTGCGCTTATCCAACAAGTTTTGTGAACACAAGCGTAATTCAAGCCTGAGCACTTAACTTAGCTGATTCAACAATGGACCCGGCACTGCCCTTCAACATAACGGTTGTGAGTAACTCTAATGCCTTGATCCAACTTCGCCGCATCCCGGACGTAAAATTTTCTCCCAAACAGTCTGCTAAGGTTTCAAGAATCGCTGTATTCATATGGATGTAATGTTGGGGTTCAACATGATAAGTGACATGCCTTTGACCCAAAGCCTCCAGTTCACGAACCATGGTTTGAGGTTCATCCAGGCCACGCACAGCTAGAGCCAACATGTCGATGACTTTTTGTCTTTGACTTGCCATATCGGTTTTGAATAACGGCCGTGCCGCTGGGTCTTTAGCAAAAAATCGAGTGTAAAATATGGATGAAAATGTGTCTGCAATCGGCATGATCAATTCAAACGTGCGCTGTACAGCCTGTATTTCATTGTCGGTTGCAATTTCTTGCTCATTGTTAAGTTGGTTCATCTTATGTTCCTTTGATTAATGTTACCATAACTATACTGCATTGATGTCCCATAATCGTCCCACAAAACGCCCCAATAGTACTTTGTTCAACTTTTTGCAAACGGCCGCTTCGCGTTTAGAAAATGCAGCATACATCGTGGGCAGATAGGAGATCAACATTGCTGCCAGGATGAGGTCAACGGCTGCTTCGGTGATAGCGATGAAGGTTTGCAGAAGAGTATCGGCTTATTTGCTGATAGGCATTATTGACTTTACTTATGAAGCGGACGCTTCAAAATCTAAATACTGTTCTTCAATCCAGCCGCTGGCATTATTCACGGTGATGATCTCGCGCCAGATAATACCGCCTACATTGGCATGGCCAGGGCGCAAAATGACGATGTCTCCGCCGGTGAGTGTGACAAGATTTTGACTGCTGCCGGGGGTGCGGCGCAGCCAGACTGTGCTGGTGCCGACATTGACAACGGCCGTTTCTTCCAAAATAGCTGTAGGCGTCAATGTTGGCGTTGGGGATGCGGTAGTGGTTGGTGAGGGTGTCGGTGTAGCAGTTGGCGCAGGTGTGGGCGTATTCGTTGCTGTTGGTAGAGGTGTTGTTGTGGCGGCCTCCACATTGGGTGAAATTTCAGGGCTTGTTTCAACGACAGTGTCGGCAATTAATGTGGTAACCGTTTCTATCGTGTTACTGTCCGATGTGGGCAGTCCGGCCATTGCTCCGGAGCTTGAAGTCTGTACCGTGGGCGTGATAATGTTTGTGGTTTGTGACACTCCCTGAGAAACGGCCGTTGGTGTGATTGCATTGATTTCACCCATTGTATCTGCTGTTGCAGTTGGTTCATTGGTGACTGCAGCGATGGATTGCTCAGGAGCCGGGCGTCCGCTCAACGGCACACCTGCCAGAAAAAAACCAAACGCAAGCAGGAGCGATGCCAGTGCGAACCCGGTGAAAGTGCGTGCGCGTAAATCCAGCCGATAGCCAGATAGGCCTAATCGTTTTAGCAGGCGTGGTGCCTGTGCGATGTAGGCGATGAGCAGTAAAATAAATGTGGCAACGGCCGTTACACCCATGCCGACCAAAGTCCAATAAGGAAATCCCATAGGAGCAAGATTATAACCAGTTTAGCATGAAGATGTTAATCATCCTTAATACAGGTATAATCCTGACTAACAAAAACAGTTCAAAAATTAGTGCGTAGTGTGTTCGAAGTAGTTCAGGTTTTGGCACTGGCATATGCTGAGTGTAACCAAAATATTAACACAGATTTTCGCGGATTCCAGGCCTAATTTTTGTGAATCCGTGAAAACCTGCGGCAAAAACTTCTGTTTTTTTAAATAGTACAGATATAAAGCGGCAGTCCCCTTTTAATCCTACGCACTACAATATTTGGGAGTAAAACATGGCTAAACAATATGATTTAGTAGTACTTGGCGCAGGTCCCGGCGGTTATGTAGCTGCCATTCGTGCCGCACAGTTAGGAAAAAAAGTCGCCATTGTCGAAAAACAGTACATGGGTGGCGTTTGCCTCAACATCGGTTGCATTCCTACCAAAGCGCTCTTGAAAAACGCCGAGCTTGCCCACACGCTGCAGCATCGTGCACGCGAATTCGGTTTCAGTTTTGATAATCTAGACCTTGATTATGGTGTTGCTTTTAAACGTAGTCGACAAGTATCCGACCGTCTTGTGAAAGGCGTTGGCTTCTTGATGCGCAAAAACAATATCGATGTATTTGAAGGTGTGGGCAAGTTGAACGGCCGTGAAACCGTCGAAGTTGTACTCAATGCCGGCGGCACAGAAACATTGACCGCACGGAACATTATCATTGCCACTGGGGCACGCCCGCGCAGTTTCCCCGGTGTTGATTTTGATGGCGAACGCATCATTTCCTACATCGAAGCGATCTTGAGCGATACATTGCCAGAAAAGATCGTTATCATTGGCGGTGGCGCAATAGGTATGGAATTTGCTTATGTCTGGGCTAATTATGGTGTTGATGTCACCATTTTGGAAATGATGCCGCATTTGTTGCCCAATGAAGAACCCGAAGTCAGCACAGTTGTCGAGAAAGCCTATAAGAAGTTAGGTATAAAATTCCATACAGGCACACGGGTTGAAACTGTCAATAAATCGGCTGCTGCTGTCGCTGTAACCCTTGATGATGGCTCCACAATTGAGGCTGATCAGGTGATGTTGGCGATCAACTTCCAGCCCAACATCGAAAACATTGGGCTGGACTCCGCTGGAGTCAAACTTACCGAGCGTGGCAATATCGACATCGATGAACACATGCGCACGAATATTCCTACCATCTACGCGATTGGAGATGTGGCTACCGATTATCGCTTGGCACATGTTGCTTCGGCGATGGGTATTGTCGCTGCCGAGACCATTGGTGGACATGAGACCATGACCCTCGATTACAGAATGATGCCGCGCTGCACCTATTGTGTGCCGCAGGTCGCCAGTTTTGGCCTCACCGAGGCACAAGCCAAGGAGGCTGGTTATGAGATCAATACAGGACGGTTTGCTTTCCAGGCGAATGGCAA
>JAGRDI010000071.1:0-6867 GCA_020432765.1 Anaerolineales bacterium | reverse complement strand
GAGATTTTGGGGGCGCATATGGTCGGTCCAGATGTAACCGAACTGCTGCCGGAATTGACCTTGGCACACAATGCCGAACTGACTGCTGAAGAGATCGCCCGCAATGTACATGCACATCCCACCTTGAGCGAGGCGCTCATGGAAGCGGCACATGGTGTGGAAGGTGCGCCGATTCACGCATAAAAGGTAGCAAAGTTGCAAGGTTGCAAAGTAAAAAGGTGGCAAAGTAGTAAAGTTACACGGTCATCTATGACTTGGCCGCCCTGCAGCTCTGCCGCTCTGCCACATGACTCACTCACACCAACATCACGACAACCCGTTTTTTAACCGGCAGCGCATCACCGACCCTGCATTCTTTCGCGGACGTGAACGTGCTGTCGAAGCGTTGTACAGCGCGATTGCTACGCGCCAATGTCGTTCAGTGGTTGGTGAACGCAAGTTAGGCAAAAGTTCACTCCTGACGCATCTTTCGTGTCTTGATTCATTGCGCCAACATGGCTTTGATCCGCAAAATTATGCCTTCATCTATGTGGACCTGGAAGGCATGGCCAACATTAGTTATGCGGAATTTTGGCCGGAATTATTGGACCAGCTTGAAGTTGCTCTGCCAGCTTCACAATCCCAACTGCTAACGCTCACACAAAATCTGGCGTTAGAATCGGATGTGCGCTTTATGCAGATTCGACGACTTTTCCGGCGCATTGAACGCGCTGGTGTGACGCTGGTCTTGATGTTGGACGAGTTTGAGAGTTTGGCGAGTAATGCGGCTTTTGATCCCAGCTTTTATGGTGAACTGCGCAGCTTAGCCGGGGAGATGGGCGTGGTGTATATCACGGCTTCGCGGCGCAGCCTGTATGATTTGACTTACCAACATGCTGATACGTTGTCTTCACCATTCTTCAATATTTTTTCTGAGGAAGGGTTGGAGTTGATGCCGCTGCCAGAAGCGGCCGTTTTGCTGCGTGATTTGTCAGGTATGGCTGGCCAACGGCCGTTTACCCCTGAACAAATTGAATGCCTCATCGATCTGGCAGGACCACACCCCTTTTTCTTGCAAGTTGTTGGCGCTTATTTGTATATGGCACGGCAGGAGAACGACATACAAAATAGTGTGCCCGAGCAAGTAATTGCCCGTTTTAATGCCGAAGCAGAAGACCATTTTCGCTATTTATGGCGGCAGTTGTCGGTACATGAAAAGAGCGCATTGCTGCATTTAGAAATGGCCAATTCAGCGGCACTTGGCACAAGCGCCGTCAATTCCCAAATCTTGAACCAATTACACGCAAAATCATTGATTCGCCAGGGTACGAATGGCAGTTGGCATCCATTTAGCCGTGCCTTTACTGAATTTTTAGAACGCACTGATCCCACGGAACGGCCGTTGCCCACCACCATTTCCAACACTGACACGGGCGATTTGTCGGGGGTGACATTGGGCAATTATCGTGTGCTGAATCCGATTGGTCGGGGCGGCATGGCTGTTGTGTACAAAGGCTACCAGGCCACTCTGGATCGGTATGTGGCGATCAAAGTGATGTCACATACGATTGCCGAAGACAAAACCTTCATCGAACGTTTCCAACGTGAAGCTTCGTCAGTTGCGCGACTACGCCATCAGAATTTAGTCCAGATGCTAGATTTTGGTGTTTATGAAGACATCTCCTACATGGTTATGGAATATATCGAAGGGGATACGCTCAAAGCGCGTCTACAAGTTTTGCGAGCCGAAAATGAGCGCATGCCTTTGCCCGAAGTCGTGGAGATAATTTATGATGTTGCCGCCGCCATGGATTATGCCCATGCGCATGGCATTGTTCATCGTGATGTTAAACCGGCCAATATTATGCTGCGGCCTGAAGAACGCCTGGCTGCTTTGACGGGAGCGGTACCGTTTACGGCCGTACTCACTGATTTTGGCGTGGCGCGCATGTTAGAAGGTGTGCAAATCACTGGTAGTGGCGCAACCATTGGCACACCTGATTATATGTCACCTGAACAAGCCCAAGGACAATCCGCAGGTCCCGCCGCCGATATTTATGCGTTGGGTGTTGTTTTGTATGAGATGCTGACAGGTCAACTCCCATTTACGGCCGATTCACCCGTGGCTGTCTTGCTCAAACATTTGCAGTCGCGCCCACCTTTATTGTTGGATGTTGCTCCTGAACTGCCGCCTGGCGTTGACATGATCATGACACGCGCTCTGGCCAAGGAGCCCCAAAATCGTTATCCCACGGCCGGTCAATTAGCTGCTGAATTAGTGGAGATTGTGGAGATTGGGTCGTGATCCAGCGTACAATTCGAACCGGATTGCTGGCAGGTTTACTCATCAGTCTGGCTGGAATTTATCCGCTAATGAGTATGGCTGCACCAATGCTGGTTCTTGGTTGGCAGCCTTTGATTACAAATGCATTATTGCGCAGCGTTTTGTTGTTGCTTTCTGCGGCGGTAGGCATCCCCATATTTATTTTTGGGGGCGCATGGGCTGCCCGCCGTGCGCAAGCGTATGGCACATGGACGGGTTTTCGTGCTGGCGCGTTGGCTGGTGCAACGGCCGGTTCTGGCGTGTATATTACTGTGATTTCGCCGCTCACGGCGCTGATCGCCTATGGCCAGCTTACTCCGCATTTACCTCAATTGACCACTGCTCGTCCTTTACCGCCGGCAGCAATGCTGCGTTATGTTTATACCTTTGACAACGTTGGTTTGTCGATGGAATTGACACTGTTGATTTTCGTGTTTGTTTGGGGATTGGCGGGGATGCTGGGTAATTCTGCGCTAGAAGCGCCCCCTGTTAAACCCCGTCCGACAATGTTTAGTCTGGTCGCGTCCGGGAAAAACCTTAAAAGCTGGTTTGCTGGTGATGAAACGGCCGTTCGCACCGGTCTTGTAGTCGGCGTTGTCGTGGGCATGTTGGCATTGATCACAACGTTTGGATGGTTTTATGCGGGCATTGCGCAGGACTTGCCCGAATTTGACAAGGTAATACAAGAAAGCCGCACTGGCATGGTCACAGGGCCTATCTCGCAGGCGTTGGGGGTGCTTTCTCCCCTTCTGATCGGAGCCTTATTGATTTATGGCATCATTATTGTTGCTCTGATAAAAAATCCTCCTGATCGGTTTAACGCACGTTTTCAAGCTGTTTTTTTAGCGACGCTCATAATTGCCATGTTTTTGTCAGCTGTCGGGTTACGCATCATCTATTTCAATTTAGGCTTAGCCCCATTCTTACTTTCGCAGCTTATCCGTCAAGACCCTGTTGGTACGGGTGAATTTATGCTGCAATTTGCACCTTTGCTAACTACATTATCAGTGCCGGTAACGGCCGTTGTCTTGACAGTAGTTTTGGCGTGGCTCACAGTTTTTCTGGCGATTATCAATGGGGTGATCTTTGGCTTTTTCCAGGCTGTGTTGAGCACGATTGTGGTGACATTTATCTGGCGGCGACCCGTAGATCGGGCTGCAAAATTACAACGCCGCATCCGGCATGCGCCCGAGTATGTTTTGCCACTACTGCATCGCCTCTGTATCCAACGTGCAGAGGCGTATGATATTTTAGTGCATCTCGCGATGCATACCGCACGCCGCCAACCGCAAATTTCCCGTTTAGCGGCTGCGTTTCACACGATGGGTACCAGCGCGGCAGCTAAGGATCGTATCGACACAGTGGAAGCGGTAGTGGCTATTTTGCGTGCAAATCCGGATTGGCGCTGGGCGCGTGATTTTGCCACGGTGTATGATACGCTGCGTGATGTGTTATTGGCACGCAAGCTAGAAGATATTTTGGCGCTGCAACCTCCGCCACACCAGGGCACAGCCTCGCTGCCACCCAATATGACCCAGAGTATGCAGTATATCGGCCGTATCATTACCGAATTACAAAAGACCAATAAGGTTGATGATTTGCCGACACGTCTGATTTTTTTGGAAAATAGTTTGGCGATCATTCATGAGGCGCAGCGATTTGTGCATGGAACGATGAGTAATGTGGAGGAAACGGCCGTTTCTTTGCCCCAATATTCGGTCTTAAACGCTGCTCTCGAACATTGGCAAGGCATTGCGATGATCGCGATCAAACGGCTTAAAGGGCGAGCTGATTTGGTTTCAACCTTGCAAAGTCAATCGTGTGCCCATTGTGTTCCACTGCCGCTGGTCTGGCAAATCCAAAACAAAGGCTTAAATGTGGCGCAAGAAGTACGTTTACGCATTTTGCCGGGGCAAGATTATCTGGTTGAGGATGGCGAGGTTGAGATCGAGATTTTGCCACCCGGAGAAGATCGCCAGGTGACGTTATCGGTCATCCCGCATGAACAAACACAACGATTACGTGTCGCCTGGGAGATTTTGTATGATGATGCGGTTGTTGATGATCGCAGCCTGACATTCGCGGATGTAGTCACGTTTGCGCAGGAAGAACGGCCGTTTCAGCGCATTTTCCCGATTCCCTACGTCACGGGCACGCCCTTAAAAACGGATGATGTTTTTGTTGGCCGTAATGATATCTTTGCCTTCATTCGTGAGAATCTGTTGGGCACACACCAAAACAATGTCATCATTTTGCATGGCCAGCGACGTACCGGCAAGACCTCGGTTCTTTATCGTTTGGGTCAGGTTATGGTTGAAACACATGTGGGCGTACTTATCGACATGCAGGGTAAACCAGCGCGTAATGAAGTCGATTTCCTCTATTCGATAGCCGATGACATTGTGTTTGCGCTGGAGGATGCTGGTATCGATGTGGAGTTACCGCATCGCGCAGAATTTGAGGAGTCGCCGGAGTTTTATTTCCGCGCACGTTTTTTGCGCAGCCTCTATCCGCATCTGAATGGCAAACATTTACTGCTCATGTTTGATGAGTTTGAGGAATTGCAAAGTCGGGTAGAAAACGGCCGTTTACAGCCCGAGATATTCCAATTTTTGCGTAATTTGATGCAACATGAAGATCCATTGGATTTCGTTTTCTCCGGCACGCATCGCCTCGAAGATTTGGGCGCGGGTTATTGGTCGATTCTCTTTAATATTGCCGCTTATAAACCGGTGACATTTTTAGCTCCGGCTGAAGTAAAGCGGTTGATGATTGAACCCGTGGCTGATTATGATATTGAATATGATCCCCTAGCCGCTGACCGTATCATCCAAATGACAGCGGGTCATCCCTATTTTACCCAACTCATTTTGCATGAGATGATGGTTTACCACAACGAAAGCGAACGCAATTACCTTACATTGGCCGATGTGGATCATGGCGTCGAGCGCATTTTGGAGCGCGGCGAAGCTCATTTTAAACATATTTGGGCAGAATCAGCAGATGAGGAACGTTTGGTGCTGCAAGCGATGGCCGAATTATTGCACAGCGCCGAGGTTGTAGACGCACAAGATATGCGTACGTTTCTACATGAGCGTGGTTACCATTCAGAGGATAATTGGCAAATGGCACTGGCTTCATTGAACGGCCGTGACATTCTCACCCGTCGTGATGTGCGCAGCCGCCGCTACCGCTATAAGGTCGATATCATCCGTTTGTGGATAAACCACACCCGCCCCGCGCTATAAAACCTCCACAGATTCGTTTTTGTCAAAGGTTATTTGTAAACGATCCTTATCAATCACTTAAGTGAGCGCAGTTCTTAACATATTCAAATAGTGTGCCAATTTCCCACCCAAAATAGGGGTTTGCCCCCATGACAATGGGAAGGTCGGAGAGATATATTGTTGGTGACATCAATCATTTACCAGGAGGCTCAAAATGGCGGTAACTTTTAGTTGGAATGGATATATTGATACGGATCTCGATTTTTCAGAGTTCTTTAACAATGAACATACGCTGGTATTGCGCTTTATGCCTCAATATCCTAACGCTTATGAGGGTCCTCTTGTAGCTGAGAACGGCTCGGGGACTTTTGTATTAGGACAAGGTTATTTTTCAAATGGGCCGGACAAACCAGGTAGCACCAAATTATACCTTGCCGTTGCCGAGCAATCTGAAGCCTATGCGGTCGGATTGACCGCTGGAAAATGGTATCATTTGGCATTAGTCGTCAAGAATAGTGGCAATCAGCGCATATTTACTCTTTATCTTGATGGTGTTAAGGCGGGTACTTCTTTATCCGTTGCTGCGTCATCATCCAAGATGCCTAAGGGAAAGCTGCGCTTTGGCAAACGTACAAGCGGAAAAACTGTCAAAGGGCGCAATACGCAATTTTATGGAATCCTCGATGATGTAGCCATTTTCACAAAAGCGTTCTCGCTTCCAGAAGTTTTAAAGTTACGCGATGAAGTGCTTCAATTGACTGGTAAAGAATCTGGCTTATTGGCCGGTTATACTTTTGCGACGCTCACTTTGGCACCCAAGTTAAAGCGCCCCATCACTTTTCATGGTGCTGCAGAGCGCGTATCTACCTCAGCTAATAGAAATAGCGCTGCCGATGCTGCAAAATTACCATTACCAACTCAACATCAGCCGATGGACTTACCCTTCCCCCCGGGGAAGAATGGTACGTAATTCAGAGTGTAGATAATGCGCCGGGATCACATCAAAGTTATGCTGCTTGTCGTCACTATGGGGCAGAAGCTGGCTCTGACTGGTGATACGGGTGTAAAAAAGGGGGCAAATCATATTCATTTGGCAGTGGCTGATGATCTTGATCAAACGGCCGGGTTTGTAACGTTTCCGGTTGCATTTAGCGACTATGAAGTCAAAAATATATTAGGCAAATGGTCAGTGGCGCGGCTGGTGGAATATTCTTAAGGGGGCGATTCCAGTTAATGGTATTGTCACGGCCGTGTCTCGCGCATCACAAAATCTAGATACATTCCTTGTTAGCAATGATAGCAACGTGTATACCGCTGCCTGGGATCACCACACAGCTA
>JAGRDI010000070.1 GCA_020432765.1 Anaerolineales bacterium | reverse complement strand
GGAACCATACCCACAAGCAAAGGCCACGCGCCAACATCTGGCCACAAATACCATAATGCGGCAGCTAAACCGGCACAAATTAGATAAAGGTTGGCCAAAGAGGTTGGTTTGATCATATTGTTCTGCATTTTGATAACAAATCAGCGATGGCGCACAATGCGCAATCCTACCAAAAAGACCAACAGGACGAAAAATAATGCTAATAATATACCGGGCACGATGCCAGACATAATTTGGAATATCGCATTGTTGGCTGGTGGCAGCCCCAGGGTTTGCTGCCAGCTATCTCCTTGATCAACTGGAAAGGCAACCGTGGGTGTTGGCTGTGGCCCGGGTGTAGGGGTCATTGTCGGCGTAGGCATAGGTGTTGGCGTAAGCTGGGGAGGGGCGGGTAAAATGATGTCTGAGGTCTCCAATTGTGCGCTTGTGAAAACAATTTCCGCATTATCATCTTTGACATCGGTTGCTTGCAAAGCCATGATCACACCCAGGTTGTCATCAGGTCCAATGGCGGCACCCAGAGAGACAACCGCTTTGTTTTCGGGCAGTACAAACGCTTCCCCCTCCAACCAACGCTCCCCTTGCCATTCATGGTAACGTAAGTGATCGGCGGCGGCTGAAACGAGAAATAAGCGGCCAGCAGCGTCATGAGTTAACGTTACAGGGGTCGTTAAGTCGGCAGCACCTAGATCACCAATCACCGGGGAAGCATCTGACCAACTTGCACCCCCATCTGCTGAGATTTGATGCCAAACCGTGATACGGCCGTTGCCCGTCGTCTGCCATAAACGATGAACAACCAATTCGCCAAAGCCAACCAGATCATTCCAAACAATTTGCGATCCAGTGCGTGCGGCATTGCTATCCACAGCTTCTGGTTCTATCCAGGTCTGACCGCCATCATGTGAACGTGCATACAACAATGATTGGACATTTTCACCGAGCGCATCTGTATGCATCCAGGTGAGATGCACATAATTGGGATAGGTGAAGGTCAGGCGTGGATTTCCAACGGCCGTCCAATTGGCTGCCTCGGCATCAAAAACACGCACAAAGTCAGACCAACTTTCGCCATCATCAGATGAAGTTGTGACATACACACCACGTTCTTCATTCACGGGCAGGACATATGCAACGACAATCTGGCCATCTGGTGCCGCTCCAATCGCAGCTTCAGAAACACCATTGCGTGGAATGGGCAGCTCGACTGGCTGTGACCACTCAGATAAAGCACTGACACGCGCTACATCTGTTTTGCTAAATAACAATTGCCCAGTTAAATCCGGCCACGCCATGACATATTGGTCTTGTGCGTCAGTAGCAATGGCCAGGCTCGTCACGCCATCGAACAACTTTGTTATTCCTGCTGATTCTCCTGCCTGGATTGGGGTGTAATGAACATCTTTGGCATTTTCCGCTTCCCAAAAAGCATGGAACTGTGACGAATCAGCAGTAAACATCTTGAATTTGACGCTATCCAAGATAAGTTCAGCAAGGGTTGTCGGTTCAGCCCATAATCCTGGGGGAGCAAACCAAGACTCCATATCTATCAACGAACGCTCGATCAACCAGTTATCACGCACTGGTTCGCGCTCATTTTCTACAACATGATCACAACCCGTGATGACTAATTGTTGCTCGCCGAGTAAAAATGGCTTTTGACAATCTAGCATGACTGTTTGGAAGGTAGTTGAATCCTCCAATGCGCCCAAATGCAAGGATTGGCTTTGCGGCAAACTCCATTCAGCACCATTCCAAGCCATCATTTTGGTCTCATTGGCTTCCACCGCCCATAAAACTACTGTAGGCGCATTAGGAAATCCAATCGCTTGCAGTTCCAATGGGCAGCTCTCAATGCCCGGCAAAACCTCAGGAAGTGTCCAATTAATGCCACCATCAATGCTGTATGCATGGTATTGATTACACAATTCGTTTGCATGGCCCGCTTGCCAAAAAACATGCAAAACATTCTCTGCCGTCGTCACCCTAAGTTTGGTTGGTCCTTGCGCTTCGAGTTTGTCTGTTTCATCGCGACGGTCGACGATGAGTACGTTGCCCCAGGTTTGACCATCATCAGGAGAACCAACCAGGAAAAGTTGTTCAATGATCGGATTTTCCCAACTAACCCAAATGCCACCATCAGATGTCAAATGCATTTGCAGGTTTGCATCGGCCTCGGGCATAGCCCGGAAGTATGTGGAATCAAACAACTGTTTGGAACCAGACCAAGAAGGTGAATTAGCTGCGGTAGAACGATAGTAAATTCCAGAGGGTGAATCGGCCGTATCGAGCGGGTTAATATAAGCGATATGAATTTGACCAAAATTATCAACTTGCCCAACAATTGCAGAAGCGCCAGTAGCAATCTGGACAGGCGTTGTCCAACTGGAAAAATCATTAAAGCGGTTCACACCAACCTGGCTGTAAAACATCTCGGCATCTTCGTTCTTCCAAAAGGCGTGAATACGCCCTGTCTTGTCAGCAACGAGAGTCGGATCAAACAAGGGGGTAGGTTCTTCTTTGCCTAATTCTTCTTCATCAAACCAACGTCGTGTCGCAAAGGGAAGTTCTAACGGCAACGGCCGTGTCCAGCCGCCCTCACCATCTTCATGCGTATACACATAACCATGAATCGCGTCTTCACGCCACAATGCATGCATGCGACCAGAAAAATCCACCACAACTTGCGGCTCTGTTGCCACACCAGACTTTGATAAATTGATTGGTGGCTTCCAGACAGGTTCATCCTCATTCTGAGCCAGACCCAACGCGGTCAACCCAAAAATCAAAATAGCCAGCAACACGAAGGTCACACCTAAACGCCTTTTTCTTTTGTCTACCATTATCAAACCCATATGCATATTATTGTTTCATGATGAAATCGGTAACCCGGTTTCCGTGGAGGTCCAGCTTAGGTGCTGCCAGCCGACACTTAATGCCGTGCGTAATGTCGAACGATCTGAAAGCAGCATCTTCAAATAAGTCAATGCCGGACCAGGTCGCAGCGCCCATTCGCGAAAAGCCCGTTTCTGCCAATATAACAAACGTTCGGCCGACAACTGCGGATAATCTAGCACGGTGCCTTTATCCATATCAACCTGTTCCCACCGTGTATCGGCACGGAACCAATCGTTTTCGACAACTTCAAAGAAGAATGGCGTACCGGGATAGGGCGCAGCTACATGGAAAAGCGCGATGTCCAGGGGGAGTTGTTTAGCAAAGGCAATGGTCTGCTGAATTGTTTTTTCAGTTTCACCAGGCAACCCGATGATAAAGTAACCCCAATTTTTGATGCCCGCAGCATGTGCCCACACAAGCGCACGCTCGGCTTTATCTGGGTATGCGCCCTTGCGTGCATGACGCAGTATTTTTTCACTACCGCTTTCAATGCCCCAGGAGATTAACCAGCAACCTGCCTGCCCCATCAAGCTGAGCATCTCCTCGTCCACATAATCTACACGACTGTTGCAGGTCCATTTCATGTCGATGCCTTGTTCGATCATCAACTTGCACAGACCAACAACCTGATCACGGTTGACTGTGAACAGATCGGCATACATGTGAATATTGTTGATGCCCAGCTTTTTGAGCACCCACAGTTCATCCATGATATTTTGCGGCGAGCGGACGCGCACCGAATATTGGTAGCTAACATGTTTGATACAGTAGGTGCAGCCGGCGGGACAACCACGACTGGTAACAATAAAGGTGAATGGCCCTTTGATGAGGGGCATGCGATGCGTCTGCCAGGGGAGTAAATGGTGCAATGGCAGGGGGAGATCGTCAAGGTTTTTGATAAACGGCCGCTGCCAATTCACCACAATCTCATCATTATTACGCCAAACCAAACCTTTGATCGCACCCATATCGACTTCACCATCTTCTAACAAAGCCGGTTTGTAGAGCGGATCGTGTTCGGCAAACAATTTTTCGATGTTTGCTGGGCGCTCATCAATACGCCCTTCCAAATGGTCTAACAAATCACGAATCGTCAAATCCGGTTCGCCTAATAAAATATAATCCAGTGCCGGAAACGGCCGCATCGTTTCACGCGGAATGGGAGTGACATGGGTGCCGAATGCAATCGTCCGTGCACCGCGTGCTTTGGCCAAGAAACAGCCATACATATCATTTTCGAGCGTTGGAGCCGTCACCTGGGTTAAATAATATTTTGGTTGGTATTTGTCCAACAAAGCCGCAAATTCCGGCCAGCCCATAAACTCGGCATTGGCATCAATAATGGCAATTTTGTAGGTCGGTGCCAACAATGCGCCCATTTGTGCCAACGAAACTTGCGGCCAAACCATATTTTCGCGTGTGCGCCGGCCAACACGATGTTGGGTGCGAATCCACAAACCACCGTCGGGTGTGGGAGGATTGACGAGGACAATATCAACGGCCGTTTCTGGTCTTGCTGCATTTAATAAACCCTGACGGACAATCTCATCCGCATCGGGAAATTTTGCCATGCGCAGCTTGGGCACACGGCGCGTGCCTAAATTAATACGCAGTGGATCTTCAATTTTTTCACTCATATAGTTTCTCCAAAGCTGATCAGCTTTTTAGCGGTCAGCTTTTAACTGATCTGTTGACTAGATGACTGGCTGGACAGCCAATTCCCGTTGACTCAATTCAGCTAAGACTTGTAATAAAACCCAAAAAACAATCAACTGCACACCGATCATTACCGCCATGGCACTCACTAAACCATAAAGCCATAAACGGTTCATGTCCCAACCGCTCAAGCCCATTACCAAACTGGCAGCACCAATGATTAGGCCAACAACCAGTGCCAAGCCGCCCATCCAACCAAATTGTTTTTCCAGCGGCGTCCTCTTAAATAGTGGACGACCAAACAAACCTTGACGAATCGGCCGTTTATGAAAGAGCGACACTAAATAATTAAATGTGATCCCCAACGAGAATAAACTAATACCGATCACTGCTGCCATCGCACCAGCAAAAAGAAAGGCGATATTCCAGGGTTCCAGTGTCGTCACGCCCTGCAAACGGGTAAACAATAAACCCAAGAATGTAAGCGCCGCGAAACCCATGCCTAACAGCCCAAGCAAGCCCAAAATGCGTACCGGATTATATTCCAGCACTGTCCACACCATCGAACGCAAGAATAAAGAGCCATCATGCACAACACTCAATTTGGAACGGCCGATACGTTCGCTGTACGGAATCGGTACCTCGGCCATACGAATTTCTTCATGCACAGCGCGTGTGCTCATAACCGGTGTTAAGTTTAATCCATCGGGCAGCGGATAAATTTGTTGGAGTAAATCACGTTTGAAAACACGCATGCCACTAGCACTGTCAGAAACGCGCCTGCGCCCCATCAGACTGAGTAAATTAGCGAAAAACAGATTGCCCACACGCCGTGTTATTGGCATTTGGCTGTCAGCACCCGACATGCGCGACCCAATCACAAGGTCCGCGCCCAGCAGTGCTTCCGCACACAACTGCGGGAAATATTCGGGTGGATAGGTACCATCGGCATCTAAAAAGCCAATCAACTCCCCTTCTGCCTGGCCAAAACCCGTTTTCAAGGCAGCACCATACCCTTTGTTCGTTGGATGCTGGATAACCTTTACATCTGCCATGCTGCCGGCGATAGCGGCCGTTTTGTCACGCGAGCCATCGTCAACGACCAACAATTCAAGGCGGCCAACCCCCACACCTTCGAGCGCGGCACGCACATCCAACACACGTTGTGCGATTTCTTTAATACCGGACTCTTCATTATAAGCCGGAATAACAACTGATAAGGTAGTCATTATTGATTTCTCTCCTTACGATAGTCTCGCAGATACTTGTTTACAAAGACCTTAAGGACAATATCTTTGGGGTCTATGTCGTGGTTAAATGATAAATATTCCGATTCAGGTTCGAGGTGGGATCGCCATCGATATTTTTGATTGGACGTGCAGGCACACCACCAACAACAGTATGCGCAGGCACATCCTTGGTAACAACGGCACCCGCAGCGACAACCGCCCCTTTGCCTACATGTACGCCATCTGTGATGATGGCACCAGCGCCCAACCAAACATCGTCTTCGATGATAATGCCTGCGGCGGTGATGCCTTGTTCGCTAAACGGCCGTTCTGGATCATCAAACACATGATTAACGGCAATAATTTGGGTATATGGTGAAGTGAATACACGATCACCAATCTCAACTCCGCCCTGACCGCGAATAATCGAATATTCGCCAATCAAGCAGTTACGGCCGATTTTGATACCGGCATGCGGTAAATCGCGAAAATTGTAAACATGCAAAATCGCGCCATGCATCACAATCGTTTCGTCGCCAATGTCGATACCGTTTGGACACGCATGCAGGTAAGTTTTTTCGTCCAAATAAACGCCATGGCCCAAACGGATATAGTCGGCAAAACGCAATCGCACTCCTTTTTCAATCGCCGCCCAGCCATCTATTTGCATAATGGAACGATAAATCAAACCGCGCAGCCCGATACCTATCAAAGTCGGTATCCAGCCAAATAAAAATAATAACGCTTGCTCCAGCCAGTAACGGCCGAAGCTCGACGCTTGACGTTTAAGATATAGATTTAATCCATACACGATTGTAGGCATAAGCAAATATGTTTAGCGCTGTTGTTTAGGCACGCTCCGCCCATTGTGACCGTTTTTGTGTATCACATGAATTATTTTTGTCAGCTTTCAGCAAGTCAGCATTTCGGCAAAATGGTCAGGCGTTTGGTTATGTTTGTTGAATGCTTACCATCCGCCAACCACGCCACCAGACGCCCATTGCCGCAGTAGATAGAATTGGGGTACTCCAAAAATCTTAATTGTGTGCTGCCAGAACAACCTATGGTTAACCAAACTTTGCGATCTTGGTTAACCAATTTTGGGTTGTCCATACTTGCGGTGGCCTCACTCTGTCAATCAGCAAAGTAAAGGTCAAAGCTACCATTGCTGTACATCTTAACAATAGGAACGCGCCAGCGGGGTAAACGGCTTGTGAAACAGCGGTGAAGAAGCCGTAAAATGAAAAAGCCCTCCAAGGAGGGCATGTTTTCATTTAATTCGTGTTTTTTGAGATTAAAATCTAGCTTTGCTGAGATTAGGCATCGCGTAAGGTGACGTCGCCAGCACCTATTGTGTGTAATTGACCACGGACATCACGCACCAGCAGATGTCCCCAGGCATCAGTATTTTCAGCGACACCGGTCAGTAACTCCCCCTTTCCCATTTGGTTAACGTGAACTGTTTGTCCCAAGGTAACCAGACGTTGGTTCCAGGCGGGTTGGGGCGATTGATTGTTCACGGCCGTTTCTACCCAAACCTCCAACCTTTCCCATAACGTTACCAAAAACGGCAACCTTGCAACCGGTTTCCCTGTTGCTACTAACAAACTGGTTGCAGGGGTAGTGGCAGCAGGTAAACTTTCATATGGGATGTTGACATTAATACCCATGCCAATAATCGCGTAATCCAGACGCTGCTCGGTTGTAATATTGCCTTCCGCTAAAATACCGCATACCTTATGGTAACGGCCGTGCTGTTCCAAAACCACATCATTAGGCCATTTCAATTTTACAGCCAGACCCGTTTGGGCTTCAATGGCTTCGGCTACCGACAGCGCAGCCAACATGGTGAGCCAGGCGCTTTGCCGTGCCGGCCAATCGGGGCGCAGCAGCAGTGATAATAACAGCGAGGTTCCCGAAGGTGCTTCCCAACTACGTTGCAGACGCCCACGCCCTTGTGCCTGGAAATCAGTCAGATAAACTGTGCCAGCCGGTAAGACTTCTGCTGGCATTTGTTTAACATCTTGCTTGAGCAAATCATTGGTTGAACCCACCGTGTCAAAAAATCGATACGGCCGTCCGATCCATTTTGTTGTTCGTGCCGCTTGAACGGCCGTTTCTCGCAAATCATTCATCGCCAATTCTCCATAACCTCACTATCCCCCACTCGACCACAAGACTACCAAACTAACGACTTCAAGACTACCCCAACTATGTTTGACACAACGCAACCACTGTTTATAATAGGGATGGAATTCGAGGAATCGTTAAATTGTATAGACCTCCTACTGGCCCGCAATCGGAAGGAAGTTTGCCTACGTGAGTAATGGAAATGGAACGGGATAACAGGAATCAAGCGGCCGATCATACAGATGGGTATTGGGATGCATTATTCCAGCAGGAAGAAAAATCATTATCATCTTTGCCTTCTATTGAAGATGGGTGGCTGCCAGTTGAAGGGAAAGGAGACGGCCGTTTAGCCTGGCCTGCTACAGAAAATTCGCAGAATTCAAAACAAAACACCTGGGAAACTGCACAGGAATATTTGGAATCCGATAAGCCCTTACAACTGCAAGTCACTGGCTACAATAAAGGTGGTCTCATCGTCTACTGGAACGGATTACAAGGTTTTGTACCTGCCTCACAGCTTGTCAACTTTCCCCAGTTTCATGTGGCACGCGAACGAATGCATGCGCTGGCAGACCGTCAAGATCAAACCCTGCACCTCAAAATCATTGAAGTAAACCAGCAAACCAACCGTCTGATCCTCTCTGAGCGTGCTGCCCTTGTCGAAGCCCAAGAACGTGTTGATTTATTGGAAAGCCTTAAGCCGGGTGATATCGTTGATGGCAAAGTCACAAATTTAACAAAATTTGGCGTCTTTCTGGATTTAGGCGGCGTTGAAGGTTTGATCCATATCTCCGAGTTGTCTTGGAGCCGCGTCACCCATCCCAGCGAAATTCTCAAACCGGGGAACACCGCCCGTGTCATGGTCTTGAGCATCGATCAAAATAACGAACGCATCGCCCTCAGCCTAAAACGGCTTAAGCAAGACCCTTGGGATACGGCCGAAGCACGCTACACGCCCGGCCAACTCGTCACTGGCACGGTCAGCAATGTCGTCAACTATGGCGCATTTGTTTTGCTCGAAGAAGAACTCGAAGGACTGATCCATATTTCAGAACTGGCCGAAGGCTCTTTCTTCCATCCGCGCAATGTCGTGCAAATTGGCGATGAAGTCACGGCGCGTATTTTGAGTGTAAACGGCCGTAAAAAACGCCTCGCTCTCAGCATTCGTGGCCTGCAAAATCCTATCAAAGCGCCAAATCAATAACATACCGACCCGATTTCGAGAGTATAATACCCCAGATAACTAACATCGACTTAAACAACAATACATTAAATAGTCAATAGTTCTTGTACACAACCACTCAAGATTTTGCTAATCATCCTGGAAACGTTCTTGCTTCCGGGATGATCAACGTTATTCCAAGATTGATTACAACGCCCTGACCGTGTAAAATGAGCCTATGACCCGGTCGAAAACATCACCACGCGGCTCCTCCAAAAATGCCGCCCCGCCCCCTCCAACCTGGGACGAAAAATTAATCAACCGATTGATGCCATACCGGCTGGAAATTTTCGGCATTATTTTGTTTCTATGTGCCGCCATCACGATACTCGCGTTGGCCGGTTTTACGAGTTCTAGCTGGCTAAACTGGTGGACAAGTCTATTAACCCAAACCTTTGGCTGGGGAGCCTATGCCTTGAGCTTTGTGCTGGCAGGAGCAGGCATTTACCTCATCTTGCGCCGAGCACAACATGTTTTCCATCTGCATCCGCGCCAAGTCATTGGCCTGGAATTGTTGATTCTGACTGCATTACCGCTGACCCATATGTTCAGCGGCGCGACCTTGTTTGATGCCTACGAAGGTAAAGGCGGCGGTGTTGTCGGCTGGGCATTATCCGAGCCTTTATTAGAGATTTTAGGGCCGATTTTGACTGGCGCCTTGTATATTTTGCTCTTTGCCTGGGGCTTATGGCTGACGCTGAACATGCGTGTCGAAAAAGTGCATCGCTTTTTGTGGCGCATGTCGCAGCATTTGCGCAATTGGGGCTTGCGTCTGGCACCGGGCGAAAGGCGAAAGGTGCGGCGCATGAAACCCGTGACCATCACCCAAGCGCCATCCGCCGCAACACCACGCCAATCCGCCAACCTCCCCGCTACGCCCATGCCCCCCGTATCACGGCAGGGCGGCTACACAGAATTACCCCCGCTTGCCATCCTCAACAAGGGTAAACCAATGAGTGAAAGCGATGCAGAAATCGCTCGCAAAAAGCGCATCATCGAAGAAACTTTAGCGGATTTTGGCCTACCAGCCGAAGTCACCCAAATCCGGCGTGGTCCGGCCGTTACCCAATATGGGGTCACGCCGGGCTACATCGAACGCACCGGGCCTGATGGCGAAATCCAGCAAAAAAAAGTACGCATTGGCCAAATCGCAGCTTTGCGGCGTGACCTCGCATTGGCACTAGCCGTGCCCCGTCTGCGCATCCAGGCACCAGTACCTGGGCGTGGCGTGGTGGGTGTTGAAGTTCCCAATGCCCAAATCAGCCTGGTACGTTTACGTGACATAATTACTTCAGATGATTTTCAACAACTTAAAGCGCCGTTGGGCGTGGGGTTAGGGCGTGATGTTTCTGGTACAGCAATGGCCGTTGATCTGTCAAAAATGCCACATTTGCTCATCGCCGGTACCACTGGTTCGGGTAAATCCATCTGTTTGAATGCTTTCATCACTTGTCTGGTTTTCAATAACACGCCCGAAACATTGAATTTAATCATGATCGATCCCAAAAAGGTCGAGTTGGCACATTTTAACGGGCTGCCGCATCTGATTGGCCCTGTGGAAGTGGATGCCGACCGTGCCGTGGGCGTTTTGCGCTGGTTAACGGCCGAAATGGATCGCCGCTACGAAGAATTTTCCAAGGTCGGCGCACGTAATTTGGGCGGCTACAATCGACGCGCCGCCAGCCGTGATAATGAGTTGGAAAAAATGCCCTACATCGCCGTATTCATCGATGAACTGGCTGATTTGATGTATATGTATCCGGGCGATGTCGAACGTACATTATGCCGCCTGGCACAGATGGCACGAGCGACGGGGATTCATTTGGTGGTGGCGACACAACGGCCGTCGACAGATGTCATCACCGGTTTGATCAAAGCTAACTTCCCATCTCGACTCTCCTTTGCTGTGGCTTCCAGTATCGATTCACGCGTCATTTTAGATTCAGTCGGGGCGGATCAATTGTTAGGTCGTGGTGATGGCCTCTTCCTTTCTTCTGATTCCGGCAGCCCTTCACGTATCCAGGGTGTCTTTGTCAGCGATGATGAAATCGACCGTGTTGTGGCACACTGGAAACAAAAACGCCCCGATCATGTACCCGGCGATCCACCCTGGGAAACCCTCATTGCTAAATATGCTTTGCTAGACGAAACCGACAGCCTTTTGGAATCAGCCATCGAACTAGCACAAAAAAACGACACTATCTCCGCATCCTTGCTGCAACGCCGCCTGCGCCTGGGCTATCCGCGTGCTGCCCGCTTGATGGAACATCTCTACGAAATGGGACTGGTCGAAGACCCCAAAACCGGCGGCAAAACCCGCAAAACCTATACGGAAGAAGGCGAAGACCCCCTCGAACGCTTCCTGTCAGAAAAATAAATACAATGGATTGGTTTTTAGGCACAATGGGTTTTAGCTATAAACAATGGTCGGGGCCGTTTTACCCGGCAGGGTTAAAAGCGCGTAACTATTTGGGCTATTATGCCGAACGGTTTAATGCGGTAGAGATGGATTCCACTTTTTATGGCACACCACGCGCAAGTACGGTGCAGCGTTGGACGGCCGTTACTTCCCCAACCTTTACCATCGCCCCCAAAATGCCGCGCCAGATCACCCACGAAAAACGCTTGAAGAACATACAAGAAAGCTTGTTTGATTACCTCAACCGTATGCGCCAGCTTGGCTCACGGTTGGGCGCAATCCTGATCCAATTTCCACCGGATTTCAGTACTGCTGCCTTACCGGCCTTGCATGCTTTCCTGCCGCTGCTGCCCGCCGATTTACGCTTTGCCGTTGAATTTCGGCACCATTCTTGGGATCATCCAGAAACGGCCGTTCTGCTCAAAGCCCATAATCTATGCTGGGTTGCGGCCGACTACATCCACATGCCCAAACGTATTACACCCACTACTGATTTCCTCTACTTACGTTTCATCGGGCCACATGGACAATTCGCGAGCAAAGATCACGAAATTATCGACAAAACAGACATCTTACAAAACTGGTATCAACAAATTCAACCGCATTTGGAAAAAGTAACGGCCGTTTACGCATTCTTCAACAACGATTATGCCGGCTATTCACCAGAAACGTGTAATAAATTCAAGCGTATAGTAGGTGCAGATGTGGGTGAGATACGGCCGTTGCAACAAGGGCGACTCTTCTAATTTGCATTCACCCAAAATTCACCTTGATTTTCCCGCCCTTTGTGGTTTATTTAAGCTTAAGATCAGGGATTTTGGGGATTTCAAAGAATATAAATCCCCTCAATTCCTAACAATTATTCCGTTTAGCTAATATAGGAGAACCCACCTGATGACAGCAATCACCTTCGGCATCATTTTAGGATTTATCGCCTGGTTTGTTGTGCGTTATGTCCTCGGCGGCTATTTCACTGTCGATCAAAACGAGCGTGCCGTCAAAACCAGATTCGGCCGTGCCTACCGCCTCAAAGGGGCCACCACCCTCGATGATCCAGTCTCGGATTTTCTAAATGAGAAAGACAAAGAACGCTATATTTATCCCCTCGTCAAGGTGCTGCCACCAGGCGGCCCTTATTTCCGCTGGCCTTGGGAGAAAGTACACAAAGTCGCTGTCGCTACTGAAACCATGGGACTGGCAGTAGACCTCGAGACACCCAGCGCCAATCATAACGGCACAATATTAGATGCCGTCACCAAAGATCAACTCAACATCGGCCTCACCGGACAAATACGCTATCGACCCAGCGAACGCAATATGTACGCCTACTTATTTGGCGTGCGCACACCCATCGTACATGTCATGGGCTATTTCATCGCTATCTTGCGCCAGCGCATCGCCAGTTTTGAATCTCCCACCAATCAGTTAGAGCAAGATGAAATCGAATCCGAGCTCTTGGGCAGTATTTCCATCAACGATCTGCGCAAAAACCTGAACGAGATCAATACCTATATGGAACAAGAATGTGCTTCCGCTGCTGCCCGTTATGGGGTTGAATTGGATGCCTCCCTCATCACCGGAATTGATCCCCCACATGAAGTCGAATCCGCCTTGGCTGCAATCAACACTGCACACAACGTCGTTCAATCAGAAATCAGCCTCGCCAAAGCACAGGCTGACCAAACCATCGTGCAATCCAAACGCGCCGTCGAAATCGAAACATTACGCGCACAAGCGGAAGTCGAACCCCTTAATTCCATGGCCGAACAATTGCGTGTTCTCAAAGCCAATGGCCCTGAAGTCCTGGAAGCCTATCTGCGCAATGTGCGTCTAGGATTATTTAAAGAAGCCAAAAACATTATCGTGGAGATTGAAAATGAGTAATTTCATGATTGCCCTGGTTGTCACATTTTTCTTTTTTCTGATCGCCGAACCGATCATTCGTTGGCTTATGCGTGTGTTTGGCTTTTATGCCATCGTGGAGGAGGGCACTTGCCATGTTTATGTGCTTTTTGGCAATGTTGTCGGCATCTTCCGCGAGCCTGGTTTACAGTTGTTATGGCTCAAGATGGGGCCACGCGCCTTTATAATCAATATTTTAGGCGATCGGCATATTCTGGACATGCGTTTGGATCAAGAATATTTGCGCAGTTTGCCTGTCAACTCTGAGGAAGGTGCGCCTATGGGCATCGGCGTCTGGTTTGAAATGAATATCAGCGATCCGGTGGCTTACCTGTTCAAAAATACTGACCCCGCCGGCTCTCTCTCCGCCAATGTCCGCAATGCCACGGTGCGCACCCTGAGTAATATGCCGCTTGGCGATATGCTCGAAACCCGCCACACTATGAGCCGCGCCGTACGAGCCGAAGTATCCCCCAAATCAGAAGAATGGGGGTATAAACTTGGCTCTGTTTATATCCGTAAAGTGCATTTCCGTGATGCGGATATGATTTTGCAAATCGAGGAAAAAGTAGTCAACCGGCTGCGGCAGGTGACATCAGCGATTCGGCAGGATGGTGCAAATCGGGTCAGCATTATCACCAATTCAGCCGAACGGCGTGCGGCTGTTGAGTTCGCCAGAGCTAATGCGATGCGCCCTCAGATTGTCGGCGCTGCATTGCATAAAATCAGTTCTGACCCTGAAGTCGCCAACGCGATGTTTGAAGTTTTGGAAAATGAAAACATTTTGGAAAGCAAGGGTAAAATCACGCTGGTTCCAAAAGGTCATGATTTTATGAAACAAGCCTTAGCGGCTGAATCGGCCCGGACATAACATGATCAGTAAAGGATCACTATTTGTCAAAACGTTTGTGGCAGACTCTTATTCAAAATCTCCTAACGGCAAGGAAAACACAAAGGTTGATCCTACGCCCGATTGACTAACGACATGAATTCCACCGCCATGGGCTTCTACAATGCCTTTGGCGATGGCTAAACCAAGACCAGAGCCACCTTGCTCAAGCCGCTCGCGCCCACGTGCTGTGTCGGCACGCCAGAAACGGCCGAATATCAGTTCCTGCTGCTCGGCGGTCAATCCTGGCCCGTTGTCTTGAATATGAACCTCTGCACTGTCTGCATTGGTCGTCAGCCTTATATGCACGGCAGGTAGTAGTTGGCTACCCTGGGGTGCGTAACGCAGTGCATTTGCAATAAGGTTGGCCAAGACTTGATGGATGCGCGCAGCATCGGCCGTTACTGTGACCGTTTGGATTATATCAGTGGTAAAACAGATGCCGTCGACTTCAGCTAACGGAGCAAATGCGACGGCGGCTTGCTGTACAATAGCGCTCAGATCAACAATCTGCATATCCATCGGCAGTTGCCCAGCTTCAACTAAAGAAAGCGTGCGTACATCGTTTACCAAACGACCAAGATGTAATGTTTCTTCGTGAACAACAGCCAGATTTTCTGGGGTTGGTGGAAAGACACCGTCAAGCATCGCTTCGAGATGACTCTGAATAACGCTGATGGGGGTGCGTAAATCGTGTGCGGTGTCGGCAAGAAGCTGCCGGCGCTGCGCTTCGGCCGTTTCCAATGCATGCGCCATTTGATTAAAATGATCACCCAATTCACCCAATTCATCCTGGCTGGTAACAGGAACCTGCTGGCTCAAATCGCCAGCAGCCACTGCCTGGGTCGCACGTGTCAGTTGACGCAACGGCCGTGTCAAACGCTGGGCCAAAAACAAACCCAAAATCAACGCAAAGGCAAGCGCAACAAGACCCGCCCAAACGATAGCCTGATTAACCGCCATCAAAAACTGCTCGCCGGCGCGTCCAACACCACCGCCGGTGGGATTGGCCCACAAACGCCCTACCTCTAGACCGGCAACGATAATGGGCAATGAAAAATCAAACTCAGCTTGGTCACGCCCCTGCCCCCCACGCACGCCAACCTGTTGTCCATTTTTATCAGTCACACGCAAGAAATAACCACCGGATTCAGGTCCTAGACCACTGTCGCGCAATACCTGGTTAACGCCATCCCAACTCGCTTGTGCGGCATAAAAGGCGGCTAAATTTGTTTGTAGGTTTTGTAGCTGGCTGTTCTCGTCTGCCCGCAGAAAACGCTGGAAGGATACGGCCGTTGCACGATTAGCCCCATAAGCAACCAAAACAACGCCTACCAGGGCGACAAACACAAAAGCGGCAGTCAGTTTAACCCAAAGTTTTGTTCGCATGGATGACTAAAGATTTGAATTAAAGCGGTAGCCCACGCCAAACACAGTGAGAATATATTCTGGTTGACTGGCATCAAGTTCTATTTTTTTGCGCAAATTCTTGATATGCACATCCACCGTACGCTCGTAGCCATCATACGCAAAACCCTGCGCACGCTCTAGCAATTCCATGCGGTTAAAAGCACGCCCTGGATTGGTCATAAATATGTTGAGCAAGCTATATTCCATGGGTGTTAGTTCAATTTCTTGTCCAGCAACGGAAACCATATGTGCATCACGATCTAGTTGCAGTTGACCGGCACGCAGCAGGTTGCTTTCAGGTGTTACCGCTCCGCTGCGCCGTAAGACAGCACGCACACGGGCAACGAGTTCACGTGGGCTAAATGGCTTGGTAATGTAATCATCAGCACCCATTTCTAAACCCAACACCTTATCAGCCTCATCAATGCGTGCCGTGAGCGCGATGATTGGCGCTTTGCCCTCACGATTATATTCGCGCATAAAAGCAAAACCATCCATAATAGGCATCATTATGTCTAGTATAATTAGGTCAGGCTGCTGTTCACGAGCAACAAATAACGCTTGCCGCCCATCATAAGCGCTAACAACACGATAGCCGGCTTGTTCCAAATAGCCGCGTACAACAGAAACTAAATTAACTTCATCATCAACGATAAGTATTAATTGATTCATAGTTGTCTATTTTACCCGAAGAGTGTAGCTGTTGAAAAAACACACAGCCGGTCAGCTTTGCGTTGACCGGCTGTATGCCAAATAACTAAATACTACGTTTACTGTTGTTTGCCGTTGCCACCCCCACGTGCTGCACCACTCCAAAACGGCCGTCCTAATTCATCGCGCAAGGCAATCGTGCTGCCATCTGCCAGATTAGTGATGGTACTCACTTTGAATTCATCGTTTTCCCAAAAACCAGTAACCTCTAATTCATCATCAATTTCTATAACGTAACCTTGTGCGCCCAGATAATCAGGGCCAGTACCCACTAACAGCTCACCATCTGCCGTCTGCAAGATCATATCGACACCAGCAGTAGGAGCTTGTAGAACGCTTCCTGTTATGGTGAGCCATTCATGGACTTCCTCAGTAAGGGTTTGTAAATTCTCTTGCTGCCGGTTTTGCGCATTGCTCTCGCTGTTATTACGGTTGCCTTGCCCCTGGTTTCCTTGACCTTGATTGCCTTCTGCCGGGTCAACTTCTTGCAACCCATTACCCTGACCGCGACTACCTTGGTTTTTTGACTCCTGAACACCCTGCTGTCCCTGCCCCAGAGATTCCTGATTGTTCTTGTATTGACGCTCATCCGCATTGGCCGCAGATCCTTGCCCTTGTTGCCCTTGACCATTCTGTTGACTTAGCGGTTCATGTTCGTTCTGATTCTGATATTGACGTTCGCCGCTGCCCTGGCCCTGAACGGTATTTTCTGCGATTTCGTTGACCTTCTCAGTTTTAGCGATTGTACGGTTGGCTGCGCCGACAACAAGCACGCCGCTGAATAAAACAAGCAATGTAATTAAAGTGATTTTTTTTAACATTTTTAATACTCCTCGTATTATATGAACGTCCAGTCAGTTACTCGGTCTAGCTGATTCCTGAAAGGCTGAAAGTTTACAAAAATTAAATTTGCGCGGTTGACCGTTTATGCATTGATAAAAAGAAACGTTGTGTCACATTGACTACCCAGCGCCAGTGAATAAAAAAGTGGATGATGACAGCAACGATCATGATGACTGCCGACCAAGTGTGGATCAAATCCCAAGTAGTGCGCGTGAAAAGGAATCCTGGATCCCAACCGAAGTTACGTCCACCTTGATAACCGGTAGGCAAGAAGAGGAAGTAGATACTGGAAACGGCCGTTACCAAAAAACTCAGCCCAATAACCGCATCCACGACCAGATTCACCCGCGCTCCTGATGAAAAGCGGGCATCTTCGCCACGCAGTCCCCGCCACACACGACGACTCATACGCTTTACCCATGCCCAATGAATAGCAAAATGGACAACCACAGCAATAATCATCAAAATACCGCCCCAGGTATGTAGATCATCCCAGGTAGTGCGCCCAAAAAGAAGTGTAAAGCTATAAGCAGGATTTCGCCCGCCCTCATATCCACCAGATGGTAAAAACAGGAAGTAAATACCAGTCAAGATAGACAATACCGCACCAATGAAAACGGCCGTATCAATGAGCCAATTCTGCCTTGTCTGCCAGGACATTTTAACTTGTTTACCCATTCGATTATCTCCTAAAAAAATTACTCAGATACAAAGTGATTTTCAATCAATGGCCTTAGTTTATGCTGTAGATATGAAGAAGATGTGAACCCGGCATAGAGATGTTATGAAGCCAAATATGTGATCCAAACCCATCCTAACATGAGTAGAAGATAAAAACAGACAAAACGAGAAACGGCCGTCCTATAAAAATCTTCTTAAATTTTCAGTACCTGGGTACTCAAAATTTCGCCACTTTCTCGCATCCTCGAAAAAACAACAAAATTGATTAGACAGATGACTTTTGATCCCCTACACTAAAGTTTAGATTGTACTGTTAAAGATAGTGTAGCGTATGAAAAAATACCCGATTTTTTACTTGTTACTTGTTATATGTATCCTCTTGTCATCCTGTAGTTTTCTGCAAGCCGTGCCTGAAGACGAAGTTGCTGGCACACTGCTCGTTTGGCACACATGGCCTAAACCCAACGATGCGCTGCTAACAGAGTTATTTGAGAGTTATACGGCCGTTAATCCCCATGTCACCATCGTCAGCGAATACGTGCCTGCACAAGAGCTAGAAAAACGCTTTTCTGAACAAGTCATTGCTGGTTTAGGTCCCGACATCATCATTGGCGCTGAACTAAACGTCATTCGTAATCTTATCGCTAAAGGGCATCTCACTGACCTCATGCCCTATAACATCGATACTGAGGCGCTGCTCCCACAGGCCGTTGATGCATTGCGTATTGACGACGCACTCTACGGCTTACCCATTGCCGCCTATACTGATGTCCTCTATTACAACAAAGCATTTGTTGATGCCGCACCAGAAACACTGCTTGAATTGTTAGAAGAAGCAAAAAAAAAAAAAAAAATCGCCATCCCGACAGATTT
>JAGRDI010000069.1 GCA_020432765.1 Anaerolineales bacterium | reverse complement strand
GCACATTGGCGGGCGATATTTTGACCTAAACCAGCGGAAACAACATTGCCCATATAAACTTCATCGACAGCTGCTAAATCAGGGAGGTTTGCACGTGAAAGGGCAGCCTGTACGGCCGCTGCCCCCAATTCAGCGGCTGACAAACTGCTCAAAGCGCCTTGCATACGGCCAATGGGTGTGCGTACTGCACTGAGTATTACTGCTTGGGTTAAATTATTAGGAGCCATAGGAGCATTTTAAAGGATCAGCACAGCGAATGCAACGCTTGTGCTGAGTAAGATCAAAGTGGCCGTTACACCACCAACAACCGATGCCAACAAATTGACCACATCATTATTCAACCACGACCAACCTCGTAACGGCCGTGTCGTGGTGCCGCATTTGTGTACCTTGCGCTCTGTATCCTTTTCGCAACTGTCACAGTAATAAATTTGCTGCACCGTCGCGCCCAGCAAACTATCAAAAAGGGAACCAACAAGTCCGCCCAAAGCACCAGCCAACGCAGTCAGCAGCAGGTTGTAATCGGTCAACAGTCCTGCCGTTAGCCCAATCAGCAGTCCGCCCAAGAATGAGACCAGTGTACCAAGAGGAGAAACACCTCCGGATGTACCTACATCAACCGGCTTCCCGTTGGTAATCAGTCGCGGCGGGCTTTTACTGAGTGTGCCTAATTCCGTCGCCCAGGTATCGGCCGTGACGGTACCCATCACGCCAACGAAAAGATAGAACCAGGTTTGTGTAGCAACGGCCGTTGTCGGCACAACCGCACTCAAAACAGCAATGATCGTTCCCAGACCGCCATTGGCAAAAACCTGTCCCATATCACGCCGATGGCCCTTATCGAACTTCTCCGCCGCTGTGCGTTTTTCTGCTTCCTTATAATGTGAAAGCAAACTGGAGCTGACAAAAAATACACCTAAAACAACGCCCCACTGCCAGCCGCCCAAACCAAACGTCAACGTTCCGACAAGTAACGCGCCAGCAGCCCCCGAACCCGACAACGATCCGCGCCAATAAGCCAAAGCCACTATAATGGCACTAAAACCAAAAGCAATCAAAAGTTGATTCAACATGCTGCAAAGTGTATCAAAGGACAAAAAAGCTGCCAGAAAAACACGCATATGACACCCTACACCTCCCTTACATGATATTTGACACTTGCCACGACAATGCTTATCTATCATGCTATAAACGTCGCAGACAATATGGCGACATTTCCCACTGTACTTTCCCATAATAACCATATTAAAAGGAGAATATCATGAGTGAAAATCTGAATCCGTTTGCTATCGCGCAAGCTCAATTAGATGAAGCCGCCAGGGTATTGCAATTGGATCCCGCCATGCACGCATTTTTGCGTGAACCCATGCGCGAATTCCGCTTCACAATTCCTGTGCGCATGGATGATGGCACTGTACGCTCGTTTCAGGGCTTTCGCGTGCAGTACAATGATGCACGTGGTCCTGCCAAAGGTGGTATTCGCTTCCATTGGGAAGAGACCATCGATACGGTTCGTGCTCTAGCAGCGTGGATGACATGGAAAACGGCCGTTGTCGATATTCCACTTGGTGGTGCCAAAGGCGGCATCATTGTTGATCCACGTGAATTAACTCCCACTGAATTAGAACGCCTTTGTCGTGGCTACATGCGCAATATCGCTCGTTTTGTGGGCATAAGCCAAGATGTACCTGCGCCAGATGTATACACTAATCCGCAAATCATGGCCTGGATGATGGATGAATATGAAGTCTTGGTCAGTCATCACGAATCAGGTGTAATCACAGGTAAACCGTTGGAGCTGGGGGGCTCATTAGGACGTGACGATGCAACTGCACGCGGTGGTATTTATGTGCTGCGCGAAGCTGCCAAAGTATTAGGCATCAATCTCAAAGGCAAGACGGCTGCCATTCAAGGTTATGGTAATGCTGGGACATTTGCCCACCAATTAGCTGAAGAACTTCTGGGTATGAAAGTTGTGGCCGTTAGTGATTCACATGGTGGTATCATCAACATGGATGGCCTAGATTATGAGACTACTTTTGCGCATAAAATGCGTACCGGGGCTGTCAAAGGCTTCCCGGGCGCTGATGCGATCAGCAACGCCGAGTTACTGGAATTAGAGGTTGATGTACTCTTCCCCTCAGCCTTGGAAAATGTGATTACCCAAAGGAATGCAGGCAATATCAAAGCCAAAATTTCGGCCGAACTAGCCAATGGTCCTACCACGCCCAAAGCTGATGATATTCTCTACAAGAATGGTGTCTATGTGCTGCCCGACTTCCTCTGCAATGCTGGCGGGGTCACTGTAAGCTACTTCGAGATGGTGCAAAATGGATACCAATTCTACTGGACAAAAGAGATGATTCATGAACGTCTCGATCAGAAGATGACAAAGGCTTTCTACGCTGTCCATGAAATGGCCAAGGCAAAGAATGTCAATAATCGTGTTGCGGCTTATTTGGTAGCCGTCGATCGCGTGGCGCAAGCAAGCTGTTCGTTTGCGTGGTTGGGTCTAAAGTGCCGCTCAGGGCACAGTTTAGCACTTATTTGTCATGCTGAGTTGTACACAGCATCCCGATCACGTTCATTTAACAATACTTTCAAAAACCCAAGTGCATCAGCTTTTGGGTCTTTGCATACCCTTGCTTCCTTTTTATGGGCAAGAGATTAAATATTCGCCTGACAAAAATTTTAGCAGTACACTTTACAAGATATTTCCCAATAGCCGTTATTCTCCCTGCTAAGGGTTGAATAACAATAAAAATTCCCTATTTTGAGGTTAACAATCCCATGAGTGAAAATCTGAACCCGTTTGCAATAGCGCAGGCTCAATTTGATGAGTCTGCTGCCGTTTTACAATTAGATCCAGACATGCATGCATTTTTACGTCAACCGATGCGTGAATTTCATTTTACGATTCCCGTACATATGGATGACGGCTCTGTGAAAAGCTTCCAGGGCTTCCGTGTGCAATATAATGATGCACGCGGTCCGGCCAAAGGTGGCGTGCGTTTCCACCCAGACGAGACCATCGACACGGTACGGGCTTTGTCTGCGTGGATGACCTGGAAAACGGCCGTTGCCGACATTCCACTTGGTGGTGCCAAAGGTGGCGTGATTTGTAATCCCCGTGAAATGTCACAAAATGAGTTACAACGCCTTAGTCGTGGTTATATGCGCAATATTTCCCGTTTTGTGGGTCTGACACAAGATGTGCCGGCTCCCGATGTACATACCAATCCACAAATTATGGCCTGGATGTTGGATGAATACGAGGTCTTGAGTGGCCATCGTGAACCAGGTGTGATCACCGGCAAACCGCTATCATTAGGCGGCTCAGCCGGCCGTACACCAGCAACAGCGATGGGCGGTGTTGTCACCATTCGCGAGACGGCCAAGTTGTTAGGTATGGAGTTGAACGGTGCAACCTGCGCGATTCAAGGTTATGGCAATGTGGGCTCATATGCACACCAACTGGCACACGATCTGTTTGGCATAAAGGTAGTGGCGGTCAGCGATGAATTTGGTGGAATTTATAGTGCTGACGGCCTTGATCCTGTCGTCGTGGCGCAACATTTGAGAGCGACGGGTAAAGTCGGTGGCTGCCCCGGCAGTGAGGAAATTAGTAATTCCGCGCTGCTCGAATTAGATGTCGCCATTCTCGTCCCAGCCGCCATTGAAAACCAGATTACGGGTCAAAATGCCGACCATATTAAAGCGCAGATTATCGCTGAACTGGCTAATGGCCCCACAACACCTGATGCAGATGAAATTCTAAATGCGAAAGGCGTTTATATTATTCCCGATTTCCTTTGTAATGCGGGCGGTGTGACGGTGTCTTACTTTGAAATGGTTCAGAATGCCTATCAATATTATTGGGACGAGGCTTTGGTGCAGAGCCGGTTGGATCAAAAAATTACGACAGCTTTTCACGCTGTTCATAATATGGCCCAAGCCCGCCAAGTGCCTAATCGTGTTGCGGCTTATTTAGTTGCGGTTAGCCGTGTCGCTGAAGCTGTCCGCCTGCGCGGTTGGGTATAACATACAAAAATGAAAAATCTCTTGATCAAACAGAACGTTTGTGCTATAATTTGGCAATGGTAAAAATAGATTGAGGCTTGGGATTTAGGATTAAATATGATATGATTTGCATGCGATTCTCGCAAATCATTTTACTAGCGTTTGTGCAAGCCTAAAGGAGTGAACCATGTATCAAAAGATTATTGTTGTAGGAAATTTAGGTGGTGACCCTGAAATGCGGTATATGCCAGATGGCACGGCCGTTACCAGTTTCAGTGTAGCAACAAGTCGTCGTTGGACAGACAAACAAAGTGGTCAACCAGTCGATGAAACAACCTGGTTTCGTGTGAGTGTATGGGGCCGACAGGCAGAAACAGCTAACCAATATTTGAGCAAAGGCAGCAAAGTGTTAGTTGAAGGACGTATTAAACCCGATATCAATACTGGCTCTCCAAGAATGTGGACTCGTCAGGATGGAACAGTTGGTTCGTCATTTGAAATTACTGCCGATACCGTGCGTTTCATGAGTGGCCGTGAAGATGTTGGTGGCTATGGTGCGCAATCTGATAGTGGTATGGATGCTGGCGCTCCCGCACAAGAAGAGGATGAAATCCCATTCTAGCCAGTAACACAAAACCCACATAATGACTAAAAGCCTGCTGGAGAAAATCTGGCAGGTTTTTTTATTAGTGCTCATCTAAAAAATAACTTCCCGTTTTTGTTTGTAGTAACCGCTTCAGCGGTCCGGACGACTAAAGTCGTTACTACGAACTTATTTGTGGACGCTTACTTAGACCTTGCCTTTCTCTCGTTGGTTAAGTAGTCGTTAACCCATTACAATATGCAAGCATGCAAACACAAAGCTTAACAGAACAGCTACTCACATGGTTATGGCAATGGCAGGGGCACAATTTCCCACAAAGCACGCTGCAAAATACACGCGGCTATGTGTTGGATTGGTTAGGATCGGCTTTAGCCGGACAAGCAACCCCACCAGGAAATATTTTGTTAGCGTATGCCGCACAACAACCACCAGGTCACTGCCAAATCATCGGAACCACACAACACAAAAGCACGCAAACGGCCACTTTTGTCAATGGCGCTTTGTCACATATCGTCGAGATGGATGACCTGGATCGGGATTCGGTCGTGCATCCGGGAGCGGTGGTGATTCCGGCGGCGTTGGCGATGGCGGAGCAGGTTGGCGCAGATGGGCATGACTTGTTGAATGCCATAATTGCTGGTTATGAAGTCGCGCTTCGAATAGGAACGGCCGTTGGCAAACAACATTATCATTTTTTCCACAACACCGCCACCTGCGGAATTTTTGGTGCAGCGACGGCAGCGGGGTGGCTGCTTGGTTTAACTATCGAACAAATGGTATGGGCATTGGGCAATGCCGGCACACAAGCGGCCGGTTTGTGGCAGTTTAATGCTGATGGTGACATGAGCAAACATCTTCATGCCGGGCACGCGGCAGCGGCGGGTCTGTTAGCGGCAGAACTGGCGGCTGGCGGTTTCACGGGAGCACGTCATATTTTGGAAGGAGAGCGTGGCTTTTTCGCGGGATTGGCGCCAAATGCCGACAGATCGAAAGTGATTGCGGACATGGGGTCTACACCAACCTTCAAAATCAACGGCGTCTCGATCAAACCGCACGCATCCTGCCGTCACACGCACCCTGCGATTGATGCAGCATTAAGTCTGCGCCCACAAATCGCCAAGCGGGCTATAAAAGTTGTGGACATTCAAACTTATCAGGCTGCGATTGATTTATGTGACAATCCCGCACCACAAACGACGTATGCGGCCAAGTTTAGTTTGCAATATTGTGTCGCTGTGGCGCTGCTGCGTGGTGATGCTGGTTTGGAAGCTTTTGATACGGCAGTGTTGGGGGAAACGGCTACTTCGGCCGTAACCAACCTGCTGCTCCATATCCAAATCGCGCTTGATCCTGAATTTGAACAACTTTACCCCACACAATGGCCTGTGCGGGTTACTGTCGTCTTGCAAGACGGCACAATTCTCAGCCAAACAATACACCGCCCCAAAGGCGATCCAGAGAATCCATTAAGCCCGCAAGAATTAGAGATCAAATTCAGGCAACTAACACAATTTGGTGGTTATGAAAACCAGGCTGACCACTGGCTAACTTGGGTGGATGCGCTATAAATGGTCTATATCAATCCTAGCGCTTTTTGACCAGTAAGCGCCGCTCGATTTCGAAGATTTTGTGGGGAATACGGCCGTTCCTATCCTTCCCCGTCTCTTTCTCAAACAAATCCGCACCATATTGGTTTACGGCCGTTGTCCCCGTCATATTCTTCACCCCAATCAACTGCAAAGTGAGCATCCCACTGCCCTCAGGACCATCTGCTATATCCAATACACGCGAAACGGCATAGAGCGTATCACCAGAAACAGCCGGCTGCGTGTGATATCCCTCTGTGTAGCCCAAATCCCAGAGTGCATTTTCGCTCGTGTCGCGGCTGGCAAGCCCTTCCAGCCAGGCAAAAACCAAACCGCCATAGACAATCGGCGCACCGCTCATGGGGCCAGTACGTTGGCTGCTGTAAATGTGGTCATAATGCAGAGGATGGGTGTTGCCCAGGCGGTAGCTCCAGGCCATATGTTCATCGGTGATGGTACGGCCGTTGCTGTGCAAAATGGTCTCGCCTATCGAAAAATCTTCAAAATAAGTATTGCTGCCGGTGGCGTCAATGGGTAACGGCCGTTGCGGGACATCCGGCATGCTTACTGGCAATAGTGTGGGAGTATTTTCTTCGATTGAATCAATATCAGTTTGCTCAACAAGTGTCGCAGGGTCTTTGGGGGGAATCAAAATCGCACGTTCGTAACGTATCACGACCTCGCCGCGCTGATTGAATCCATGTGTGCGCACACGCACTATGCCCGGTTTTGTGCCACGCATTCGGCGGTTGAGCACCAGGCTCTCGGCATGTAGTGTGTCACCGGCCAAAACCGGCTGCGGAAATTCGACATCGTAATATCCCAAATGGGCGATGGCCTGTTCCGAATTATTCTGCACACCCAGGCTCAAAACGACATTCAACACCATCAACGGCGACACAAGCAGCGAATCAAACCCATGTGCCCGTGCAAAGGTTTCATCCAGATAGAGCGGATTGGCCTGCATGAAGGTGGTGGCGAACTCTTGCGCAAAGGCAGGATAAAGCGTTAGACCGCGCGGATGTTGAAACGTTGTGCCAGGGATAAACTCTTCCAAGAAACGGCCGTAGCGCGGCTGCCGCACCTTGTCTAAATCCACAGCTATCTTTGCACTTGTTTCAATCTGTTTTGGAAAGTCAAAAGCTTGCATAATCTTTTTCCTCGTTTTTTGACGGGGGACAGAAGACAAAAGACCATAAACTCCATCTTACGTCCATCGTCTTCCGTCTAGCCGCCTTACAAACATTCCCGCAGCAACCCCCGCGCAATAATCCGCAGCGCCAACACCTCTTCCGCACCCTCAAAAATCGAAAAGACACGCGCATCCACAAAATGCCGCGATACCGGAAACTCTTCCGCATATCCCATGCCGCCATGCAGCTGCAATGCTTCCCGCGTAACCCATTCAGCCGCTCTACCGGTGAAAAATTTGGCCATCGCCGCCGTTTCCGCGCCGCGTCCGGCATCTAATTCGCGTGCCGCATGGTAAGTGAACTGCCGGCCCGCCTGGATTAGCCGGGCCATAGCCACCAATTTGTGCTGCACAAGTTGATAATCACACAGCGGCCTGCCAAAAACTTGCCGTTCGCGGGTGTATTTTAATGCTTCATAAAAGGCTGCCGTCATCACGCCCAAAGCACGTGCGGCCGTTTGCAGACGGCTGCCGGAAAAGCTGTGCATTTGTAAATAGAAACCGCGTCCCAGACCATTCTTTTCCCCGATTACATTCACGTCTGGTACAAAATAATCATCAAAAGTCAGCGCGAATGAATGCATGCCACGATAACCAATAGTAGGGATAGCATAACCGCTGACGCTGCCGCCGTTGGTCGTATGGCTGAAGTTATGGCCTGTGGCGGCCGGTTTTTCAACAATAAACAAGGTCAGCCCACGATGTCCCTGGCTCAAATCGGGGTCGGTACGCGCCAGCACGACGATCAGATCGGCACGCCCGGCAAAGGTACACCACATTTTGCTGCCGTTGAGCCGCCAGCCGCCAGGTACTTTACGTGCGGCCGTTGCCAAACGTGCCACATCAGAACCAAAATCCGGTTCAGTGATAGCAACGGCCGCCTGTCTTTCACCAGTTGCAATCAAAGGCAGCCATTTTTGCTTTTGCGCCTCCGTACCACCTTGCAGCAGCGCCTTGGCTAACAGTTCGGGACGTGTGATCAAACTGCCCGCTGTGCCAAACGAGGCACGTGCCAGTTCGGCGGATACGATCACCATCGCCATGTGATCAGGCTGTGTATCATTTTGGAAACCGCCATATCGTTCGGGAATAGAGAGGCCAAAACAACCCATTTGGGCTAGTTCACGCAGCATTGTTTCGGGCAAATCACGGTCTTCGCGGTGGATTTCTTCAGCAAATGGCGCGACTTTTTCCTGGGCAAAGCGCCGAAAAATGGCCTGTAGATCGCGTTGTTCGGCATTCAAGCCATTGGGGCCGCTGTTGTTTATTTGTAACAAAAGTTTGGCGGCAGTTTCAATATTTTGATTGGCACGTTGTTGGCGCAGGAAGGTGGTAACGGCCGTTCCATTCAAATCAACAACGGGCGTCGATCCATCCAAGCCCAATTCAGCCGCACGCAAATCGATTTGTCCGCGCAGTTCTTGTACGGCCGTTGCCGCATTCAACAAAGCCAGGTGGACCACCAACTGTCCTCTGGTTTGCTCATCAGCCTGATACCTGTGGGCGTGGTTGAGCAGTTGACGTGCGGCGGCTAAATTTGTGGCACTGGCTGCCAGGTCAAAAAGAGAACGTTGGTATTGATCCATGCGGGTAGTGGAAATACGGCCGTTTTGCTCACACAAACCGGCAAAATAAGCCGCACTCGTCGCCAAGACACGCTCCCCCACTTCCAAAACATCTATCGCAACCGTAATTTGCTCGCCCATGTTCTATTTCCTTTTAGCCACGGATTAAAACAAGCATCCAAAATCCGTGTAAATCTGTGTCCATCCATGACAAAAACAATTCGTGTCATTCGTGGCGAAGAATCATAAACACGCCGCTTCTTCGGCCGTAACCACACCCAACGCAATCCCTTTCTCTGCCGGGATCAAGCCCAAAGCCACGCCTTCGCGCAGACGGGCACGTGCATGGCGGTCGGTAGCACGGTCGCTCATCACACCGTCGATGATCGTCGCGCCCACTTTGGCCTGTACCGCTTGTGCATACGCCAAAATCTTATCCAATTCCGCCTGCGCCGTGCCGCTGGAAAGGCTGACTTTGTAGGCCAGCAAAACCACAAATAACTGCGCCGGATGGCCCACCCATTTCCCCTTCATACCCAGGTTAATGCTGTAAACCGCATCATCGTAACATTCTTTGAGCCGTGCCAAAATGCGCCCCCGGTTTTCAGCCGGCGATAAATTCGGCGCGGCAACCGGATAATTAACCGTCATCGCGTCGATGGCCGGCACGCCGACCGCGCCCGCCTGATTGATCACGGCGGCACGTGCCCAATCGCAAACCGGATGTTTGTAGCTGATCGCAGGCAAAGCTAAATCGGCCGAATAGTCGGCAATACCAAAAATGATGCCTGACAGGCGCGGCAAAGCGCGTTCGGTGATGGCGGCCAGGTTGGCGACCGACCAGCCGGACTCCACCAGAAATTGAAATTTGATTTGCCGGTGGGTGAGTCCTAACTGCTCTTCGATACGATCCAGCAAATTAAATACCCAATCAACTTCTGTAGGGTGTTCGATTTTGGGGAAGATGATGCCGTCGATGGGGTAGTTTTGGGGAGTGTACTCCGCACCCGCTCCTGACAACACCGTCACCAAGTCGGCCGTACAATAAGGCAAATTCAAGCCGCTGGGTCGATAAAAGCGCAGCGTGGACTGCCATTCAGCCTCGCGAAAGATTTCTACGGCATTTTTACGTCCCAGGTCAACGACCTCTGGGTTTAACGCCTGCGCATCTTCGCCATCGATCATCACCAACGGTGCCGCCGGATCGGCAGCCAACAAGGCTTCTACGGCCGTAAGCGGAACACCCAAAACAGCAGCTAAATCGGCGGGGGTGATCTCGTATTTAGCCAAAATGCGCTCTGTGGCGGCAAAGCCTTTGGTCGCGGCACTGTGGGCTAATTTATAATTGGATGCAGGGGTCGTATATTGGGCCTGCTGGCGCAAAAACTTGAGTGGTAAATCGGCAGACAAAGCCGCTGTTTTTGCTAAAACGCGGGTGCGAGCCGCATCTGCCTGGGCGCTGAGCTTATCGATCATAAAAAATCCTCCAAAACAATAGACCTGTCTCTTCCACAAGCCTCCATTATAGTGGGTGATAAGCTGAACGTAAACAGGATTATGGTTTACAGATTTGTCCAATCTTGAAGATTGGACAAATCTCGCCACGCGCCTTCTTTTCTGCTAACCTGTGTTATACTCTACGATTAAATAGTAAAAGCGCAGCAAAATATTAGGTGCGGGTATGCCTGAAATAAGCCGCTTCTTAGGAATTATCATTACTTTGTATTGGGAAGTAACCGCCCCACATCATGTACCTCATTTCCACGTCAGGTACAATGAGTTTCAGGCTTCCTATAGCATAGACCCAATCACCCAACTTGCAGGGGCTTTGCCTAGAAGACAGCAGCGATTAGTCGAAGCATGGGCAGAGTTAAATCAAGAACAGTTACAAGAGAATTGGCATCTTGTACAGCAAGGTAGAAAACCCCATAAAATTAAGGGGCTGACCCAGGAGTAAATTATGAGCCACCCGCTTTATGATGTCATAGATTTTGAGGTAATTGGCCCGTTTATATTGCGTGTTAAATTTGACGATGATAGTGAACAGGTAATTGACTTTGAACCAGTATTATATGGCGAAATGTATGCTCCCCTTCGTGACTTGAAACTGTTTAATCAGGTGCGTCTTGATGAGGAACTGCGTACGCTTGTGTGGCCAAATGGTGCTGATTTTGATCCCTGGATGTTACATGAATGGAGCGGAATCGCTGAAACGCTAGCTGCTTATGCCCAAACATGGGAGCCTGTGTTAGAAAACGCCTAAGCAAAAACTACTGTGCCCGACGTAAACCAAGCCCCGTTTTTAACCCCTTTCCGGCGGAATCCGCATTTTTTCGGCCGTACACCCGACCTGCAAGCGCTGCATACAGCTTTGCAAGGTGACACCCCACCGGCATCGTCCCTGCAGGGCTGACCGGCATGGGCAAAACCCAGCTCGCCGTTGAATATGTGTACCGGTATCAGGCAGATTATCCCGATGGCATCTTCTGGCTGAATGCGGCCAATCCCCTGCCGCAAGAATTTGCTGATCTGGCCGGTCGGCTGTGGGGGAGTGGCGCACAAGATGATGATCAGGCTGTGCTGGTGCGGCTGCGGCAGACGCTTTACCGCCATTTTGACGTGGCCGGTTTGCAGGTGCTTTGTTTTGACATCGGCATTGAACGCGAGGATTTGACCACGCGCAAAAATTTGTTGGCATTGGAACTGGTCGACTACTGCCGGCGGCATGAGTTGCTGGATGCACTGCAAACGGAAATTAAGCGCCGTCTGGCGTCAGAAATATGGATAAGAATAGAAACGAATATATCAAGTTAGAAGCGCACATAACCGCCTGGGCGGCAGCAGAACCGGCGCTGCGGGCGCTGGTTGTGGTGGGGTCACGGGCGCGGGTTGAACACGGCGCGGATGTGTGGTCGGATTTGGATTTGATGTTATTTACGCGGGATGCCGAACGGTATGTCGAGGACACGGCCTGGATAGATCAGTTTGGTACGGTATGGGCTCGCGAATGCCAACGCACACAAGCGGGTGATCCGGAATGGCTGGTGGTGTATGCGGGTGGCTTGAAGGTGGATTTCTTTTTTGCGCCCAAGACGGGGGAGTTATCGGATTTGTTGTTTGGTGGCCGTTACGCCGCAGTAGCACAGCGCGGCGTGCGCGTGCTGTTGGACAAGGACAGCCAACAACCATTTATTTTGCCGGCTTCTGCGCCTGCCAAACAAGAAAAACTCACGGCTGAAGAGTTCACGGCCGTTTCTCAAAAATTCCACCTCTATGCCTATCGTGTTACCATGATGCTGCGGCGCGGCGATTTGTGGCGTGCGCAGACCTTCATCAACAACGAAATGCGGCCCGCCTTGCTTACGATGTTGGCGTGGCACGCTCAGGCAGCACATGGTCTAGACTATGATACGTGGTACGACGGCCGTTTCCTGGAAACGTGGGCTGATCCGCGTGTCGTCGCGGTGCTGCCGACGACCTTTGCGCGTTATGCTGTTGCAGATATGTGCCGGGCTTTATTGGCTTTGTTGGATTTGTTTGGCTGGTTAATGCAAGAAACGGCCGTTAAGTGGCAGTATGCATATCCTAGACATGTGGATACGCAGCTCATTGCCTGGATAACGGCCGTATTAGATCAAGAAACTTGAGTGTCATCGGCCCCTTTGGGAGTCGCTGTCTATTAATTTATCGCGGTGCCAGGCGTGACAACCATTGAAAGTAACATGCTTAATGCAATCAAGATACCAATCGTAATCACGAGGATGCGTGTCCAGTTGATTTTCTTACTGCCATCAGCGCGTTTGGCGGCCTGATGGGGCGGGTTTTTGGTGACGCGGCGTTTTTTTGTTGCTGCCATTTGAAACTTTTTCTCCCTGAAAAAAATAATTACACAAATTTGACCCAGAAAATGGGCAATGTGAGTATATCACAAATTTGAATGTTGTGATGATGTCCTAAGCTCGTTTTAAGCGGGCCAACAGTTCAGTTAATCGGCGGTCAGCCTGACAAGTTAAAGTGCTGATTGGTTATAAATACGTATCAAACCAGCGCAGCATGTGTTCGAGTCGAGCGACGCGGCGATCAGTACGGCCGCTGCGTGACAAACCATGTTCTTCATCGGGAAATAAAACCAACTCCGCATCAATCCCCCTCTTTTGCAGCGCGACAAAAACCTGCTCCGCTTGCTCTTGCGCACAGCGCATATCTTGTTCGCTGTGGATCAACAGCGTGGGCGTGGTCACGCTGCCAATGCGGCTGATGGGTGACTGCTGCCAATAGTTGTCGAAATCCTGCCAGGGCGTTGTCTCGCTGCCCAATAAATTTTCGGTCAGCCAATTCATATCGCTGGAGCCATAAAAACTAATGAAGTTGCTGACCACACGCTGGGCAACGGCCGTTTTGAAGCGCGTGGTATGGCCGATGATCGTCAACGTCATATAACCGCCATAACTGCCACCGGTAACAGCCATGCGCTCTGGATCGATGTATGGCTGCTGCTGCAAGATGTCTGTCCAGGCCATTAAATCGGCATAATCGACCGTACCCCACTGGTTATTGATCGCGGCAGAAAACGCCTCACCAAAACCTTGTCCACCACGTGGATTCGTCCAATAAACCACATAGCCGTTGGCGGCAAAATAATGGAACTCATGCATAAAGCCACGGCCGTACTGCGTCATCGGCCCGCCATGAATTTCGAGGATAGAAGGGTAGTGTTGGCCGGGGTCAAAAGCAGGCGGTTTTAATATCCACCCCGACAAATCGTTATCATCCGGCCCTTTGAAAGCCACTTCTTCAATCGTACCCCACTCAATCTCTTCGAACAGATCGGCATCAAAATTTGTCAGGGCGCGTGTGCTGCCAGTCACCAAATCTTTCAACCAGACTTGACCGCTCGACCATAACGTTCCCCACACGTAAACGACTTTAGTTTGTGCGCTGTCCAAACTAAAGCCGCCGCTGATGCCCGGTTCTGTGGTCAGGCGTTCGATTGTGGGCTGGTTTGCCGTGGTCAAGGTCAACAAAGGTTGGTCACCATGGGTTGTGGTTTGGCAAAACAGGAAACGGCCGTCATTCGACCAGACCGGCGGCGTTTGCGGTGAGCCGCTGCCAGAATCAGTAATCGTCACCAAACTCATGTGCAGATCAAATGCATTTGTTAAGTTACGCACTGCACCGCCGTTGATGGGGGCGATGTATAAACTGCTGTTTTGATATGGTTTGCCGAATTGTTCGCGTCCCATAAACGACACCCATTGACCATCCGGCGAGATCGTCGGCAGCCATTTACGGCCGTTGCGGGTCACAATTTGCCGCAAATCACCACCAGCAGCGGGCAGCAGATAAAGTTCGGTACCGTCCGGATGCAGCGCGGGGTCAACGCTGCGGTTGGAAACACAAAGGATATGTTTTCCATCCGGGGTCCAACGTGGTTCTGTTTCGGCGTAACGGCCGTCTGTCAACTGCGCAGCCGTACCGCTTTGGAGATCAATTGTCCAGATATGCCATTGTTCCTGCGGCGCATAACCAACCCCATTTTCTTTATATTCCAGATGCGTGATGTGGCGCACGACGATGCCCAGCTTCTTTTTTTGTTCATCTTTTTCGCGTTCAATGACGGCCGCATCTTTTTTACGGAACTGGGTGACGATCTGAGTGCCGTCCGGTGACCAGGCGAATTGGGCAAAACCACCCTCAAGTGCGGTCAACGGCCGTGCCTCACCGCCATCCACAGCAATCAGATAAAGTTGGGCTTGTTTTTCATCAGCGCGATTTGAAAGAAAGGCGATTTGGCTGCCATCCGGCGACCAGCGCGGCTGGCTGTCGTTGTGATCGCCAACAGTGAATTGGCGCGGCGCGGCGCTGGCATC
>JAGRDI010000068.1 GCA_020432765.1 Anaerolineales bacterium | reverse complement strand
TTACCACAACCTCATTCTCTCCTGGATATAGGGCAACTGTCCGGCCGCGATACACCTGGCCAGGATCGGCACCCAACGTCAATATCTGTTCCCCCTCAGTCGAGGTTAACACAACATCCATTGAGAGATCGTAGGTATCATCCTGGTAATCCGGCAGGGAACTGCCATCTGTTTTCACAATTTGGAACTCAACATCAACGGCTGTGTATTGGGGCAAGCGCAAGCCCTCCAGAGGCTTTATAACCCGATCAACTGCCTGAAATGCAATCCAGCTCAACAAACAACTGCCCCTGAACTCCTCTGGCATTTGCGTTGTCATCTCCCAGAAACCAGGCTCTGGTGCTGTAATTGTAAGCTTTTCAATGGTTCGGTCATATCCGGTTAATTTCGCATTTGATAAGGTTTGAGCATCCTGCCCCGATGGATCCAACACAACCAGATGGTACGTGTCATCAGGCTTGGTGAGTTGGAAAGACATCTCCTGAATATAAGGTGGCACCATAAATGGAGCACCACCATCAACACAGCTAAAAAGCTGTCCCCCGCCCGTCTGGTCTAATGATAACAACAGATCGACTGCTATCTGTGTCATCAGACTATTCACTTCCTGCGGCGAACTGACCCGCTTGACACGGTCGGGATCGCCGGCAATTGCTTCCCATTGCGGCCGGTGATCATTGAAATAGCTGTCATTGCGATCCAGTCCGATGACATAAATTTTGTGATCAGAGGCGGGCATAAAGTCCTGAACATACTGCTCCATCTGCTCAAAGTATCCAGTGCGATTGAAAGCGGTTTGACCATCGGCCGGCAGCCCATCAGTCAGAATAATCACCGCCCGGCGGGGGCAGCCATCCTGTGGCGTCTCCATCTGGGCAAAAAGCGAGGAGGTCGATTGCAGGGCACGCAATGGCAATGTGTTCCCTCTGGAGCTGCGGGGCGCAAAGTATGATTCTGTATCTACTAAAAGCTGATCATAAGACGCTTCGGAATCAGTATCCAGCGGCACCCAGGGCATTGCCGTGTGGGGGTCATCGCCAAAATCTATCGTAGCGATGGCGATCTCGGCATCAGCATAATTTTGCCAGCGAGCGTTGGCCATCAGTTCAAAAAATGATTGCGGAGCAGCAAAACGAAGGCCATCGGGATCACTGGCGGGTATCTCTCTCCCTTCATCAGTGGTAAAGCCGGACATTGAACCGCTCTGGTCAGTCACAAAGACAATTTGCAGAGCTTTGCAACTGGACGCAGTGGTATCTGTTTCTTGGGCCAGAACAGGTTGTCTGTCAGGCGTGGTTACGATTGTAAAAAGAGCGATAATGAGTGAGATCAGGAAAAATCCGGACGTATATCGTTTCATTAGATTGTTTCTCCGGGTCGGCATAAGCGGTTAATTAAATCATGTGGATAGTTTTTATTCTTCATACGTGTACGCACGGCCGCACGGTCAAACTCGACAGCATGAAAGGTGACTGTGTTGGGAATGCCGTTTTGCAGCTTTAACAACGCATAACAGGCGTTGCAGGCCCGGTTATCTCCGTTTGGGAAACCAACACTGCCTGGAGAAATGAGCGTCGGCTTTTCAGCCATGGTCATTAAACGGTACTCTGTATCCAGGTTAATGTTGGTAAAGTCGCCATTTTCAAAAAGGCGACGTACGTGCCAATGTCCAACGATGATCAAGCCGGGTTGTTGCCATGATGCAAACGCCGCTTTCTCAATAAAAAGGTTAGGGTTTGAAGGCCGATATTGGTGCAGCCATTGCATTACCTTTATGGTTAGCTGGGCATCATCGCGTTTTTTAACATATCCCCAGGCAAATTTGCGCCAATGATCACTCCAATACGTATCGGGTTCTACCGCCGGATTGGGAGGGGAGAGTTTATGTTTTTTAACTTCCAAACCACCATGCACCAGAAAAATGCCTGGTCGGGGAACATGGACAACGGGTAGATGATTAATATATGCTTCAGCAGAACCGATTTGAAATTGATTACTGCCATTCAGCCACAGCTTTTTCTCCATCATGAGAACGGTCGCACGGTGCTGCTCCCAGACCCAGCAATCATCATGGTTCACATTGACGCCAATATAGTGGGGTGGACGATCGGTATCATTTTCGTAGGTGTTTACGCATTTATCTTTCTCAGTGTGCTGCGTGATAAACCAATCGTGGTTGCCGACTACAGAAGCTTCCGGCTTCAGCTTCATTAACCGATCCCAGGCAAGTTCGGGGTCGGGGCCGCGGCCAAAGAGGTCACCCAGAAACCAAAATCGCAGCAGCCGGCCGTTGTAACGAGCAAAGGCATCTTGTATGACAGCCGCTAGAGCCGTATCATTGGCGTGAATATCGGCTAACAGAATAATGTATTCCTCAATCATAATGGCAATCCAATTTACGAACAGCAAGATCGTTGTGCAGGTCTTGCAATGTCTGGGTAAATTCTTCATAGTTAGAACATATTTCACAAAAATCATTTTTGGCGTTGATTAATGCATCCCATTCCGGCTGATCGGTCAGCCGCCGCCGGCGCGGCCAACCTACTGCATAAAGATCAGTGGCCGCTTGTCGGAATTGCTCCCATTTTTCCTGAAACATCTCTGCCCGAAATCGCAGGCTTGCCATCTCTGCATCGGCCAATTGAATATCTTGCTCTATATCATCACACAACTGGTGTCGTTTCTGATTGTTGGCTTCGGTAATGGCAAAAAGCGTTTTTACGTTCAGATGCGCTTTAAGTTTGCTTTCCTGACAGGCAGCCAACAGGCCATGCAAGGTGAACGCATTTTCATATATGCCGCTCGGCAGCCAGGTCGCTTCTAAAGGCAGCACAACATCTGCACTTTCAGCATGTCTTTGAATTTCAGCGGTCCAATTACCCCGGTAACGATCTTGACTGTCGTCACCCTTCACAACCGCCAGAAATTTGCGTGCAGCAATCAGCCCCAGCTTGCTGTGAATGCCCAGATTGTTGACCATTTGCATAGCTTGGCCGAACGAAGCTGTGCGCCGCGGATTTTCATAATCAGCGCGGCGTTCGGCAGCCCAAACAGCGGCTTGATCATGCTGCTTAATTTTGCCGGCCACGGCTGTGCGAACGTTATCCAAACCGCGATAGTAACCGTCATCACCCTCAGTAACAGGTTCATAGGAAGCGTCATATTCTAATTGGTTCTGTAAACAGCAGCGATCGTTAGGCTCTTCCTTTTGCATGCGATCCAGGTGGGCCACTGCCTGTCTAAAGTTGTTTGTTTGCTGTTCTAATTTTGCAGTTTGTTCAGAAGATAAGGGCGTTTTTGATTTGCGTGCTTGTTGTACAAGAGAAACGAATTCGGCCTCATCACGCAAAATTTTGTCAATGGCATTAAAATGTTTTTGCTGGCGCTGCTGCCTTTGTTCTTGTGTACCCAGATAAGTCTTTTGCCAGACTACAGTGATATGGTTAGTGAACATGGTGCCAATGCGAGCTATATCGCCGGCATCATTTCCGCCGGACATTCTTAAAATATAACGCGCTGTTTTGAAATGTTGCGGATCGCACAAGCCTGAATCGGCTTTGTTTTTGGCTTCGGTGAGGGGGTTGATCAGTTCGACTGCGACCTGCGTGCGCCAACGCTCCAATTGATCATCAATCTGGTTAAGGCGGTTCATGTACAAATCCGCCTCCAGTTGGGTTAAGGGTAAAGCGAGTCTTAAGGTGTTGGCCTGTCGCTGCTGTGATTCAGCCGTTTCTTTTTGCAGATCGGCGATTTGTTCGTCAGGGGGCGTCTGGCCGCTGTGTTGCTGTTGATAGTAGCTGCGGAAGTTTACGCCGCTCTCATCAAACGTTATGCCGCCCCTGGCCGGATCGACATTTTGCTCCAAACTGGATAATGTTCTTTCAAAATGATCCCGGATGAGCGCCGCGATATTGAGATTGTCAGGCTGGAGAATGGCGCGGGCCACCAGATTATCCAGCTGATCAAAAAGAGCTGTTGCCCCTGCAATTTTGGGGTAAAGCGTTTCCAAACGCTGGAGGGCAGCTTCCCGGCGGCGCCGCCAAATGCGGGTCATAGTTTGTTGCTGGGCTGATTCAAGTTGCTGCCCTTTGGTTGTGGCGTTGTTATAATCGGTAACGGCTCTTTGACAATCGGCGCTGGCGATAGGTTTGTCAGTATCTTTACTGTTTAACAAAAGGGTTTTGCAAATCTGGTTATCCAGAGCAACCACACGCATCCACCCCGCGCACTCGCTGACTGCATTGTCCACGGCTGTCTGCTCACTACCCGGCACACTCTCCTGCTGCGAAAGCACAAGAGTTTGCGCCTGACCTAATGAACGATAAGCTTTATTGAGGTATTGGTCTGCTTGCTGATGTTGATCGTCAACGATGTTTTGCAGCCATTCACGAGCCATGGCTAAACAATGACGGCCGTGCTGGAACCACACATCCCAAGCATGGCGTAGTAATATGTCCTGGCACAAATCCCAAAGTTGGGTTTCGGCCACAATTTTGTTTGATTTATGTGCCGCATCAGCAAAAACGGTCTGTTTCCAGGCCTGTTTATATTGATACTCGGCATATTGACGCAAATCTTCGAGCTCGGCCGAAGATGATGCAACCAACTCATCCGGCTCAAATTGTCGGGCGCGATCCCAGGCCTCTTTTACGGCCGGCAAATTATTCGTTTGTCTCACGCGTGCTTTAATGCGGTGCGCCCGTATAAAGGCTTGCGCCACAACGGCGGTTTGGACGAGGGGGTCATTTTGGTCGCGGCCGCATTCGTCCAGGAGGCTTTTAATTTCTTTTTCCAATATGTTGTTGGCATTGCTGTTGAAACGGCCGTATTTGTCTGTTGTCTCAAAGAAGTTTGTCAGATTGTCACGCAATAATGCTTTCAGGCGATCGGCCGCCGCTTCATGAAGCAGTGTCTGCACATCGTGGTACAGTGCCAATATCTCCCGAATATGGCTGCTGGGGATCTTACGTGCGCTCTTCAATTTGTCACGCCACTCTCTTAACCTGGCAACATCAGGCTCTGTAATAGCGATTTGTTCCCTTCTTACCTGTTCTAAGATGCCTGCAACTTCCTTATCCTTTGTTTGCAGTCGTTTTAAGCGGAACGAAAATCCAGCCGCAATGGCGGCATCGTTCGCTGCACTGTCTTTTTCAGCGGCGGTAAGTCCATTTTGCATAACCACTAAATCAAGTACAGGTATATATATTTCATCCACTTCATCAACCGCGAAGGTTTTTAGCTCATCTTCTTTTCTCAATTCGTCACGGGCCTGGGCATAGCCCAGCCATGCCATAACCTTGGTCAACGCCTGCCGGAGTTTTTTCTCTGTTTCAGCTTTTGTTTGGGTTGAGGACTTGTTTAGCCCCGGTCTGGCGATGAGATCATCGCGCAGTTGCCTTAATTCGATGACGGATGCCTCTTTATGGGTTAAGCGGCCGACATCCTCAAGCAAGCCATCAACTGCCTGGCGTACCTGCAGCTGTTTCAGACGAGCGGGATATTTTATCCACTGTGCCCAGTAAGCGACATAATCGGTCTGCAGCCGTTTGAGCAAAACAAGTTCTTCTTGAGGCTGGCGGCCCGTTTTTTCCAAGGGCGTGATGTAGTCGCGAATTAGGCTTTGCAAACGATTCAGCTTCTCTTGTTGGTCGGCGGTCGGCGATTCCAACGCTGCTAAATCCTTAACCGTCTGAATCTTTTGGCGGACTGTGGCCCACGACTCATGCTGGACCGCCTGTTCTATTTCCCGAATGCCGCTTTCAAGCGCTTGCGCGGCTTGTGCGCGAATTTTCAGGAGTAGATTTGGTAAGGCGGCATGATAAGCATAATCTTTTAAGGCATTTTTGTATTCCTGATATGCTTCCAAGGGGTCATCGGAGACAATACCCTGAGCATAACCAATATGCTTGTCGGCATCATCCCACTTCTGATACTCTGTCTCAACTTCTTCAGTCAGCGTCTTCAATCGTTTTTCTATAGATACCAACATATCAGGGGGTAAAATATTTGGTTCTGTAATACCGGGCAGTTCTCGCCAACGTGCCAGTTCCATTCTGGCCTTATCCGGATAGCGAACTGCCTCCGCTTCTTGAGTCTGGATGTACTTGCGTGCGTTTTTGGCATACTGCTCGTCAATACGGTTGATGATAGCTGTTCGATAACGCTCTCGAGCAGTGTTCAAGGCCTCAGAGATTTTCACCTCTTTTATGTCATCGGTTAGGAAACCTTCATAGTACGTGACCCTCGTATCTGATGGCAGTTCACACCACTGCCGGATCATATTTGCTAAAGGCTCAACTGTAATCGCAGTGGTAGGAATCTCATGGCGACCGCGTAGCTCACTATAGGCACTACCAACACGTTGTTTCAACATGAGAAACTCTGATCGAAGCCGAGTGTCATCGCTTGTATCAAGTTGTTGCTCTAGCGCTTTAACAGCATTATCAGCATCGCCAGCCAGTGCAGCCGCTGCCCCACCACCGCCCGCTTCTATTTCTCTTTTTTGTGCCTCGGTCAAAGACGTCTCTATCTGATTTACTGCTTGGAAGAACAGCCGCCATTGTTCCAGGGAATATCGCAGTGGTATAAATAATTCGTTCCCTCTATCAAGCAAAGCGTGTCCCGCGTCTGACATCGCCCACCGTAACCCACCCGCTATTTCCAGCAGTGTTTGTGCCGCTCTGGCCCGGGTCTGAGTGGCATCAAAGTTCTCCGCAGAGAGACGGATTTTTTTTAATTTTGTTATCTCATTTTCATTATTGGCCAGGGAATCTACCAGAATAGGGCGTATCCATCTGATAAAGCGATTTTTTACTTCTTCATGGCGCATTCCATCGTCACCTGACTGTCCCGCCTGTAAGTAGTACCCCACCGCGCCAAGAAGTGCAGCCTGATCAGCTAACCAGCCTGGAGATGGCTCCTCCGTCTCCCATTTATGGAGCATATCCTCGACTTCAGTTAATGAATTCACTATTTTCTCACCAGGGTTTATCACGTTATCCATATTCATGTCTTTGACTTCTGTTGAGGTCTTCATAATTAGGTCAATCGGCCACTTGTTTTCGATGGCTTCTTTCATTTCTCGGGCACTTTGAAATCGATCTTGGGGCTTAAAGGCAATGGCTTGGTTTAAGATATCGATTACATTAACTGGCAATGAAGGCAGGATCTCCTCGAAATCGATCAACGATAGGCCCAGCGAGGAGCCCATTCTGGTAGGAAAGGGCAACTCTTTATTTGTCAGCATTTTATATAGTAAAACACCAACAGCATAGAGATCTCCGGTTATATCCCAATCGTTTCCCCTTGAAATGTTTTCTGGTGGAATATACGGGAATGTGCCAACAAATGATTGTGCCTTTTCTCCAGTAACGAGTTCTTTGCTAACGTTGAAATCTATAACCACTAACCCGCGTGTTGGTGACAGAATAAGGTTGCTGGGCTTAATATCCCGATGCAAAATAGGTTCAGGACGATTGTGCATAAAGTCTAGCGCTTCCAGTAACTCTAAAATAATTTGACGTGTTTCCGTGATGGAAATAGGTGGCGGTGGCCCATGACAATCCTTAAGATATGCCTCAATCGTTTTCCCTTCAACGTATTCCAATTTTAAATAAAGCAAATCATCCAGTTCGGCAAATTTATTCGTATCCAACAACTGGGCAATATGTTTGTGTCTGCCTAACTTATCGTAGATATTTGCCTCTTCCCTTAGCTTTTCCAGAGAATCAACAGCATCATCTGCTGGCTGAAGTACCTTGAGGACACAGATTCCCCGCTTCACTAAATCTTCAGCTTTGTATACTTGAGACAAGCGGCCCCGTCCCAAAGTGGCAAGAATTCTGAATTTTCTTTCAATTATGTCCCCGGGCGCGAATAAGTAAATAGACATTTTTCTCTTCAGAATTAAAGTTGTTTAAGCAGCGTCACTTGTCGTAAAACGGCCGTCATGGATTGCAATCGCTCATCGGGGTTAAATCGGCACATTTGCTGAAACAAATTGTCACATTCTATTGGCAGATCGGCGTTATAATGAGTAGGTTGAGGCAGCACACTTTTTTCTTTCATGGAACCATTAAAGGGGTGGCGATTTGCCATCAACTCAAAGAAGATGATACCGGCCGAAAACACATCGGCTGCAGGATTGACCACTTGATTAACATCGCGCAATTCTGGCGCAACATACCGCCAATCGGCATGCTGGACGAGATGATGGGCCATTGTCTCCCCCGGAAATGTTGTCGTAAACAGGGACGGATCAAGTTTAGCGAAGTCAAAATTCACCAACTTTACAGAATTATTGGGCAATATAACAATATTTTGGGGAGATAGCGCACGATGGATGACGCCTAAATTATGTGCATGTTCTAAGCCCTGGCATACCTGCCTAAAAATATATAAGCGCTGTTTAAAGGATTGGTCTTCTTGCGTTTGCAGCCAATCCTTCAATGTAGGCCCATCAATCCACTCTAAGGGTAGTACGATTTTGTCGCTCTCCCAGGGAAAAGGGGGGAAACAACGGGCGATATTGCGGTGGGGAAATTCACCAAGCAAACTTAAAACATCAGCATTGCGTACAAACAGCTTTTTGCGATTTTCCAGACCCTTAGCTGATAGGGTGGTATCGAAGCGAAATATTTTTAAGCTCACTCGATTACGAACACGCATTAACACATGGCGTGCCGGGTAGGTGACGCTATGCTTACTACGATGAGAAATTGAATCTCGAATAATATATTCGCCAATTTGTTTGTTTGGTATAAGCGGCGCAAATCGCAGCTGTAAAAAATCTCTGACTATCTGTGTCCTCTCTTCAGCATAAACATGTGCCGGCTCCCGACGCAAAAAAGAGATGAAATCAGGTATATGGTGCATACGATTGGATTGCGGATCATTTATTTCGATTTGAGCTTCGCGGCAAAAGATAATTCTGGCATCTACGTATAATTCAAAGATGCCTTTTTTTGCCAGCCGGGGATCATATCGGACTAGATTGCTTTTGAGTATGCGGGCTTTGTTATTAGTTGATGGGATGGGGTTGGGTTCATAACGGCCGTTGGGCAGCTGCAGCTGAGAGGCATTCCCTGTAATACGTCCACTATATCCCTTTATCTCTAGCACCCATACATCCGGTGGCCCTATTAAAATGGCATCGTATTCATAAGGATGCCCCCTGCCGGGCGATGGTGTAAACTCCAGATTATGATATACATGCCAGGTATCTGGTAGTCTCTCTGCCAGGCAACGAATCACATACCGTTCACATTGATCAACCAGTTCACCTATTTTATGCACGACGGCCATACTTTATTTTTCCTTTCAGAAGCATATTTCCATTGTTTTCAAATCACGGCTTTCAAACCATTGTGCAAATAAAAACATTTTTATCTGATCAAGCAATGGTTCCACTTTCATAACACTTGTGGCTTGTTTTCGGCTATTTGTGTTTCATCAACCAACGGCCGTTCACACAACCACCCCTCAATTTCCACCCGCGAAAAACGCCAGGCGCCACCAACTTTACGCCCCGGTAAATTGCCAGCCTTCGCTAATCTATAAATCGTTGAATTAGCCAACTTCAAATATGCGGCTACTTCCGGAACCGTCATTACCGTACCTGGATTCTGATCATTCATGAATTAACCTTTATAAAAATTTAATGACCGCAGCAACTGTTCTTTTTTTACCAGACAAATCAGTGAAACAGTCGTAATGTTCGGATTTAGCAAATAATGATCTGCCAGTGCAAATTAAATGTTTTCTTCTATCTATATTATGTCTCTGGCGGCGGATTTCTTTCCCTATAATCAAAATTTGCCTTATTTCGCTAAATTTACTCAAAATTCCCGGAAAACTGCTTGTGATAAATAGAACAATGACTATAATAAAGTCTGTTGTCATCAAGTCTTGTAGGAGGGGTTTTGATGTGTAAGAACGATGTACTTCAGTTTGAGCTGGAGCAAGCATTTCAAGCAGTAGCGCAAGAGCAAGGAGAAACGGCCGTACCAGCCATCCGGTCAATTATTCTCACCAATTTAGATCAGGGTCGCATTGAAACCTGGTTAGGAACTGACGCCAGGCGTACAGCGCCTGCTTACGTTCGTCTCGTGGCACAAAAATATACCCAATATAAAGGTTACCTTTACCAGATTCAAGTCGAGAAAACCTTAGAAGTGTGGGAGGCTTTGTATGCCACGCTGCAAAAATGGGCCTATAATTATTTGCTGCGCAAAAGCTTCTACCGTAATCCTGCGACTTCACAATTAGCCACTACTTATGCAACAGAAGCGGCTATGGTGTTGTTAGCAGCACGTTTTCCCTATGACAGAAACTTTGAGCCTTGGGCACACGTACTGTTAATAAATATCTGTCGCCGTGAGATGCGGCGCAGCAATAAAGCAAGCCAAATCCCAGACGAGAAGCTGGTTGAACTTAATGATGAACTTTTTCGCACCTCTAACCCATCCGCTTTCCGTAACCAGGGCAGCCAAGAATTACGTTACGCTTTAGTGGATGCAATTGAAAGTTTATCCCAGGAAACCTGGCAGCAGGTACTATTGCTGCGTTACTTCCACAATCTTTCGCCGGCGGACATTGCAGAGATGACGGGTAAAACACCCAGCGCCATTTATAATCTGCATTTTAAGGCGATGGCGGCTCTGAGAGAGGTTTGGCACGAAAAAGGGTATAACTATGATAGAGGATCAGTTCAACCATGAACCATTGCCTGAGTGGATAAAAGGGCAGCTGGCTGAACTGCGAAGACAATTGGAAGGAAGGGAATCCTGGCCACCAACGGCCGTCCAATTGTTGCAGGAACTAACTGAATCAGACCAACCAATAACAGCTAGAGACGAGGATATGCTTTCTCTTGTAGTTAACGACGCCTTGCAAGGCATTGATATTATTAGTCAATATCCGACTTTTTATCGGCGGTTACAGGCTAATGCCGAATTGCGTCACGCTTTTCTAGATGCTTTAGATTTGCTGACAAGCAGCACGGCTGATGAACTAGTTTTGCCACCGCAGATGCCCGCACCTGATTTAAGCTTCCTCCAAACGGCCGTTTCCCCAACCCCACTCGTCGAACGCTCCTCTCCAGCAAAATGGCAGATAACCTGGCAGTTGTTACAAGACCAGTTACAGCTTTTATTTAAGCCAGTCGATCTCGTTTATCGTTCTGGTCATATGGATTTAGAAGATGAGAGCACGGTTCTTTTGCGCAGCCAGGTTGAAGTGGATGGCACACAGATCGACCTGTTTTTAGAAGCAATACGCTCGGTTGAAGAACCAAGCTATCTTCATTTGTACCTCTCTACAGCGCCGCTAACTGAAACCCAACTGCCAGCAATGCAAGCCAATTTGCAATGGGGGGAGTTCCAAGCAACGGTTGTTACCGACAAATACGGCCGTTTTCATTTCCAACCCCTGCCCTTAACGGCTGTTCTAGACCCCGCCAGCCAAACCTTTCACGCCGATCTACAATTAATAGTAGAAGTGGAAACCAAACCATGATACACTGGCGACATGCTGTCCCAAACCTTCTCACAGACCCTGGCCCACTATCGCGCATTAGCGGAAGATTTATACCACAATCGCCTGCCTGTGGAAGACCTGCCTGCCTACACTGCACAACCGCCTCCCCTTGACCGCCAACTGCTTGACCACCTCGCTGATCAAGCCCAAAATGCCAGTTTAACCCGCCCGCGTTATGGGTGGGCGCTGATGGTTGTGGCCGACACGGCCGTTCAACAAACCACCGACCCCTTCCTGAAAGCGTTAGCCGCCTGGTATCTGGCGCGTGCCGCCAATGGTTGGTTTCGTCCTGATCTGGTAGAAACGGCCGTAACCCGTGCCCGCACATTATTTACCGAGTTAAACAAACCTGGCTGGGTAGCCGCCTGCGCCTGGCAGTTGAATGCCGTTCCCTGGACACGGCCGAACTTTAATACCGCTGCCGAACAGTTGGAAGGGGCGCTGGAACCATTAAAAAACAGTGATTTGCAACATCTGCTGCCTGCTTGTCGTTGTTCACTTGCCTTCACATACTTGCTGATTGGGCGTTTTGCCGAAGCGGCCGTCCAAGTTGATGCGGCCGAAAGCGCCTTCAAAGAAGCAGGGGACGAATTAGGTGCGGCTCGCTGCCTTTACATCCGGGCCAGCTACCAGCGCCGCCAATCAAAGTTGCAGCCAGCGATCCTGAATACGGAGAAGGCGCTGGCTGTTTTTCAAAAAATGGATGCGGCCGTGGATATGGCGATTGCACACTATGGCCTGGCGCAAGTTTTACGTTTATCTACTAGCGACTACGCGTCTGTGGAGCAACGGTTCTTCCAGACAGCCATGCGGTTTGCAGAATACGATTTACCTTTGTGGGAAGCGCAATGTTATGGTGGGCTGGCTCAAGTTTATAACTACTCAGGACAACTTAAGGCAGCCAGACAAGCGCTGCAAAAAGCCAGGGTAATCTATGAACAATATTCGATTCCTGGTCTCTTGGCCGACAATCTTCTCGACAGCGGGCAACATGAATTTTATTGCGGAAATTTTTCATCTAGTCTGAACTACTTACAACAGGCGCAAAGTCTTTATGAAGATATAGGTAATCAATGGTTGCCAGTTGTTGCCTTGATGGATCAAGGTTTAGTCCATTTTCAACAAGGTCAATATCATCAAGCATTACATCACCTGGAAAAAGCATGTGTTCGCTTACAAGAGTTGGATATTATCTACAGACTGGCGGGTTCCCAATGGGGGTTAGCAAATGTCTGGCTACAGTTGGGAGATCTCGATAAAGCAAGTACCTATCTAGAGTTTGCGATTGTTCACTTCAGCCAGGAGGAGCAAAAGGATATACCTCCCGGTGTTTTTAACTTGCGCGCCGAGATTTTGCTGCATCAGCAACGTCCACAAGAAGCGTTTGTGTACCTCGCAGAGGCTCTGACTCTGGCGCAAGCACAGCAGGCTGAGGCACAAATTGCTTTAACCCACCGTCTGTGGGCAGAGGCGCTGCTGGCCACAAATAGAGTAGAAGCAGCCAAATCGCACCTGCAAGCAGCTGCGGATGGGTTTGCTCAAACAGGTATGGATTTCGAGCAGGCGGTTTGCCAACTTGTTTGGGGGCGTTATTATGTTCGCCTGTATGACCAACAAGCTGCTGCGCGAGCCTGGCACATCACTTTGGAATTGGCAGCGGATGCTGCCCCGGAGATCGCCTGGCAGGCATATGCAGCTTTGGCAGATATGGCCGCGGAAAACAATAACCATGCTTTGGCCTTGCAGCAATACCGGCAGGCTGTTAAAGCGCTGTCACGTTTACGGCGCAGTTTGTGGCAGTCGGCTTTGCTCGGCGCCTATCTGGCGCGCCCCATGGCGATGTTTGATCGTGCTATGGCCTGTGCAGTCCATACGGCAGCCGCTGCAGAAGCGTTATTGTTTATCGAAGAAAGTAAATCACAAATAACAACCCACCACCAAACAGCAGCGTGGAACAGTTCTACTCTGCCTGAAGCCCTGGTTGAGTTGGTCGCCGAAATTCGCTGGTTGCAAGCTAACATGCAGAACGAGGTGCAAAAGCGTTCCTTTACGATGCCTACCGCTGAACTACAGCAACGATTTGTACACAAGGTTAAGGCATATGATACGGCCGTTAGCCAATTTGAACGCGCCCTCTCCCCGTTACCGACCGCAGCATTTGATTATGAGTTTGATCTGGCGCAGTTTCGCCAATTCGCCACTCAGCAATTGGGTACGCGCTGGCTGGCTCTGGATTATTATCAACTTGCTGACCATATCTATTGCATCATTATCTCGACTGATAATAGTGCCATTTGGCAGCAAAAACTCTCCAACCGGGTACGCTTTTTGCTTGAATTGGGCGGCCGTAGTGGCCGTGGCCGATTTCTGACTACAAGAGATTTAATCGCACTTGGTGAGACACTTTTGCCCCCTCAAATTCAAAAATGGTTGGAGCCTAAGACCCACTTGATCATTGCGCCGCATCGGCAGCTGCACCGACTCCCGTGGGCAGCATTATCTATTGGCGATCCCGCTGTGCCCTTGGTGACCACCTGTATACCGGTCATCACACCCTCCTTACAAAGTTTAGCCCATTTGTGGGGGCGCACACGGTCGGCGGCTGCCGCCACGCAGCACAACGGCATCATCGTAGCCGTATCGGATTTCAACGGCCGTTATGCCTCCTTACCGGCCGCCAAACGTGAAACGCAGCAATTAAGGGGGCTCTTGGGACATGGTGGGATATGCTTATTAGATACTCAGGCGACCAGCGCCAATTTGTATGCGTTAAAACAAAATGATGTGCTGGCTGCCGCAGCTTTTCTGCATGTGGCCACCCATGCATTTTCCGACCAGGTGACTGGTCGGCTTAGCAGATTGGCTCTATATGATCAGGATATGTGGCTGGATGAACTGCCGCAGTTGGCACCGCTGCCACCTCTGGTTACGCTGTCTGCCTGCGGTGGTATGCGCAGTCTGATTCATGCGGGTGATGAGCAAATCGGGCTGGCAGCCGCTTGCCTCATGGCTGGTGCAGACAGTGTGGTTGGCAGCTTGCAGCCAGTTTTGGATGCGGCTGCGCCGGAGTTCATGGTTCAATTTTATTCCCATATTCTCGCCGACAAAGGACCTGCTGCCGCCCTGGCATTAACACAGCGCTCCGCCCTGCAAGCAGGTAGTGACCTGGCCGATTGGGCCAATTTTCAATGTATAGGCAAGCCTATATGATAAAAAAGAAAGGTAACTATATAGGGGCTCTGGCCAGTCTCACTTCGGTGCACTCAGTGGAAGCTCTGACCGAGCCGGATGGTGAAAGCTGAATTGTAGCCACGGTATCCTTACCGCGCAGCGTAATCGCGGTAAGGATACTAACACAACCTCCCTCTGAATCTAATTGAGCGACCAGTTATCTAGCCACCACAGCCACCATCTGAGCCACCACATTCATTAGCAATAATGGCTGACGGTTGAGCATCTGACTGTTCCGCTTGGAACAGCGTTGTAGTATGTTGACTATCAACAGCGGCAAGCTTTGCCTGCACTGTGGCACCCACGACGGAGACCGCCAAAGTGATCAGCAGCAGACCAACAAACAATAACCAGATAACACGAGTCGATTGCACTTTGAGCATGACGAGTCACCTCCTTCTCGGCGAAGACTCGTTGAGTGTGGCGCCCGGGTGCGTGTGCCTAGCACAAACCCGCTCATGAGACGCTCAACGGCAATTTACAGACAACAAATCAATTGCGTGTTCTGTTGTCAATAGCTTACAATGGCATACAGACGAAAGCCTGAGGGCGCTTTTAGGAATTGTTGAGGAGTTTCTGATCAAACGATGTCTACAGAAATGTTTAACCCAGGTCGCTTTTGGACACGCTTCCCACCCACATATCGCAGCCAGGAAATGAAAATTTTGGCAGAATGGATCATGGCTGGCGAGAGCGGCACGGTGGTTAGTTTGTCTGGAGCTGGTAGAGCGACCCTGTTGGGCTATTTATGCCGGCGGCCGGATGTGCTGCAAACCTATCTGCGCCCCACAGACCGCCAGGTCGTGTTGGTTCCGGTCGATTTGATCAATTTGCCACACTATGATCTGGCAACTTTGTACAGAGCCATCTTGCGTTCGTTTTACGAAATCCAGCAACGTTTTGAGCGCACAACGCAGACACGCATTCGAGATTGGTATCGCCGCACAGAAGCAGCTCAAGACCCCTTCCTTCCACAAAGTGCGCTGCGTGAACTGCTCATATATTTTCAAGGTCAGGAAACCAGCATTGGCCTTGTCATCAACCGCTTTGATCGCTTTTGTGAATCCGCTACGCTGCAAATGATCAACACGCTACGCGGGCTGCGCGATAGCTTTAAGGAAACACTTTTTTATATTGTCAGCCTGCCGCAGGAAGTGGTTTATCTGTCGCATTTGGAAAGCATCGCACCTTTGCGCCATATCCTGGATACAAATGTTTGTTGGGTTGACGCGCTCAACGCGGATGATGCACGGCAGATGATACAGTATCGAACCCGACATCTGGCAAGGTCAATTAATGCACAAACCATGCACCAGTTGGTAGACTATATAGTGGCAATCACTGGCGGTTTTCCTGCATTCATTCGAGTTGCTTGCGATTGGTGGCTGAGTGTGGGGAACCAGGCATCTGAAGTTGATTGGGTAGATACATTGCTGCAAAAACAAAATATGCGCCATCGCCTAAGAGAATTATGGAACGGATTAACCCAGGAAGATCAGGTGGTTTTATCCGAATTAGCCCGCCATCAAATACGTTATGAGCCTGGCATCGAGGGAGAAGCTGAGGCTCAATCTGCCGTACAAAAAAAGGGGATGCAACAATTTGAACAACAATATACCGTACTTTTGCCTCGCCTGGCTGCCAGGGGTGTTTGTCGGTACAGCAGGTTTGGTTGGCGTATCAACGGCCATTTATTGACAGCTTATGCGGCTGCGAATGTGGGCCAAAGTCGTGGCAAAATATGGGTTGATGCTGTCACAGGCGCTGTTTTCCAGGGCAGCAAACTATTGGCAAACTTGCCCCCTATAGGCAGGTCGGTTTTACAATTTTTGACAGAACATCCGCATACGCGCCACACCCATACAGCCTTGATTGAAGCAGCCTGGCCAGATGATGTGCTCAAAGCAGGGGTAACGACAGAAGCACTTTACCAGGCGATTCGCAACATCCGTAAAGAAATCGAACCTGACCCAGCCAGCCCGCTGTATATCATCAATTGGCGTGGTCAACCGGAAGGTGGCTATCAATTCTTTCCTGAAGGCAGGCCGGTAACGCATCAATATCAACCGTAGCATGAATGAATCGTGTGTCCAGAAAGAAATCTTTTTCCAAAGGGAATAGGATAAGATAGAACATTAAGCGGAGAGTTGTTTATGTCTTTGAATAAACCGAAGATTACTGACCGTACCCAACCGCAGGCGCCAACTTATGTGCGTACGGTATTGACTTCCCTGTTTGCCGGATACAGGGAAGTGATTGTAAAGTCTGAATTTCAAAGCGGGCTTAGCCGGGGTCGAGTTTACCTGGTGCGCCCTATCAAAGCAGACGGTGCCACCTTACCGGCTGTGGTGAAAATTGACCGCGCGCAACGTATTCAGCGCGAGTGGAATGCCTATATCGACTCGATCCAAAACAGACTGCCCTATGTTGCTGAAATTCGTGACAAACCTGTTTATCCTCCGGGAACTGCCTGGGGTGGCATTTGGTATCCGTTGGTGGGTGCGGGCACGTTTGATATTGAAAGTCTGCTGCAATATTGTGAACATGCTAGCCTTGATGATATTCGGCATGTTTTAGAAGCGCGTCTCTTCAAGAGCTTGAACACGCTTTGGCAACAAACACGCGAAACCCTTCCTGAGATGCATTTACAAACTCAATATGATTCATTTTTACCGGTGAATTTGGTTATTGACCTCACAGAGACAATCTCTGAGAGTCAACAGCTCCGTTGGTTACATCCTGATAATATCAACGATTATTGTTTTGAAGCGAGTGAATATGTGCAGCTATCAGGTTTCCGTGTTGTCAACATCGATTATAAGACTCAGAGACTGTCATTAGATATGCCATCAAGCAAAAATGCTGCTTACCGGATTCATGTTTCGCCTGTACCAGACATTCAAACCTATACCCTAGACGAAGTTGTGCATCAACCTTTTATGGGTCTTATTCGTAAAACGCGCCAGGATTTATTGTATGAACAAGCAACGGCCGTCATAGACCCATCTGTAGATCTAACGGCGGCAACACTTTCGCTACCTGATGGCGCGGTGCTGCCAAACCCGCTGCAGCAACTACCCACCCTTCTCAATCAGATGTTTGATGCACACACGGCCTTCATTCATGGTGATTTACATTTACAAAATGTGCTGGTTGAGCGCGAAAATCGTAATACCTTCCTGATAGATTTCGCCCACGCACGCAGGGATCATGTGCTGCGAGATTTGATCCATCTGGAAACGGCCGTTGTCACCCAACTCCTACCTGACATCCTTACGCAAACCCAATACTCCCCCGCAATCATCCACACATTTTACGAACGCCTGCATTGTGCGCTGCAACATCCCGGCAAGGTCAAGCCAACCCCCGGCCTTGAAAAACCATTTGCTATTTTGGAAACTATTCGCAAAGCAGCCCGCCCGCACCTTTTCCATACAGACGATTGGAATGAATATTATTATGGCCTTTTTATCTATCTATTGGGGTCGCTCAAGTTTAGCAGTTTGGACAAGCTACCCACGGCTCCGTATCCTAAGCAGTTGGCTTTTTGGGGTGCGTCTGTTACGCTAAAGCTATTAGAAACGCCACCTGCATGTGCAAAGTTGGCAGGCGAACAAATAAAAGACAAGGAAATAAAAATGCAGGAAGATGAAAAAGATAGTCAGCGAAATCAAACAGAAACTCATTTTCACGGTACAGTAACGGGGCCAATCCATACAGGTAGTGGGAACATCAACATTTCTGGCAGCCGCGAATCCAGAGACACTGTCTCTGGATCAGAGTCTGAAACAAAACCTCGTTACCGGGATACCTTTTCTGCATATGAAGATGGCTTGCAACAATTGTTGGTGCAAATAGGACAAAATCATCTCCGCTACCTAGAAGCATTGGGCAATCAAAATCGTTTACTGGATAACATCAATCGTGCGCGTCGTTTTGGTGATACGGGTCAACGTAAAGCGGACCGTGCTGAGATTATTGAACAGCTAAATGAACTGTCTTTGTCTGTTGTGGGCACATCATTTAATGAAATTTGTCAGGGAACAAACTGATCACAGTAAGTAGGAATAGAGAAAAAATGACAGTTTCTATCATCAGATTACGCCAAGTTTTGAGCAACTATTTCAATGAGAGTGAATTACAAGATATTGCCTTTGACCTGGGTGTTGACTACGAAAATTTGCCCGGCAGGGCCAAGGGAGACAAAGCACGAGAATTAATCGCTTACCTTGAACGGCGTGGGCGTATCTCTGAGTTAGAGCAGAAATGTAATCAGCTACGGCCAAATGCATTTAGGGATTTAGAGGTTGACACTCTAGGAGTTGTGCAAAGTATAGAGCCAATCCCCATTAGTGCATCTGAACCTGCCATAGAGCGATATAGAGATGTTTTTACCCATTATGAAATTGGGCTAATAAATTTGCTGGCGCAAATTAGTCAAGACCACCCTCGTTATGGTGAGGGTTTGGCCTATCAACACAGATTGCAAGAAAATCTGGCACAAACTCGACGTCTTGGCGATACAGAAATACGTAGATCTGAACGTGCAGAGATTGTTGAACAACTGAACGAATTGTCACTTTCTACTTTGGGCATATCTTTCAACAGGATTTGCACAAAACGAACCGCTTAACTAAGCAGAAAATGGCTACGAACGATCCACATACATCATCAGAAACACATTTCCATGATAAAGTCGATGGGCCGGTTCATACTGGCATAGGTGACATCAATATTAATTACGAGTCTGCCAACAGAGGTGAGCAAAACAGCCAAATCAAAGTGGAATCAAACACTGATTTTCTACTCAACACCATCACCCAAAGTATTGTTTGGAAAGCTGTTCGAGGTCTTATCCGCGTTACATTAAGGTTCGCTTTTATCATTGGTTCTATGTATCTATACAGGTCGAAAACT
>JAGRDI010000067.1:12227-26214 GCA_020432765.1 Anaerolineales bacterium | reverse complement strand
CCGTCTACCATACAGAGCCTTTGGATGCAACGGCCGTTGCCGCTGAATATGCCGCCTACGCCCAACGCTTGGCAGCGCATCTGGTCGATGGGCCTTTGTTAGTTGATGCAGCTTTGGGGAACGGCCGTCATGTGTTAGCAGAAGGCGCACAGGGTACGCTGCTCGACATTGACCACGGCACCTATCCTTTCGTCACCAGTTCTGCCCCGACCGCCGGTGGCGCAATGACTGGCTTGGGTGTTGGCCCCAAAGTAGTCGGGCGTATCGTCGGCGTCGCCAAAGCATTCACTACGCGTGTCGGTGGTGGTCCCTTTCCCACCGAAGTTGGCGGCGCGGCAGCGCTGCGTTTGCGCGGCAGCGGCGCCAATCCCTGGGACGAATATGGCACCACCACCGGACGTGCCCGTCGTGTTGGCTGGTTAGACCTCGTCATTTTGCATCATGCCCGCCGCGTCAACAGTCTGACCGAGTTTGTAGTCACTAAGCTGGATATTCTCAGTGGCCTGGAAGAAATTCCAGTCTGTGTCGCTTACGAACTTGACGGCGAACGCATCACATCCTTCCCATCAGATTTAAACGCTTTAGCCCGCTGTCAGCCGGTTTATGAAGTTTTACCAGGCTGGGAGGAAGATATTATGGAGGTGCGCACATTGGCGAATTTACCCGCCAATGCACGTCGCTACGTTGATTTCATCACTGCACAAACCAGCGTGCCTGTGAGTTATATCTCAGTTGGCCCCGGACGGGAGCAGTTTATTCCAAACACATGATATCCGCTGTGGTTATAACGAATTAATTGTGGGAGGAACAAATTTTTGTGTATCGAATCGTTTTAATGCGTTCCTTCCCTTATTGGTTGCAGCTATTACTCTACAGTCACTGTTGTAAATGATTCATAAGAATTGCCGTCTAAATCTTCGACGACAAAGCCAACCACATATTCACCTGCCGCAGCATCCAAATCCTGCCAGGTAAACATTGAGTCACCAAATGTCAATGTACCGCCTTCCTGGCGCACTTTTTGTGTGACTTTACCGTTCGCATCTAAGTCCAACCATTCTTCTAACACAGTAAACGTATCACCAGAGGTGGGCGTGATTTCGCGTGGTGCGCCGGTGCCGTTATCGTTAGTAAAACCAAACACTTGTCGCAGCAAACCATCGCTGAATAAGAGGCGTGCATAGCGCGTTTCGCCGCTGTCACCATAGGTATAAATACCCTCAACGGTATAAGTGGCATCCTCAAATGATTGACCATAAGTTTCGGGCGTAAAGTGGGCTACAACAGAATCGGTACCGTCATTGATGGCAAAGACGATCGGTTCCCACTCGAATTCCATCGTGAATTCGCCTTCATCACCCCAATTGGGATAGTAAACGCCATTAATTTCACGCGATTCTTCGCTTTCGAGATAATCTGAATCAGCCACAAAGATGGAATTTGAGGCTTCATCAAGAAAGCCAACAAAAAGGTAAACATACCCCACATTGTCACCGCTGATGTCGGCACTGAGCACAATCGGATTTCCTGGTGAAGTCACATTATCAGAGAGAGTAACAGCCGATACTTCAATTTCACCTGCCCCACTACCGGGAGCCGTAACGGCCGTGTCTTGCTCAGGCACGACCACATTACTCTGGCTGGCTTGAAACGGCCGTCCTGTATAATGAAACGCCAAATAATCATCCCACAACGAGTCATTCGCAAACCGTTCCGCGATGACCGTATAAGATTGCGGCCCGGTTACAGGCGAACGATACAACTGCGAGTTGGGGAAATAGATCGAAACCCCGCTGGAACCCGGTTTCTTGGGGCCATGACGTTCAGCAACCACACTATTGTCGATGGCTGCCAGCAAATCGTCAACCGCCCGCTGCACATCCGCGTCACCAATTTCTCTTTTGATCAACTGCGCAAAATTGCCCAAGTCAATGTATGACGGTGGGATATCTTTACCAAACACACTGGTAAACGACTGCGCATATTGACGCGCTTGCGCGACGTCTCGCTGACTTGAATTCTGTAATGTGTAAGCCAGATCATTAAGGCTTTGATTGAGTGCAGGGATAGTTTGCAGGTCAACGGCCGTTAATGTAATATTGTCGCTCATCTGGGCAGCCAACTGCTGTGCCGACATACTATTCAACGCGCTAAACAAACCGCCCATTGGCGACCCCTGCCGCAAAAACTCTGCCCGTGCCTCATCATCCACAATGCGTTGATCATCCCGGATATAACTATCCACAATCAACTGCCCCAACTGCGCGCCATCCATATCGGGATTACGTGTTAAGCCATTCAAGAAGCCCGTATACGCCCAACCGAGCGCCGGTTCCACCTCTTGCGACGCCACTGCATAACGCGCATGGGGTTCCAGAGCAGTAAACACCTCCAGATGTCCCATCAAACAAGCATCCATACCGATGAGTTCGAACTGCTCAATATTCGTCGTCGCTCGAATTTCCTCCAATGCCGCATCCAATTCCATCAAATAAAGTTCATCACCCAAAGCCTGAGCCAAGGGCGTATTGTTATCCGCTCTGCCGCCCGGTGCAGGATCAGACCAACCACCCGGCCACCCCATGCCATGATCCGACATAATCAACACATGTTTATCAGCCGGAAAATTTTCAACCGACCACTGCACAAAATCAACCAATGTCTCCCCGGCTGACATATTTGCCTCACCAATATCAGCTACCAAAGTTGAATTTAGATGCTGTAAATCATCATCTTGTTGCAAATAAAAACGTTTTGTGCCTTTCCAGTTTCCATCCCCGGCGTAACCCGCATTATAGCGATCAACCTGCGAAACAATATGCACTCGATCATTTGACCCAATGCGTTCTGCTTCATTTAAGTCCAAATAAATATCTTGCTCCAGAATTTTGTCATCCGCATCCTGATAAAGCATCACTAACCACGTCTGCCCTTCTTCAGAACTTTCCGGCAATGTAAAATCATCCAATGATGTGACCGAGTTTTGCGCAGATTCCTGCACAACCTCAGATTCTTGCACAAAATCTGATGCTTGTGCTGGAGCTTCAGGCAGATCAAACGAACCGGATTGTTGACCATCATCGCCACCAGTAAACAGCATAATGGGAATTGCACAAATTGCGATAATGACAACCACAACCAGTAAGATAAGCATCATTCTAGGACTACAGCCGCCGGGAACGCCACCGCCTGAGAATGTAGGCGGCCGTATCGAGCCACCACTGCCACCGCCATATGACGGCGGCTTTGCTGAACCACTTCCAGAGGAGGCTCCGCCAACACTGGAACTGCTGCTTTTGCGACGCCTTGGTGCCTCTGCACGCTCACGGTCACCAGAACTACTTTTGCGGCGGCGGTTCGCACGAACAGTCTTCTTACCGGAGTCATTACCTTCGCTCATCAGAACAGATTGACCATTCCATCCTGCAACTTGGGGGAAAAGAGGGGTCTTCATTGCTAACAATATTCCTTTGGCATGTTATTTGCGCCGATTATCGACACCATTAATTACATATTTTGTGTTTTAAGCAACGAGATCTGAACATTGCTGAATCTGTCAAATAAGAAAAAACGCCCACCTTATTAACAAGGCGGGCGCTGAAATAAATTGTGATTGCTTATACTACATTGTCCAGATGACTAGTGTTTCGCGCCGTAAGTCCTTACAGGGTTTATGAAGACATTGGCGCGAAGTACCAAAGCAGTTTTGCGGATTTGTTCGACATAATAACTTATTACTCATTTCCGCAAAACTGCACTAGATGTTTAATTTCCGAATAAGTATGACATAATGTCACCCAAATCTTGCGGATTTTCACCCATGCGTAAGGCGAAATTATCCGGCATCGCACTTGGCGGGCCTGAACAAGGACCGGTAGGACAATCGGGTGAAATAAAAGCGCTGGGGTGCAAAATTGATTGGTAGACATATTCTTCTGAAGAGATACCATCGATTCGCAATTCGCCGTTTTCAGAGATATTTCCCAGCCACGGGCCAACTGCCGCTGAAGACTCATTATCCAAAGTGCCGTGGCAGCCGGCACAGCCATAGAGCAGGTAAAGTTCTTGACCATGTGCTGGATCGCCATCTGGATATTCAACTGCGTATTCAGCATAAAGTTCCGGCCAATCATACACAACAATCGGCGTAGAACAAAGCTCTTCGGTTCCCCAATTCAAGATATATTTAGTGAGATCGACGATCTGGTCAGTACGCATTGGCCCACCAAAATCTTGTGACCATGTCGGCATTTCTGTTCCATAACGGCCGCTGGTAAGTGTGGCCTGAATGAATGCCTCTTTAGAACCTTCCCACTTCATCGCTTCCATGCGCAAAGAAACATCTTCACACAACAGAGGGGCATAATTAAGCGGCAGACCAATACAGCCAATCGGTTCACCCGAGGCAGCATCGTAACATTCTTCCGCTTTGCCTTCAACGCCGTGGCAAGTGGCACAGTTATTTTCGAACAAATGCGCACCACTCTCGATTTGGCGTCCCAGACGGGCATCTGTAAAACGCTCCAAGCGTGCCGGTTCACGTAATGCTGCGTATCCAAACACCATCATCGATAACATGAATGCGACGGTTCCAATTATGACTTTAACTTGCATTCCTCAATTCCTTTAGTGCCTAACAAGACTTATTCACGAAGGTACATTCTTCGGCATAATTTGCGTCACGGTGAACCCAGCGCACCCATTCATCAGATAAAATCAGAAATTCACCGGGGTTGTCGGGATCAGCAACTTCATAGAAGAGGACCATTTCAACTAAACCTTCTTGTGCTTCTTTTATGCGTAGTTCAGTATATGGATCTACCATAGCTGTTTTATTGTCGATGCCGACTGAATAACGTTTTTCGCCGCTTTCAAGGGTCTCGACTCTACAGGGTTGGAGACGCGGATCCCCACTAATTGTACAACTGTGCCGTACTATAGCCTCCTCGTAACCTTCGAGTGCTGCAGTCAGGTGTGGTGCCCCGGGAATGATTTGGCCAGGCAAATAGGCACCTGGTGTCAATTGTTCGAAGGGCACGGCTTTTAATGCGCTGGGGCCTTCCTCAGGCAAAATTTCAATTGAGACTTCACGATCAGGTGAACTCTCAACTCTAAATTCGGGAGTACCCATCCAGTTAGATACGAGCATAAAAGCAATAAACAGCATAGAAACGGACAAGCCTAAGCGACGGCTGGCATAGCGCCGACTTTTACCAACTTCAAAGTAAGGCATGACAAAGAAAGCTACCATTAGCAAGGGTATGAAACCGACAACTAATGTTTTGTCCGCTAACTTTAACCACCCTTGTGACCATGAAAGATACCACGGGGCGACAACATGCAATGGTGTAACAATCGGATCCGCATGGGTTTCAAGCGGAGCATCCCATAACCAAAGAGACCCGGCGATCAGGAATAATGTCAGCAATGCTGTCCACATCAATTCGCTGGTCATTAAATCAGGGATGAAGTAAGTACGTTCGTTGCGCGGGGCACGCTTGGCAGTGTCTTCGCCGATTTCTTCGCGTCCCGGTGGCAGTGATAAACCATGCAACACAACTTTATAATAGTGGACAAAGAAGAAAATGCCCAAAATCAATGGCATGAGCAAAACGTGAAACAAATACCAACGCAGCAAACCATTGGCACCAAGAGCGGGGCCACCCTGTAAGATGAGCAAGATATTTTGATTGATGACAGGGGGAGCGGGCGCAGATTCTGCACCACTTAGAAACACAGTTAACGCCCAATAAGCTAACTGATCCCAAGGAAGTAAATAACCACTAAAACTAAGCAGCAGGGTTAAAATTAACAGAAGCATTCCCGTCGCCCAAGTAAACTGGCGTGGCTTCTTATAACTACCGGTTACAAAGGTTCGCAGCATATGCAAGGCCACGACCACAACCATCACTTCAGCGCCCAAACGGTGCATGTTACGGAATAACTGCCCCATGGGCACATTACTCAAAATATTCCACATGTTGGAATAGGCGATCAGGGGGCTGGGTGTATAGAAGACCATCAAAATAATACCGGTGATGGTTTCCCACACAAACATAAAGGTTGATAACCAACCCATACGGAAGGTTGGGTAAATGTTGGTTACTTCGGTGTGATAGAAACTGGGACGGATATGCAGCCAAAAACCATCAGCATGGGGACGCAGACGGGGATTGGGACGACGTGGATCGTCACCGCGCAAAGCAGCACGAATATCATTGACATTCAAACCAGCTGTTAAACGTTCGACGACATCGTCGGTTTTAACGATAACCGCCTGTTTAATCCCGAGTTCTTTTACTTGGTCAACAAATGTTGTCATTGACTAACTCCTATTCTTTCCTACGCGGGGTTATGGGCAGTTGCCTGCAAAAACACAGAGTGGCGTTTGTTTAAGTCCGAGTTTACGCAAACCGGTGTTAACACTGACAAAGGCTGTGTCACTTGGCAGTACTAGTGCATCATAATGATCCCCATCTTCGGGTGATTCGGCCAGCACAGTACTTTTATCCTCAGCTAAGGCAAGCACTTGGAAACGATCCAATGAACGCGGCGCCGGCGTTTCTATACGACGGCCGTCTAAGCGATATTTAGACCCATGACAGGGACATTCAAAGCGGTGGTTGGCCGGCGTCCAAGAATAGATACAGCCCAGATGCGTGCATACTTTGTAGAGCGCAACGACGCCGATAATTGGCAAATTATCTTCTGGTGCGGGATACATATTCTCGTTTGGTTCATCAGTGTTGAGGTTGGTGAGCCAGAAACGGCCGTCGGGGAAATTGGCAGGTTCTGCATTCACCCCAGGCACAGCTTCTAGCGGTAGAATAAATTGACCGCCAAACTCACCTTCACGGAAGCGCGGTATCAAAAACCAAATCAAAAGGCCAACAGTTTGTGCAGCGAACAAGACGATTGAGGCTCCCCAAATGTAATAAAGGAACTCACGTCTGGTCACGCCACTGCCTGCCTCATTGACGCTTACTGCTTGATTTGCCATATGGCTGTTCTCCTGATTTTACTAAAAAGCTTAAGACTTTCTCTTCCCAGTTTTGTGTGTAAAGTAAAGAAAAATGATATTTCGGTCGTGTTGTCAATCCTTGTTAACAAATTATGCTGTTATTTAAGGTCGAACAAAAACCGGTTGTACTTTTTCTCACAATAGGCATTATAACAAAATAATGATGTCCATCAAATGGAAGTGCTAATGGGCGCTGAGGGACTCGAACCCCCGACCTCTTCGGTGTAAACGAAGCGCTCTAACCAACTGAGCTAAGCGCCCGGATGCTGCTAAATTATAGCCAGCAATAAGGATTATGCCAGTTATATGACGAATCAATTGCATTGTGACAAGGTATCAAGGTTATAAAGCCAGACGGTTTTCACTTGCAGCTTTGCAACTCTGCATCTTTGCCGCGCTTATCAAATTTTTGGCAGCTCAATTTTTTGTTGATTTTGGTATTTTCCTTTGCGATCCGCATATGAAATCTCGCAAATTTCGTCGGACTCAAAAAACAACACTTGTGAAATGCCTTCATTGGCATAAATACGTGCGGGCAATGGCGTTGTATTGCTGATTTCAAGCGTAACATACCCCTCCCATTCCGGCTCGAAGGGTGTAACATTGACGATTAATCCGCAGCGTGCATATGTGCTTTTGCCCACACAAACGGTCAGCACATTGCGCGGGATGCGAAAATATTCCACAGTTTGCGCCAAAACAAACGAATTGGGTGGAATGATGCACACATCACCATGATAATCAATAAACGATTTGGAGTTAAAATGTTTGGGATCAACAATAGCTGAATGCACGTTTGTAAATATCTTAAACTCGTTGCTCACACGAATATCGTAGCCATAGGACGATAAGCCATAGGAAATAACGCCATCTCGCACCTGACCATCTACAAATGGCTCAATCATCTTTTTTTCCAGTGCCATACGGCGAATCCACTTGTCTGATTTAATCATTGGTTTCCTTGTTTCTGTTTTAGTCTGGGAGAAGGAAGCAAGGAGCAAGGGATTGCTTGCTCCTTCTTCCTTATTTCTATCTGCTTACATTACCTCTGGGGCACTCATACCCATGAGATCGAGGACGCGTGCGAACAGCTGTTTGGCGGCTTTGTAAAAGCGTAGGCGTGCTAAACGTAATGGTTCGGGAACAGATTCATGCAACACGCGGCATTCTTCGTAGGTTGTGTGAAACATTGAAGCTAAATCATACGCATAAAATGTGATGTGGTGCGGTTCGAAAGTCGTGGCGATTTTCTCCAAAACTTCGCTAAGTTCAATACTTTTACGCAAAAATGAAAGTTCACGCGGGTTTGTGAGCAAGCTTAAATCAGCATCCATATCAGCATCCAGGTCATAGCCGGCAGCAGCCCATTTGCGCAAAATACCAGCGCAGCGTACATGCGCGTTTTGGATGTAGTAAACGGGGTTTTTATCGGATTGTTCGACAGCCAAATCCATATCAAACTCGATCTGACTGTTACCAGAGCGTGAAATCATGAAGTAGCGGATGGCATCGCTGCCAACTTCATCGACGAGTTCATCCAGGGTAATGTAGGTACCACGGCGCGTACTCATTTTGACATAACGGCCGTCCTTCACCAAACTAATGATCTGATGCAAAATCGTCTGCACAAAATCCGTGTCATACCCCAAAGCACGTACACCCATCAGCACCTGTGGGGCAGTTGCATGATGGTCAGGGCCAAAAAAGTCGATGACGAGATCATAGCCGCGTTGGAATTTGTCTAAATGGTAAGCCATGTCGGGTGTGCGGTAGGTAGGCTCACCTGTTTCTTTGACCAACACCCGATCCTGATCATCACCAAATTCTGTTGAACGGAACCATTTGGCTCCGTCTTGGGTATAGACGTAGCCGTTTTTTTCTAGAATAGCGATGACCTCATCGACTTTTCCAGACTCATATAAACTCTGTTCACGAAAATAAACATCAAACTCAATATTGATGCGCTTGAGGCTCGCTTTTTGGCTTTCGGCAATACGGTCTTTGGCATAGTCACCGAAAAATTCGACCGGCGCGTCGACCAGTGCATCGCCGTGTGCGGCATGAATTTCTTGAGCAATGCTGATGATGTAGTCGCCTTGATAATGATCTGCACCCAAGTCCACATCCTGACCTACTTCTTGTAAATAACGGATTCTGACCGCTTCGCCCAGCAGGGTGATCTGGCGACCGGCGTCGTTGTAATAATATTCGAGGTCAACTTCATACCCGGCAGCACGCATAACACGCGCCAGGGTGTCACCCATAACCCCGCCGCGTGTACGTCCCAGCGTAATCGGACCGGTGGGATTGGCGCTGACACATTCGACTTGGGCTTTTTTGCCGCTGCCGAGGTTGAAACGGCCGTACGCATCTCCCACTGTCAAAATCCGCCCAACCTCAGCTTGCAACCATGCTGTACTCAAGCGGAAATTGATAAAGCCGGGTGGGGCAACGGTCACCTCACCGATGTATTCAGGCTGCTCAATATGGTCAGCAATCGCCTGAGCAATTTTCAACGGGTTCATGCGCGCCAGGCGTGCCATCTGCATCGCGGCTGGTAAGGCGTAATCCCCTTTAGATGGATCACGCGGCCGTTCTATCTGGACAGCCGGCAGTTCAAACACTGGCAGCGCCCCGCTTTTTTGTGCGGCCGTTATGGCGGTAATGCTAACTGCTTCAAGCTCATGGTTTATTTGCATAAATGTTGGTATCCAATGTCAGATAATTTCAGATAGTATTTTAACTTGCCTCAGGATGGTGGACAAACTTGCGCGAAACGACGACTTAAACAGGCTGGTTTTGATAAAAAACGGTGGGGGTATGCTGCGGGCGCAGGGTAGCACGCACGGCCGTTCCATCCAAAAAGTTCATTTGATGCGACTGCCAACTGTGCACAACTGTGCCATCGGCAAGCGCCACACGGACCATGTAGGCAATACCCAAAAATTGGCGCGAAAGGATACGGCCGTTGCCTTCTGCATCAGCCGCCAATTTCACATCATCAGGTCGCAGCAGGACATCAACGGCCGTTCCATGTGCCAGATGTGGTGCCAAGGCAAGTGTGCCCAATGGTGTTTCGATTCCCCGCGCACTAACTATGCCCGTAACAAAATCAGACTCGCCCATGAATTCGGCCACAAAACGAGTTTGTGGCTGGTGGAAGATTGCTTCAGGCGTACCAATTTGCTCCAGACGACCTGCATGCATGACAGCCACGGTATCACCCAGGAAAAGCGCTTCGGCTTGATCGTGTGTTACAAAAACGGCCGTTGTGTTGGCCTGTTTGAGTAAAGTTTTGACTTCCTGGCGAACCTGCGTGCGTAATGCTGCATCCAAGTTCGAAAAGGGTTCATCGAGCAGCAAAACGGCCGGTTTGGGAGCAAGGGCACGCGCCAGAGCTACGCGCTGTTGCTGCCCGCCGGATAGTTCATGCGGCATTTTTGTACCTAAACCGGCCAGCCCCACAAAATCAAGCATTTCATTGGCATGTGTTGAATCTTTGCGCTCACGGCGCGGCAAGCCAAAAGCAACATTTTCAGCGACACTCAAATGTGGGAAGATGGCATAATCTTGGAAAACCATGCCGGCGCGTCGTTTTTCGGGCGGCAGATGGTGACGGCCGTTTGCCACTTCTTGACCATCAATCAGAATACGGCCGTTGTCCAACTGTTCAAACCCGGCAATAAGGCGCAACGTTGTCGTTTTGCCGCAGCCGCTGGGACCGAGCAGTGCCAGAATCTGACCCGCTGCCACCTGAAAGCTAACTGTATTCACGACCAATTGTTGGTCGAAACTTTTACTTAGATTTTCACAAATAACCGGGGCTTGGCTCATCGAACTTTTTTCCCACTTTTCACATAACTGCCATTTTGGGCCACAGACTGCGACGTGATCTCAGGGGAACGATTCACACAGATTTTCACGAATTCGACTCATAATTTGCATTAACCCGTGAAAATTCGTGGCAAAAATTGTTTCCAATGCCATTAATGCTGCTCTTCACGTAAGGTTAAGAGGGCTAATGGGAGAGAGGACAGCAGCAGCAATAATAAGGTAGGCGCAGCGGCACGGGCGAAAAAGGCTTCGCTGATATTTGTCCAAACCTGCGTAGAGAGCGTGCTGAAACCAATCGGGCTGAGGATGAGGGTGGCCGGCAGCTCTTTCATACAGGTGAGAAAGACCAAAGCGCCTCCCGCCAATACGCCTGGCCAAATCAGAGGCAAGGTGATACGGCGGAAAATGTGCAGCGGGGTGCGCCCTAAACTGCGACCGGCTTCTTCCAAACAAGCCGAAACTTGTAAAAAAGAAGTGCGCTGGGCGCTCACGGCCTGCGGCAGAAAGAGAATCGCATAGGCGAGCAGCAAAAGTGGCAATGTTTGGTAAAGCGAGCCGGCAACATTTGTGCCGAAGAATACCAAAGCCAAAGCGACAACCAGGCCGGGTAAAGCGAAACTGGTATAGGTGATGCGTTCAAACAAGCTGCTCAATTTGCCCGGACGGCGTACAACCAAAATGGCGACCGGCAGCGCCAGCAGCATGGCAAATAACGCTGCTAAAAATGACGCGCTGACTGAATTCCAGGCGGGTTGAAGCAGTGCCGTCAGGGATTGCACATTACTGGTCGGCACACCCAAAACACGCACGCCAAAATCTTGCTGCCAGCCGCGCCAGAACCAGTAGAGCAAACCCGCTGTAGGAATAATCAGACTGGTAAGCACGATGCTGCCAACAAAGACCAATGCCGGCCAGCGCCATTTTCCCAACTGTGTAGAACGGCGTTTGCGTCCGGCGCCGACAGCCAGGCGGTTGTAACGGCCGCGACCACGCGAACGCGATTCATAGAACAAGATAACGGCCGTTACCACCACCAACACAAGCGCAAGCGATGCGGCCGTATCCAGTTTATAACCCAGATAACGATTATAAATCACACGTGTGAAGGTACTGTACTGCCACATCGTCACCGCGCCAAAATCACGCAAGACATACAACGCAACCAATAAACCACCAGCCACAACGGCTGGACGTAAGTAGGGTAAGGTTAGTCGCCAAAATGCTTGCCAGGGAGAAAGTCCCAGGCTGCGTGCGGCTTCATTCAGGGCCGGGTCCATGCGCTGCAAAGCGGCCCGTACGGTTAGCAAAATGTAGGGATAGCTGATGAGCGTCAGCACTAAAAATGCACCGGGAAAACCAAACAAACTCGGCAGCCGTTCAATACCAATCAGCGGATAGAGCGTTTGTTGTAATAAGCCTTTGGGGGTTAAAATAGAGACGAATACAAATGCGGCAACGTAGCTAGGTAACACCAACGGCAAAGCCGCGAGGATTGCCCACAAGCGTTTGGCGGGTAAATCTGTGCAGGTGGTTAACCAGGCAAGCGGCACGGCAACGGCCGTTGCGGCCAAAGTCACCGACGCGGCCAGCAAAAGTGTGTTACCAAGTACCGTGAGTGTGCGTGCTTTGAGCAAAACATTGACGATATCAATATCGACACCCATGCCAACTGTGCGTACAATCAGATAAAATGGGACTAACAAGACCAGGCCGGCAACAAATCCAGCCGTCAAAACAAGCCCGCTGCGGCCCCATGACCATTGCGGCAGTGACCAATCCGGCTTTGTGATCCGACCGAATGCGGGTTTTGCGCGTCCATAAACGTCTTGAATTACACTCATGCTGGACTGTATTATGGGAAATCTTAAAATTGATTCAAGGGCAGACGTTAAACCTAAGTCTAACGCTCTGAATAGTTAAAATTTAACGGGAGTTAAAAATGATTGGTGTTGTTGCTGGGGCCGGCCCGTTTGCAGGTCTCGATTTATTAAACAAACTATTGGATGAAACGGCGGCGGCCACGGATCAAGATCATGTTTCTGTGATCAGTTGGTCACAACCAGAAACGATTCCTGATCGCACTGAATATTTATTGGGAAAAACGGCCGTTAATCCCGCTAACCCTCTATTGACCCAACTCCTCAACTTGGAACGCGCCGGAGCCACAGTTGCCGGCATTCCATGCAATACAGCCCACGCGCCGGCAATATTTGATCAGATTGAGGCAGGTCTGGCAGCTGCGCACAGCAGCCTACAGGTATTACATATGATTGCTGAAGTAGGGGCTTTTTTACGTGATAATCACCCACAAATCGAACGGGTGGGGGTATTGTCAACGACAGGAACGGCCGTTGCCCGCGTCTATCCCCTCACCCTCGAACCCCTGGGTTTTAAGGTATTAAGCCTGCCGGAAACGACACAAACCACTCAAATCCATCCATCTATTTACGATCCGCATTATGGCATTAAAGCATTAGGCAAAGATGCCCCCCATGCGCGCAAACTATTATTGGATGGCGCAGCCACGCTGCGCATGAGCGGCGCACAGGCCATCATCCTCGGTTGTACTGAAATTCCCCTGGTGATTCAAGAAAAATCATTAATGGGCATGGCTGTGATTGATCCAACACGTGTGTTGGCACGCGCCCTCATCCGCCAAAGCGCACCTGACAAACTAAAGCCCCTGCTCCCCGGTATCAAAGGACAAAATTTCCTGTGAATTATATTACTACTGCGCCGAGACGGCCGTTTTGATCGTATAATTAAGCATTATGGATGACGTAAAAGGTATTAAACTCCTCCTGAATTACGAGGTCAGAGAAGAAAAACTGCAAGCGTATTACGAATTCGTAATGGGCCGCTATTTACCCGCTTTACAATCACTTGGTTTCCAGATGAGCGATGCCTGGCACACGGCCTATGGAGCAGCGCCAAATCGCATGATCGGCTTTGTTTGTAAAGACGAAGAGACAATGACTGAGTTACTGAGCAGCGAGTTGTGGAGCACGCTAAACGACCAACTCGAAGAGTTTGTCATCGACTTCGATTATAAATTTATCCCGTATCGGGGTGGATTTCAATTTTAACATCTTATCAATCACGGTTTTTCAGTAGCCGGCAATTCCCGCACTG
>JAGRDI010000067.1:10663-12137 GCA_020432765.1 Anaerolineales bacterium | reverse complement strand
TTGTTCACACGCTGCTCGTGGTAGAAACCTGACATGTCTAGAATTCGCCAGACTCCAGTCAGTAACAAAATTCCAAGAGAAACTTGCTGGAAATACAAACTAATCCGCAATCCACATTCCGCAATCCGTATTCAAAATAGGAGAAACTAACCCATGGCACGCAAAAAACAAACTCGTGGAACCTGCGCTTTTTGTGGGCGCGAAATGACCAAAGGCGGCTTATCCCGCCATCTGGCAACCTGTCCCCAACGGCAAGAAGCCACCATTAAAGCCAATGCCCAGCGCGGCCGTAATCAAACCATCTACCATCTGCAAGTACAAGATGCGTGGAATGGTGATTATTGGCTGCATTTAGAAATACGCGGCGCTGCGACGCTTGAAGAGTTGGATCATTATTTGCGTGCAATCTGGCTGGAATGCTGCGGTCACCTCAGCGCCTTCACCATCGGTTACACGACCTACACGCAATTATTTGACGATGGCTTTTCGCTGGGGAACGATGCGTCAATGAATATAAGTGTACAAAAACTTTTTGAACCCGGCCTACAAATCCCTTATGAATACGATTTTGGCACAACCTCAGAACTGCTCATCAAAGTTGTCGCCGAACGCAAAGGCAAACCGCTGACCAAACATCCTATCATGCTGATGGCACGCAACCAGGCACCCGTATTGGAATGCCAGGAATGCGGCCAACCGGCAGCCTGGTTGTGTATGGAATGTATTTATGAGGAAGATGAGCCGGGTTTGTTATGTGACAAACATGCCGAGAAACATCCGCATGATGAGTATGGCGAACCAGTGCCCCTGGTCAATTCGCCACGTACCGGCATGTGTGCCTATGACGGCCCGGCCGAGCCACCTTACTGATTTGCTTAACGTTGGTTTTTAAGTAGGTTCAATTTGGTTGTAGATCAAGAACATCATCGGGCAACAAATGTAGAGCGATTTTGCAAATCGCTCAGACGATTTACAAAATCGTCCTACAAACTTATACCCCAATTAAATTCTGGAGTCTGGCGAATTTCAGATTTGTCAAGTTTCTACCACGAGTGGATGGTGAAACAACAGTCAAAAACTTGACAAATCTCTCTCTGGTATACTAAAAAACGCCAGTGTCCAATTAAATTATTAAAGTATAAGGAGATTGAACCCCTGTGGACAATAGATGATCTGGTTTGCAATCATCCTGGCAGTTATCGCAGCTGGCGCAGTGGGTCTTTACACCCGCAGCTTCACACGTGGCTTGTTTGTCGGCCTGATCACCATGCTCATTGGCATCATCGTGAGCCTTCTGATCCTATTGAGTGGCATTCTGGGTGGATAATTGGCTCTCGATAAAGATTTGTCAACTTTTGCTATTTGAAATCATGTTTACTTCCAGAGAGGAAAGTTGACAAATCTATTGTTTGCCAGAGTCCATATCCGTATTCCAAATCCCCTCAGTTTTTGGTATCATATGCCCCATAGTTTC
>JAGRDI010000067.1:9678-10561 GCA_020432765.1 Anaerolineales bacterium | reverse complement strand
TGCCCGGCGAGATTCGTGTCGCCAAAGCGCAGTCACTTGTTGAATATTGTCGCCGCCACAACCAACTGCCGGATTTGGATGCGCGTTTGCGCGAACTGCACCCGGCGGTGGCCTGGCCAGATGTGGGCGTTTTGGCTGTAGAGTTGGCTGAGATTCAACAAACGGCCGTTGCCCTCACCAATACTGTAAAAGATGAGACATTACGTGCGGCTGTGCTGGCCCCGCTGCAGCAAAGAGAAGCCGAATTACAAAACCAACTCACAATCATCATCGGCACAGACAGTCAAATCCCCTCAAAACATTTCCCGCCTCATTGGGAAAGCCACTACCTGCAAACCGTAATCGCCCAATGCGACCGCCTGGATACAACGCCTCTGTCTGCGGGTGAAACCGCAACCGATGCGCCCTCAATTTCGGCCGTCTTCACCACACTTTATCTGCAAAATGTCAGCCGCGCCGAGGATGAGACCATCGCCGAAGCATTATCACCTAGGCGTAATCAAGAAAAGCTGCTTGAAAAACAACGCGAGCAAGAACGCCACCCCATCACCGCCAGCGAAGCCATTGCTGCCCTGCCGCGGCTTGTCATTTTAGGCCAGCCGGGCGGCGGCAAAAGCACCTTGGTCAACTACCTGGCGGCCCAATTGGCACAACAGCGTTTGGGCACAAACGACACCTCCCTGCCCGACTGGCCCGCTGAAAAGACACCCATCCCGGTGCGCATTGTGCTGCGCCGTTTTGCCGAATGGCTGGCGGCTGAAAAACGGAGCGGCACGGCTGGGGATGTGTGGGATTATCTCTTTTATATGTTGGAGCGCTGGGGCTGTGCCGACAGCTGCGACGGGCTGCGCCACACGCTGATTGAAAGCGGCGGCATCGTTTT
>JAGRDI010000067.1:8876-9583 GCA_020432765.1 Anaerolineales bacterium | reverse complement strand
GCGGCTGAAAAACAGTGCCAGGTAATGGTCACCAGCCGTCCTTATGCCTACACAGAAGAAGCGCAATGGCGGCTGCCTGCTGCGCAATTCCCGGTGGTTTCGCTGGCTCCTTTTGCCGATGAACAAATCACAGCCTTTAACCGGGCGTGGTATGTGCGCGTGATGGGCCCGCGCCGGGGTTGGGATGATGATCAATGCCGGCAGCGTGCCGAAATACTCACAAACACGTTATTGAACCTGCCCCATTTGCGCCGTCTGGCAGCTTCGCCGCTGCTGCTAACATTGATAGCGCAGGTACATGGCGAAGGCGGCACGCTGCCCGACAACCGTGCCGACCTTTACCGGCGTGCGGTGGAACTGCTGCTCATGCGCTGGGAAAATCGGATTGTGCTGGACACACGCCCCGGCGAGGAAGTAACGGCCGAAGAAGTGCTCTGGCTGGGTGTGCCTGCCGCTCATCTGCAAAATGTGTTGGCCCAGATTGCCTATAATGCCCACAAACAACAAGGAGAGCTGGCGGCCGGAGGTGCGCAAGCTGAGCAAGCAGCCGCTGAACAGGTGGCCGAAATCAGCCATACGGAGCTAAAACTGGCGCTGGTGGCGCGTTTTGACAGCGGCGCAAAGGCCGACCAGATTTTGAACTACATCCAGCATCGCGCCGGACTGCTGTTGGCACAGGACGAAGCTGTCTACACCTTTCCGCACCG
>JAGRDI010000067.1:6176-8796 GCA_020432765.1 Anaerolineales bacterium | reverse complement strand
GAAGGTGAAGGCGCAGCCGGATTGGTGGCGTGAGGTGTTTTTGCTGAGTGCGGGCAGCAGCGTGACTGTGCCCAAAAATGTGCAGGATTTAATCAATACGCTGCTGCCGTTTGATGCCGGCGCAGCAGATATGCCGCTGACAACGGATGTGCCGACCTGGGTATCCATCGCGGCACAGGCGTTGGTGGAAACGAATTTTGAATACCATGTCAGGCAAGAAAGCACACCCGGCGGCTTCACGGCCGTTTACCGGCGTGTGCAACATTGGCTGCAAAGGATTATGACCGCCGATACTCTGCTGCCGGCGGCCACACGCGCCGAAGCGGGCCAATGGTTAGCCCGCCTGAGCGATAATCGTCCAGGTGTGGGCATAGACCCGCAGACTGGATTGCCCAACATCATTTGGAGCGCAGAAATACCGGCAGGCACTTATACAATTGGTGATGACAAAAGCGATTATGATGATGAAAAACCACGGCAAGTCATCATCAAACGGCCGTTTCGCCTGGCACGTTATCCTATCACCAATGTCCAGTATCAAAGTTTCATCGACGCAGCAGACCGTGACGACCGGGAATGGTGGGTAGATATACCGGCAGACGAGCAGAAATTCTCCGAACCGGGGTTTCCCTATGCCAACCATCCACGCGAGACGGTGAGCTGGTATCAGGCGCTTGCTTTTTGCCGCTGGTTAAATGACAAACTGCGGCGCGGTCTGCTGCAAAACAAAGCGCTTGCCGGTGGTGATTACGAACTGCGGCTGCCACACGAATATGAATGGGAAGTGGCCGCACGCTGGCCGAATCAAACTGTAGAGGAACGCATCTATCCCTGGGGGACCGAATTTGATGCCGCCAAAGCAAATACCTATGAAGGCGACCGTATTGGCCAAACAACATCCGTTGGCATCTACCCGGCAGGCAAAAATGTTGCCCTTGAACTGTATGACCTGAGCGGTAATGTGTGGGAATGGTGTCTTAATAAATATAGTCAACCGGAGGAAACGGCCGTTGACAATTCCAGTCGTGTGCTGCGCGGCGGTGCGTGGTACAGCAGTCAGTTCAACGCCCGTGCCGCTTACCGTTTCGGCTACGATCCAGACAACCGTAACAACTATCTCGGGTTCCGGGTGGTTGTGGTGCGTCGTTCCCCATCTCATTAAGTCCACTGATCTCTGTTTCCTGCGGGCGCAGCGGTAGCGGAGTCCCGCCCTTTCGCGCTGTGCGCGATCGCTGCAAATTTTTGGTGACAGGCGCTTCTTTTTCCGCTAAAATTGACTTCAGGTATCGTTTTCGATGCCTGGGGCAACCTGGCAATAGACGTGTGCTGCGCGGCGGTGCGTGGAACAACAATCAGAACAACGCCCGTGCCGCTAACCGTAACAACTGCTGCACGCTCCGGTCTGGATTCGCATTGAGCCTGCCAAAATAAACACGGTTCTGAGCCTCAACAAACATCAACCCAAAGAAAAACATGCTTATGTAGGGGCAGGACAGGCGGGAAATACGCTCGCCCTGTAGAAATAGTTCATCTCCCGCCTGTCTTGCCCGCATGTTGGCAGCCCACAAGCGCCGTTGACGGCCGTTTCGTGGGCAAGACGATTGGGAGAAATTGCCGTGCGTGCTGCCGGCGTCTTGCCTAATCGTCCTGCCCCTACCATACGTTAATGAATGCCAGCATAACAGGGGAAATGTGCTAAAATTCACAAGCTGACTGTTGGCATTTTTATGACGAATGAGATTGATTCCCCCCTGTTTTTAGAAAACGGCCGTTTCGACGAGTCGCATGCTGAGCTTGTCGAAGGGCTCAGCGCCGGCCGTTCAAGACGCATTTTGTCTTTTTTCGGCGGACTGATCCTGCATGTCATCGTCTGGGATTTGGTTTTGGCGCGTGTGCCCATCATCGGTTGGCGTGCCCGGCAGACACGCATCAGCCGCCATCGCAAAATGTCGCGCCAGTTTCGCGTATTGGCCGTGGAGATGGGCGGCGTGATGATCAAACTGGGCCAGTTTTTGAGTTCACGCGTCGATGTGCTGCCGCGTGAAATCACCGATGAACTCAAAGGGCTGCAAGATGAAGTGCCGGCGGTGCCCTCGGCCGAAATATTCGCCATTTTGCGTGCCGAATTGGGTGATTTGGACCTGCGTTTCGCGCATATCGAAGCGGAACCGATTGCCGCAGCTTCCCTGGGACAGGCGCACCGTGCCTGGCTGCGTCCGCAAAAGGCGGGCGAAACCTATGGTAAAGCGGTGATTGTGAAGGTACAACGGCCGTTTATCGAAGAGATGGTGCGGGTTGACCTGGGCGCGCTGCGTGTCGTGGCCCACTGGCTGATGCGCTACAAACCGATCCGCAAACGCGCCGATGTGCCCGCACTGCTGGATGAGTTTTCGCGCACATTGTGGGAAGAATTAGATTATGAAGCCGAGGCAGACAATGCCGAACGTTTCGCCCAGATTCATGCCGGCAACCCGCGTATGGCCATCCCCAAAATCTATCGCCATCATTCCACCAAACGGGTGATCGTGCTGGAAAATGTGGAAACGCTCAAAATCGGCGCTATGCAGGCGCTGCTCGATGCCGAGATTGACCCCAAAGCAGTCGCCGACGCCTTGTTGGA
>JAGRDI010000067.1:0-6054 GCA_020432765.1 Anaerolineales bacterium | reverse complement strand
CAGGCAGGCGGACGGCCGTTCAAGCTGATTTTCGTCGATTTTGGCATGGTCGGCCGTGTGCCCAGCCTGATGGGCGACAATCTGCGCAAAATCATGATCGCTGTCACAATGCGCGATGCGCGCCAACTCACCGAAGCATACCAGGATTTAGGCTTTTTCCTGCCGGGAGCCGACACCGAACGCATCATCGAAGCGCAAACGGTGCTGCTCGACCGCATTTGGGGACGCAAACTGCTTGATCTGGCCAATCCCGATCCCAAGGAAGTACAAGAACTAACAGGTCAATTCCGCGATCTGCTTTTTGATTTCCCTTTCCAAATTCCACAGGATTTCATCTATTTGGGCCGTGCATTGGGCATGGTAAGCGGTCTAATTTCGCAGCTTGATCCGGAGATCAATCCCTGGTACACCATCGAGAAATATGGCGAGGAGTTGATCCAACAACAAGGGGCATCTGCACTCGGGGAAATGAGTTGGGAGGTGCTGCTGGAAGGGATACGGCCGTATCTCGAAATGCCGCCGCGTATTTTGCGCCTGCTCGAAATGGCTGAATCAGGACGTTTGTCCGTGCAGCAGAAACCGGATGCGGCCACTTTACGCCAACAGGAACGGCTCGAAAACCGCCTCAATCGCCTCAGTTGGAGTATCCTCGGCGCAGCAGGCATGTTATCGGCGACGCTGCTCTACATTTTCCGCAAAAACAACAAGAAATAAACGTTCGCCATGAATTGCACTGATTTCACGAATGAGATCATGCAACAACGGATTATTTCATTCAATCTAAATTCGTTCCTTCCTCAACCTGTCCTGAGTGGGTCGAAGTATTCGCTGCAGCCACCCGCAAAACCAGTCCCTCATTCGGATTCATACTCAACTGATCTAAATCAACTTCACCGGATCGCTGCATATCACTGGCGACTGTAATGGCACTCTTGGCCGCACTATAGCTTAATGCGTATAAATATTCTGCAAACTGCCACGTGGATTGACACCATCCCAATCCAGATCGAGCGGTTCATCGCGAAAGTCGGGGTCTTTCAACATTAACCAGATGACATCATAGCCAAAGTCATGCATTGGCGATGGGTAAATCGGCGACAGCCAGACAGCATCTACGCCTAGGTTTTGGATATAATTAAGGTGGCGCATAATACCCGGCAGATCACCAATACCGTCCCCATTGCTATGTTGATACGAACGCGGGTAAATCTGAGAGAGATTTGTCAAGTTTTTTGACTGTTGGTTCACCATCCAATCGTGGTAGAAACTTGACAAATCTGAATTTCCTTTCTGCCACCATAAATATCTACTTACATTACTCATCACGCAACCTCACTAATTCTTCGGTTTGAATGGGTGCAAACCACCTCTTTTTAATGGCCAGCAACATCACAAGTGCGCCCATTATGGCCCAACTCATGACAACCGCAAATAATGTACGGCCGCCCCAACTATCATAGATATATCCGCTCAAGATCGATGTCAGCAGTGGTGCCAATCCGACCATACTAGCGCTGGTCAAAGCCAGCCCTGTCGAGCTCCACGCTAATGGGGTACGGAGATTGACCAATTGGATCAGGCCAACCGTGAATAAGCCATAACCAAACCCTCTGATAATGGAAGATATAACTAAAACAAGCGGCGACCAGGCGGCTGCATGGCCACCGATGGCCACACTGATGATGACGATTGATAACAGCAATGTTTGCGGCGCACCCAAACGGCGGGTGATGTGCGATTGGCGCAGCATGACCGGCACTTCAGCCAAAGCCGAGAGGCCAAAAAGCAAGCCAACGTAAGTTTGATTACCACCCAGATTGACCATGTAAATGCCGGCAAAGAGGAAGGTGACGATTAAAGCAGCACCAACCAACAACGCAACCAGGATCAATGTCAATAAACCACGATCCTGAAGGAGTTGGCGCAGTGGTGGGCGTTCTTGTGCCGGTGATTCCTGAACTGGATTTTCGGCAGCGGCCGTTTCTTCCTCTAACTGTCCCGTAAAATACAACATCGGCAAAACCATCAACGCCGCTGCAAAAAACATGGGGGTAAAGCCGGTGCGATCCCATACAATGCCCATCGCGATTGTCGTTAAGCCAAACCCCAGTGACCCCCATAAACGTACACGTCCAAAATCGAGCTGATGACGTTCGACCATGCGCGAAATCAAACTGTCGCCGACTGGCGTTGTAGAGCTGCGCACAAACGCTTCAAATGCCATCAACACAAAAAAACCGGCAAACAACGTGGGCAAACGGTAAAAGAGCAGTACAATCCCCCAACAGACAAAAGCGGCCGTTAAGAGAAATTTACGTCGCTGATGCCGGTCTGCCCAGGCTGATAAGATAGGCGCGGCCACCAGACTCATCAAAGGCAGCAGCGATACCAAAACACCAATCTGCACACCGCTTAAGCCGATTTCCCGCAGATAAACATTGAGGAATGGGGCATATACGGCCACTAACGACCAATAAAACCAATAATACAATGATCCCGACCAGGCTGGTGGGAGAATATGCAGCCGCACATTTTGCGCGACCAGTTCTTTAATCATAATTTTTGCCAGTTGCTCCCATAAGTTAAACATAGATTATGACGCAGTCATTAATTGAGAGCAATGGAAAGCGCATAGCTGGTCAGCGGTTCAGCTAATCAGCAATCAATTTGTCAGCCGGCCGGCTTGGCTGACCGGCCGAATTGCTGATAGGCTATCAAATTCTGCCAAACTGGATAAAATAGAGGCTATGAAACGACATATTTATTTGGAAGATATTCCTTTAGACCAGGCTCAAGAAGTTTTTCAAACAGCTTTGCAAGCGGCTGATCAATGGAGGCCGCTCACAGCGGAAACGATCCCCTTGCAGGAAGCCAACGGCCGTATCACAGCAGCGGCCGTTTATGCCAAACTCTCCTCACCCCACTACCATGCCAGCGCCATGGACGGCTACGCCTTACGTGCCCAAGACAGTGTTGGCGCTCTAGAAACCAGCCCGCTGCAGCTCACCCTGATCGATAAAAACGAATCGCCGGCCGGTGTCATGCGTCCCACTGTGGCAGTTAATACCGGCCATCCGCTGCCTGCCTGGGCCAATGCGGTCGTGATGATCGAACATACGCAGCCAGTGACATTGGCCGATGGCAAACCCGGTTTGGAAATTCGCGCCGCGCTGCCACCCTGGCAGCATGTACGGCCGATGGGCGAGGATATGGTCGCCACAGAACTGGTTTTACCAGCCAACCATAAACTGCGCCCGGTTGATTTAGGTGCGTTGGGCGGCTCTGGTCATGCCACAGTGGACGTTTATCGACAGCCGCGTGTGATTATTATTCCGACCGGATCAGAATTAGTAGACGCCGGTTTAGCAGCCAAACAACCACCCCAACCCGGCCAAATCATCGAATACAACAGCCTTGTGCTGGCTGCCCAGGTGCAAGATTGGGGCGGTATCCCTTTGCGTTGGCCGATTGTGCCGGATGAATTTGAAGCGATTAAAACGGCCGTTTCGCAAGCCGCACAAAATGCTGACCTGATTCTGCTCAACGCCGGTTCCTCTGCCGGCAGCGAAGATTACACCGCCCATGTCGTTGAGGCCCTCGGCCAACTACTTGTCCACGGCGTCGCTGCCCGTCCCGGCCACCCCGTCATCCTCGGCATAATTCAGCAGTCAGCGATCAGCGGTCAGCAGCCAGCGGTTCCGATTATTGGTGTGCCCGGGTATCCGGTCAGTGCGGCCTTGACCGGCGAAATCTTTGTAGAGCCTTTGTTGGCGCAGTGGCAAGGGCGTGCCGCTTATGCCGCGCCTACATTGGAAGGCAATTTGACACGTAAAGTCATGTCACATACAGGAGATGATGATTTTGTGCGCGTGTCGGTGGGCAAAGTGGGCGATAAGGTGATGGTCACGCCCATCAGCCGCGGTGCCGGTGTGATCACTTCGCTGGTACGCGCCGATGGCATTTTGCGCATCCCACGCTTTAGTGAGGGGCAAGATGCCGGCGACAAAGTGACGGTACATCTTTACCGCACCCCGGCCGAGATCGCACGTACGCTTGTAGCGATTGGCAGTCATGATCTAACCCTCGATTTGTTGGCGCAATTTCTGGCCGAACGTCAAGATGGTTTGCGTCTGATGTCGGCCAATGTGGGCAGTTTGGGCGGCCTGGTGGCCCTGCGGCGCGGCGAAGCCCATCTGGCCGGTTCCCATCTGCTCGACCCGGCCAGCGGCATTTATAACGACAGTTATGTACGCCGCTATTTACCGGGGCAGGAAATTGTGCTCGTGACGCTTGTGGGGCGTGAACAAGGGTTGATCGTGCCATCCGGCAACCCCAAAGGGCTGGCCAACTGGCAAGATATCGCCCGCGCCGACGTGCAGTTTGTCAACCGGCAGCGTGGTGCAGGTACTCGTGTGCTGCTGGATTATGAGTTGGAGCGGCAGGGTGTTAAAGCGGAGCAGGTCAAAGGGTATGCGCGTGAAGAATATACCCATCTGGCAGTGGCGGCAGCCGTTGCTTCTGGTATGGCGGATGTGGGTTTAGGCATTCGTGCGGCTGCCCGCGCCCTTGATCTCGATTTTGTGCCCCTGGCGCATGAACAGTATGATCTGGTAATTCCCCAAGCGCAGTATGAGAGCGGCTTTCTGGATCCGCTGTTGGATTTGTTGGGAGATGAGGGATTTAGAACGGCCGTTGCGGCTCTGCCCGGCTACGACATCACCCCCATGGGAAACATCCGCCATTTACAGTAAATGCCGCCTGGCTCCCTGACTTCACCATCGACGGCAGAGGAACCACCCTGGTTCCGGCTCTCACGCGCAGAACCGCGACCAAGGTGGCCGTTCTGCCTGGGTAGGCTTACACAAAAACAAAGAACAATGCCTGGCTCTCAGATTTCACCATCAACAGCAGAGGAACCACCCTGGTTCCGGTTCTCACGCGCAGAGCCGCGGCCAAGGTGGCCGCTCTGCCTGGGTAGGCTTACACAAAAACAAAGAACATTGTCTGACTCCCTGACTTCACCATCAACAGCAGAGGAACCACCCTGGTTCCGGCTCTCGTGCGCAGAACCGCGGCCAAGGTGGCCGCTCTACCCAGGCAGGCTTACGCAAAATCAAAAACATTGTCTGACTCCCTGACTTCACCATCGACGGCAGAGGAACCACCCTGGTTCCGGTTCCCACACGCAAAATCGCGGCCAGGGTGGCCGCTCTACCTGGGTGGGCTTGTGTGCACATGAAAGGTGACATATCCCTTTCTTGATTGCCCCGCCCTCGGCAGAGGAACCACCTTGGTTCCGGCTCTCCCGCGCAGAACCGCAGCCAGGGTGGCCGCTCTACCAGCAATGGTTAACAACACTTGACTTAGTCTGCCTCTTAGTCTATCTTATCAGGTAAAATACAATGGAGGAAACAAATGTCATCTGTGGTAAATGTACATGAAGCCAAAACCCACTTCTCCAAGTTAATTAAACGTGTTAGTTTGGGTGAAGAGATTATCATCGCCAAATCTGGGCAACCGGTGGCGCGACTGGTTCCGTTAAAAGCGTCACAATCAAAGCGTGTGCCCGGCAGTGCCAAAGGGCAAATATGGATCGCCGATGATTTTGATGCTCCTTTACCGGATGAGATTCTGGATGCCTTTGAGTCATGAAAGCTTTATTGGATACACATACATTTTTATGGTGGATAACTGATGATGGGCGCTTATCGAAACGGGTTAGAGATATTTTGAGCAACGGCCGTAACACCATCTACTTCAGTGCTGCCAGCGGTTGGGAAATTGCTATTAAGGCCAGGCTCAACAAACTAACCCTCCCCACAGACATTGCCAACTTTGTTGGTGAGCATTTGACAAAAAACGCATTTGAAATCCTACCGATACAACTGCACCACACATTGCATGTCTATGCATTACCCGCTCACCATCGTGACCCTTTTGACCACATTCTCATTGCCCAAGGCCAGCTAGAAAACCTGCCCCTGCTCACAATTGATGCCCACATTGCTCAATATGATATTAAAACGATCTGGAATTGAGTAGAATCTTAATATC
>JAGRDI010000066.1 GCA_020432765.1 Anaerolineales bacterium | reverse complement strand
CTACCGCAAAATCGCCCAGCAGCTAATACCGAAATAAAGTAGCAGGAACACGGAGAACTGCGGAGAATACACGGAGGGTCACGGAGATTTTTGAGGTTCTTATATTTTTTAACCTGTCAACAAAGCAGAAAACAAATGTTAACAAACGCATTTTCTCCTAATCTTCTCCAGGTTCTCTATTTTTCCTCCGTGCAACTCCGTGTAACTTCTATCAGCAACATCAAACAATTTCAGGACAACTCTTATGGCAAGAAAACGGCCGAAATTCAACCTAAACCAACCCATTCAACCGCGTACTGGCGATCTTTCGCAGCTTTTCGAAACGGAAGAAGATGTCGAACAGGCATCTGGGCTGCAGTTGTTAGCGATCCGCGTCGATGCGATTCAAGCTGATCCAGACCAGCCGCGCAACACCTTCCCCGCAGAATCGCTGCAAGAGCTTAGCGAAAGCATCCAGCAAGATGGCGTCATCCAACCGATCGAAGTAACACAAATACGGCCGAATGTATTCATGATCGTACATGGCGAACGCCGCTGGCGAGCGGCACGGTTAGCGGGGCTGGAAACCATTCCGGCCGTTGTACGTCGTCGGGATTACGATCAAGTCACCCGTTTTGTGCGCCAGGTTGTCGAAAACATCCAGCGTGAAGATTTGAATGATGTTGATCGGGCAGGCGCTCTGCTGCGCTTACGCGATTTATTGCAGGAAGAATTGAATGCCTTTCAAGCAAATGATGATAGCAGTGACAAACCATGGAACACGAAAGTCAGTTGGGCAAAAGTAGGCGGGCGTTTGGGCTACTCACGCCAACGTATCCACCAATTAATCAAACTGCTCGACTTACCTGAAGAAATCAAAACGGCCGTGCGCGAAGGCAGTTTAACAGAACGGGATACACGCATTTATCAAGGCTTAAAACCCTCTCAGCAGCGTGCCTTGCACAAAGCACGCATGGCTGGTGACATTGAAGGGGCAGATGTGGGCAAAGTCGCCCGTTTGTTGAAAGAATCACCTGACTTGACTACCCACAAAGCCATACGCCTTTTAGCCAATCCACAAACCACACATAATCCGCCAACGTCAACTGGCTCTGGTTCCCAAACGGCTGCTCCCGGCCCAACTCCCTCCCCGCTTATCCCGCCGCCGGAAGACGGCACACCCCTCAGCAATATCCCCATGAGCATCCAACGCATCCGCTGGGCACGCCACCATCTTTCATTGTTCAACCAGACCACACTTAATGCCAACGATCGTCAAGAAGCAGCTCGGCTTCTAGCATTATTACAGCAAGATATTGAATCGTTGTTGGAAATCTTGGACGAGAGCTAATTTTGCTTTCTTGCCACGGATTCTCACGGATGATCACAGATTTAGCTGTTAATCCATGTTAACTCGTGGCCTATCTCATGTGCTTTTTTGTGCGTGCCGCCAGCCTAACACGGCCGCTATCTCCAAAACAGATCGTGCCCGAAAACCAGTGCGCCATAAACCATTATGCGCAGCACCTTGCATAAATAAATTGTAAGGATGCGCCAACTTTACAGCTGGATTTGATGCCGCCTCAGGATTACGCAAATCGTGAATCAACAGCGCTGCCATCAATGCATTGCTGGTTTCAGGATGGAAAATCTCGATTTCAAAACGAGATGCACCTGCATAAGCCGCAGCTAAAGCCTGATTCTTAATTACGGAATGGGTGATGGTCGCGGGCGCGACGTTGGCTGATACAACCGTGCCAGACGCCCGTGCTGCTAATGCCCGCCATTGCTGTAAGCGTTTCGCCAGCGCATAATTGGGACCTTGCTGCGTGACCAAACAATCGGTGATGCCATACACATTGCCGTCAGCGGCCGTAATCATATCTGCAACATTAGGCGTAAAAAAGCGCCCGCCGCTCAAATAATGTAAGGGCTCCTGCCAGATTTTGGGATTACTCCACGCACGCGCCGTTTTCCACTCAGCATAACGTTCCTGGGCAATTTCAGCGGCATCGTGTGGAATTGCATACACATCCGTTGGCGTAAGCAAATAGGCCAACGCAATATCAGCACGGTTTGCCAGCAGGTGATCAATAATTGCATCCATCGCCAATGCCACCCGCACATGTTTGGTGCCATCCATATAGGCATAGGAACCGACAGTTAACGGCCCAGCAAACCCCATTAGCCAGGCTGCAATTTGAGGCATTTCGCTGAGCAAATCGCAGCCTGCGAGTTGTGCTAAATCAGCATCACTCATGTTCTCAGTTTGGGCGACACGCAGGGGAAAATGAAATCTACCATTTGAGCGATATGCCAAATTAATTAAGCGTTTCCAAACGGCCGTATCCGCAATATCTACCGCTACAACATTGGCCTGATACCGCAGCAAAGAAAGCAAAGGTCCCATCTCAGCCCCAGCCCCTAACAATACAAATGTTTGGTCCGACAAATTCAGCCATTCGCGATTTGCTTTCACACGACGAATAGCGTTGGCATGCGATGGCTCCACAATACCCTGCTCTTCCCATTGTCCGAGCTGCGCCAAAAGCTGCTGGCCGACTAACTGTTCACCCTGATAAGGGATCGTTAATCTTTCTGGTGGCGCGTGGCCTGCACCAACAATCGTAGCCGTATGCAGCGGGGTTCCCACAGACGTGGACAGCGCTTCGCGCAGCGAGAATTTGCCCTCAGGACGTACAAATTCAAACTGGTCATATAAGGCGTTCAAACCGTTACGTGCGATTTCAAGCCCATTTTCAGGGGTTTTCAGCCCCAATAAGACTTGATTGTAAATATGGTGGGGATAATGATCGCGCCACTTCGTTTCAGCTAACAATTCAGCGGCCACGGCCGAATCAATAGGTTCGACGGCCGCTGCTAATATTTGTTTACCGGTGGCAATAGAACTACGACGGCCGTTAGCATCTTGGGGGAACTGAATCCCGTGTTCTTTTTCACCTTCTGACATCAGCATTCTCCTCAAAAATTTGCATACTAATGTTAGCTGAGATCATATCGTTATGCTAGGCTCCAAGGATTTTTAAAGCCCTTGATGCCTACTGACCGGGCAGAAGTGTCAACCGCGGTTGACACTTCTGCCAAATGACATAGCGGATTTAATTAACAATGAATATGCCTACCACCCACAATCTGCGAGTACCCTTATTCACGGTTGTACAGGCGAGCGCAACCTTCTATAAATTCGTGCGTATAGGTTCACAGAATTCAATCATTTAGGCCGGGATTTTCCGGTCAATAAATAGCACATACGAGGAATAAAGAAATGACAGAACATACAATCAATATTGAAGAAGATTACGAAGAAGCAGCCTCCGAAAAAGGCAAAACCTGGACTGAAGAAGTCAGTGTAGCTGGTGATCAGGTGCTCGGCAAAGTACAAGAACTGCTGCGTGAAGCGGCCGTACGTAAGATCACAGTACTGGACGAAAACGGCAAAAAGCTGATTTCAATCCCCATGTATGCCGGCGCGGCCGGTATTCTGGTGTTGGGACCCTGGTCGGTCTTGGCGCTCGTCGGTGCCTGGGTAGCCAAATTCTCTATCCTCATCGAACGTGAGAGTGAAGAGGTTGCCGCCAGCGCCAAAGAAGAAGCGGCCGATGCCAAGGCTGAGGCAGAAGCGTAAACAACAATGGGTCTTCAGGATTTCAGAGGGCTGATGGCTAATATTTCGTATTGCGTGTCCAAAGAGCGTCACGTAATACGCTGTACGTTATACGGCAAAACCCCACGATTCCTAAAGAGCTATAACAGTTACATATTGGACACCGGCGTTTTTTAATTTACCATTGGAATTCGCCAGACTCCAGTTACATATTTCAAACATCAGAAAACCCCGAAACATAAAAATGTTCGGGGTTTTTATTTTCTCAGGAAACGCCACGCCACTGCGCGGTACCAACAAATGAATGCAAATGGAGCGCAGACTACCAGTCTGTCAATGAACGCGAGCAAGCTGCTCACGCTCCATTTACAAGGGAGAATACATTGGACAATCTCGTATTTCACAAGGTACACAAATCAATCTAAATTGTACTTACTGCCTCTTGATTAAAAAGTTTCGCTGAGTATACTAAGATTAGGCAGCTAAGTGGATTCACTACTCTTTCAGCAAGGGGCATGTGATGTTTGAAAAACAAGATGATGATTCCCCCGATCCCTCGCAGCCAATACAAAAAAACATAAAAGGGGATCACATTTCATTTGGCAATGTTTATGATAGAGCCGTATTAGCGATTGGGCGAAGTGCCCGTGCTGAGGTTCGGATATTTAACATTGATATTCGCCTACTACCACTCGTCGTATTGCTCTCTGTCATTAGTTTGGTTCTGGCCTTCTTGCTCTGGTATGAACCCATACCGACTGAAATGATTGGTGAATTTAATATTGCTGTTACTGAATTCGCAGTTGTTGATGCGGATAATCAGCGCGTGAAGAGTGAGGACGGCCGTAATCTGGCAAATTTCCTTTACCAAGAAATAGATTCAAACTTGAAAGCTCTTGATCTCCAGAGTGGCCAGCCGCAAGTATGGCCTCCTGAATATACAGATGTTTTGCCAGGGGATACAGCAGACGAAAGAGCTGCAAGTGCACAGAAATTAGCCGATCGTATCAATGCTGACATTATTGTAACTGGTGTAATCAGCAGCACGGGCGATCGCGCACGCTTTGAACCCCAATTTTTTGTTACTTTCAAAGGTTTCCAAGAAGCTCCAGAAATCACGGGGGTGCATCAATTGGGGAAACCGGTGATTGTGCCATTACCATTTGATCCCAATGCTTTGGTTGACATTGAAAACCCCGCTTTAAGCGCACGTGTAAATGCATTAACAAATATAACCATTGGATTAGCCTATTATGCTATTGACGATTTCGATGCAGCACTTGAGTATTTCTATACAGCACTAGACTCAAATGGTTGGCTACGATCTGCTGGAAAAGAGGTGGCTTATTTACTAATTGCCAATACCAATGTACGTTTAGCATCTATCCATAAATCAACTGAATTTTTAGAAGCCGCACTAGAAAATTATCAGGAAGCAGCTGAAATCAGACCTGGTTATGCACGGGCTCAAGCCGGTGAAGCGCTAGTACTTTATCTGGAAGCGTTGGGGAATCCAAATGATCCTTCATTTGAAACTGTCAATCTAGACCTATTGGATCAGGCTGAAGCAAAATTCCTTATGATATTAGATCAAGATGATTTACCACAGAGCGCCAATTTGGAAATCAAGATTCAATTCTATCTGGGTCTAATTAATTTTGTGCGTGCTCAAACATTAGATGAAGAAATATGGATGATTCATGCCAAAGATGCTTTCGAAAAAGTTGTGCAAGCTTATGAAAACGGCAATACAACAGCAGCACTGCAAGCCGGATATGCGCACGGACAATTGGCACTTATTGCCAGGTTAAATGGTGATTCACAAACCGCAATCAAGCATTACAAACAAGCAATTGAATTAGTCACACCCTTCGAACAGGGTGCTTTTTACCTAGAACTAGGGGCTGTACATGAGCATTTAGAACAAGAAGAAGAAGCATTAGAAGCATATAATGAAGCGTTGCAAATCGCCGAGTTTTTTGGAAATGATACTTTAGCTCACTTAGCAGAAGAAGCATTAGTGAGGTTAAGCGCAGACTGATAAATATCTGTTCTGTTGTTATATTGATTGACCACGGAGGTAGGATCATGAAACAACGTTCTAGTCTAGCTTTTTTTGTATTGTTTGGATTCTTCTTGTCGATTACATTAGCCTGTGGGAGTTGTACAGAACCACCTGAAACCACGCCCGAACTCCAACACAATCCACCATCAAATCCGCCGGCAGATAATGATAATAAGAAGCCTGAAGTTCTTACGAATTTGAAAGAAAAACTATTTGTTTCTTTTGGAACGGCCGGAGAATTCCTGCTTTGTGATCTAACATTTTTGGAAGGTGATTTAGGTGCACGAATAGCAACAAATGCAGCAGCAGGTATACCAACGATAGTAGCCAAAAATCGCTCGGATGATTCAGTGGGTTTATGCCTTTTTGGGTATCAAATTGGTGAAGAGATCATGGTTGAGCTGCTTGATCCGGAGGGAGGTTTTAGAGGTTCTGGTCGATTTGTGGCAGATGTGGATGATGAAGGTCTCTTGTACACACGTCAAATCGAACCGCCAGTTGAACAACCATGGGTTGGGTGGGCCGATGAAGGTGATGATTCCGGTATTCCATTTCATAGTTTTAACTTGTGGATGCCCTTATCGCTGCCGCATGGCGATTGGACAGTGATTGCCAGTTCACCGCAAGGAACGGCCGAAGCATATTTCCAACTTGCATCTCCCAATTCACCCACTTTACATACTTTGCCATCACCAGATCCAAACCCATTTGAAGATAATTGGTGTGGAACCTTTGACAAGAGTGATACTGTTTTCATTTTCAGTGATGGGTGGCCACCTGGAATAGAATTACCAGTAGCAATCTATCGTGCTACTGACGAAATCACAGAAAATTTTCAAAATGTTTTTCTCTTAGTTGATGATTTAGTCGTCACAACTGACAACAATAGTGGTGCATTCGCAGCAGAATATCAAATTGATCCGACTTTACCATCAGGACGATATTACGTAATGGGTGTGGATGATCCTGACAGAGAAAGCCTTTTTGTTGTCAACCAGGATTTTTTCGATTGCTTTGAAATACGCTAACTTTCAGTTAGTTGTTATTCAATACAATGGTATCACAGCCATTCGCGGTTGAGAAACCAGGAACCTTGGCGTTGGTCGCTGCTTTTGGGGGCGCGATCATAGTAAATGTCGAAAACACGGCCGTCTAACACCCTTACCTTGAAATAGAAACGGCCGACACCCCAAGACCCTGTCTGCCGTGCCCGGGCTGCATGTTCCGGGCGCATATTGCTGGCCATACGGCCGCGTCGCCGAAAATCACGCCATTCTTCCAACAGTTCCACAATCGGCAGCGTTTCATCTTCCCATACAAATCGGTCTGGGCATGTGGGCGTTTTACTCGTTTGCGGGGGCTTGTCCCACTCAACCGTAATCGGTTCCAAAATGAAGCGTGACGTTCGTTCCATGGAGATAATCATATCAGATTTAGAGGAGTAATGCGTATAAATCCTGCTACGGAATACGCAACACGCAATAAGAGGGAGATTTGTCAAGTTTTTTGACTGTTGGTTCACCATCCACTCGTGGTAGAAACTTGACAAATCTGAAATTCGCCAGACTCCAATATGATTGTTTATAACAAGGGTAACTGATACAACGGCCGTTTGCCATCCAGCAGCACATAAGGCTCTAAGCGCTTTGTTTTGACGCCTAGCTTGCGTAAGTCGATTACATCACGCAAAGTACCCTGACGACGTGCCTGCACAATTGTGGCCGCACTTTTGGGACCAATGCCAGGCACACGCAGCAGTTCGGGACGGCTGGCACGATTGATTTCGACCGGTTCGTCAGTCAGGTTTTCTCTCGCCCAAGCCAGCTTAGGATCCACATCCAACGGCAAATTACCATCGAGCAAAAAGGGCATTTCCTCCAAATCCCAACCATAATCACGCAAGAGAAACGAAGCCTGATAAAGTCGATTTTGCCGCCACGGATCTACGGCCGCACGATTCTCCAGCGGCGTGTCAGGAATCGGGCTAAAGCCGGAAAAATAGGTGCGCTGCAAGCCATAATTCTGGTAGAGGAAGGCGGCCGTACTCAACAGTTCCAGGTCGCTTTCATCCGTACCACCAACCACAAATTGGGTGGTTGAAGAAGGCCAACGGCCGTTCCAGCCCAGATGTTGGGATTGTTCTTGACGAATTTCTTGCATCCAACGCAGCGGTCGCAGCAGTTCAGTCGTAAATTGTTTCATTGGCGCTAAATCATAGAGCCGTTTCTCATTGGGCGCTTCGAGGTTTACTGATAGACGGCTGGCTAACTGCATGGCACGTTCGACCTGAGCTTTTTCGGCACCCGGCATGATTTTGAGATGCAAGTAGCCTTTGTATGCATATTTGTAACGCAGGATTTCGGCCGTTGTCAGCAATTTATCTTGTGTGCGTACACCTCCACCGATGATACCAGAACTGAGAAACAATCCTTCTGCCAGACCAGCGCGGTATATTTGTAAGAACGTTTTTGCCATCTCTTCGGGCTTAAATGTCGTGCGGCGATAGTTACGGCCGGCACGGAATGGGCAGTAATTGCAATTGCGTTCACATGCTGAGGTTAACAATGTTTTGAGCAGCGGCATGCGCTTCCCATTCGGCATGACAGCATAGGAAATCCCCAGTTCGGCACGTTGTTTTTCGATACTGGATTGTTGGGCGATCGGCTTTGGAGGGAGTGTAACAATTTGGCCACACGGGGCAACCTTTTTGTCATGGGTGAGCGGCGGCAGATTGGGCGTTTCCTCAGCCGGCTCTAAATGCATATGGGTAGCGATATCTTGCAGTTTAATCAGCGTTTGCATGTGCTAATTATAGAACATTTGTGCGCTTTTGGCTAGTTGAAAATTCACCCCAAAGCACACAGAGGGCACGGATAAAAGCGTGAAAACTCTGTAAGCCCTGTGTCCCAGATTTTTTAACGTTTACGGTAAAGACGCTTGATAGTGCCAGGGACATAACCGCCGCCTTCGAGGAAATAAAGACTGCCATCAGGGGCGGTGATCACATCAGTTTGGCAAGAAATACCATTAATCGAGCGGTGGGTCGTGAAGCTGTCGCGGGTTTCGTTAAGCGTGAGATGATGGAACATGCCATCGTTGTATGAACAGAAAAAGACATCCCCATACCATTCATAGAAATCATCACCCGTGTAAACGGTGATGCCGGTAGGGGAAATTGTCTGATTAGTATACCACATAGGCGGGATGGAGTTGAGTTCTGGATGGTAGCCGTTTTCATTGTCACAATCATGCTGACTGTTCCAACCATAATTATTGCCACGCAGTACCAAATTGACTTCATCATCACAGCTGGGCCCGTTCTCAGTGGCGAATATGGTCATATCATCTGAAAGTGGATCAATGACAAAATCGAAGGAGTTGCGAAACCCATAAGCATAAATGCCATCAAAGTTGGGACCATCCCCATCGTAAAATGGATTATCTTCTGGCGCTGACAGCGGTACGGTCGGTTTGAAACGTAAGATTTTACCGCGTGGCTCGCTCAAATTTTGTGCATTGGAAGGGATATTGTCCTCACCAACAGTCACATAAAGCATGCCATCGGGACCGAAACTGAGATTGTTCATGTTGTGGATGCCATCGCCTTCATTATTGGGCGTTTCTAACACGGTGACGACATCAACAGCTTTGTTATTTTCCTCGGTAAAACGGATCATGCGGTTCACTTTTTGATCATTGTTGGCGCGTGCTGGGACGGTATAGGTAGCCCACATATAATGATTGCTCTCAAAGTCAGGATCGACGGCTAAGCCCAATAGACCTTGCTCAGAATGACTACCAACTTCCAGGCCCAAAACGGGTTCCGGCAGCAATTCGCCATTGACAATGACACGGATGTTGCCGGTTACTTTCTCTGTGAAAAAGAGACGGCCGTCAGGCGCAAATACAAGTGTGACCGGTTCAGCCAAATCGGAGGCAATCACTTCCACATCAGAACCGGGCAAAGGTTCTTCAGGATAAATTTTCTGCAGTTCTTGGACCGAAACAGTGGGTTTAGGCTGTGGTGTGGCAGGTATTTTGGTCGGGAGTGGCGTTGGCGGACTGGTAGCAGTCGGGACATTGGGTGTCGGAAACAGGGAGACTTCATCCAATAATGTGTACTGTGAGGATGGTTCATATACATCAGGTTTTGGTGTCGGTGTTGGGCCACAACCAGCTAACCAAAAAACGGCCGTACTAATCAAACCAAACCAAAACAATCTATTTTTTTTCATAACAATTCAGTTCTTTATGCTGCGACCGTGTATTTTTGCTCCAATGCCACTACCTGCAATAAGCAAGTATCATCTTCCGCATTGGGTTGATAAGTCGTGTTAAACCAGCTTTCTAAAATTTCTTCAGCTATAACGGCCGATGTGCGCCGGATGGAGAGGCATAAAACATTGGCATTGTTCCACAAGCGTGCGCCACGTGCCGTTTCGGCATCGTCACACAAAGCAGCGCGGATGTCAGGTACTTTATTGGCGGCTAAAGTGACACCCGTCCCCGTCCAACAAAAGAGGATGCCTTCATCGGCCGTACCGCCAGCCACTGCTTCAGCCACTTCAGCCGCAACGGCTGGCCAAAAAGCTTTTTCGTTTTTCAAGGGACCAAAGAGAAGCACTTTATGACCATATGCTTTGACTTTTGTGACGACTGCGGCCGTTAGTTGGTTGCTCTCATCTGATCCGATAGCTATTTTCATGAACGATAACCTCAATCGGATGTGGATGTTCACGGATTATAAGCACTGGAGTCTGGCGAATTCTAGGCATGTCAGGTTTCTACCACGAGCAGCGTGTGAACAAATTGATCATAAAACCTGACATGTCTCCTCTGGCAAAATAAAAACACCAGTGTCTAGAAAAGCATTTACACCGATTCTTGGTTTTTATCAGTGAAAATCCGCAAAATCTGCATCCTATTTACATTATTTTCAAATTGGTAAACAAAAAAACCGTGCCAATCGGCCGTCAAAGAGCCATATTGCCACACGGTTTGATCCACTTGCCGTTTATCTTTTTGTCAAACTGAGCTTATTCTACCAATCTCGCCAATTATTGCGAAAAACAGGTGACTTTTGCATTCTTTTTTT
>JAGRDI010000065.1:23446-39305 GCA_020432765.1 Anaerolineales bacterium | reverse complement strand
TGCGGTGGATTCGCTAAAAAACTTAATAGAAAGCGTTTGAACTCGATTTCAAGTTTTGGGTCGTCGAGGTCCAGCAAAATATATTGTGCCCATGTCGGAATTTCAATATCGGAAAGGTCTCCTTGTTCATATTTATCCAGAAAACCCCAATCGACCGGACCTTTTTTTAGCCCCGTAGAAACACCAGGCCCTAAAATTTCTGCCAATTGTGCCATTAATTCTGGTGATAATGTCATGGGGAGTTGGAAATCGGCTGGTAAATTAGCTACTTCTGGTGGTATATATTCGAGCAAGGGATTATCAGCAGTTTCAAAGCTGTCAAAGTTAGGGTCGATTTGACGCATGATTTCTCGGTAGCGACGGCCGTTACCAGCACCAGCATCGATTGTGGGAACCCAAGGAATGCGCCCCTGATTATCTCGCCACCAGCGTGCTTCAGCCCAAAGCCGTCGTGCAGCGCTATCTTGCGGAAATTGCACCTCCAATATCTCTAAGATATCGACTGCTTCGGCAAAATAGCCATGCTCTGCATACAGATAACCAATCCACAATAACGTGGTGTGGGGATCGTTTGTATATTTGATCGCTTCCGCAAAAATGTGCCAGGCAACATCAGCCCCTTTGGTTTGCCCCATTAAAAAATCTTGCATTAATTGATGTTGACCTTCATCCAGCATTGCTGCGATATCAGGAGGTGGAGCAAACAATTCTTCATCATTTGGCGATTGTGGTGGCAGCCAGGTACTCATAAAGCTGAATGATTTACCCAGCCGCCGGCGCTGCTGCCACGGCCGATCATCCCATTCGTCAATCGTGCGACTGAGTGCCTTGCGATTTTCATAAATCAACTGTGGATCACAAAACGCAGTATAAATCAGTTCAGATGCGGTGGTATGTTCTGGGAACAGTGCCAAAATTTCATAACACAATGCGGCTGCATCTGCTTGACCAAACTCTTCGGCACATAAAGCTTCTGCCTGGGCAAGTAAACGTGCGACGTAAGCGGGATACTGTTGGTGATTCATTGTAATTTACTCCTCAAAACGCCGAAAAGCATACCAGAAATTATCCCAAACGGAAAACTGGACAAAACTTGATTATATATGAACAATATATTGACTAACATAAACAAAACCTGTATAATGTGTCCAATTGAGTTAATAATGTTGGAAAAGGAAAGAACTGGAGTCTGGCGAATTCTAGATATGTCAGGTTTCTACCACAAGCAGCGTGTGAACAAATTGATCATAAAACCTGACATGTCTCCTCTGGAAAAATAAAAACGCCAATATTTTGTAATAATCTTAATTCAATGGGATTGGACTGCCAAGAACGGGTGGTGGAACTTGACGCAGGGTGTCCCAGAAGGCAACGGCCGTTGCGACTGTTTCGCGAAATTCATACCAGCGTGCGTCGCGATACGGCCGTAAATCAGCCCTAACCCCAACTGCGTCAATACCGAGGCGGCGGCAAGTAAAAATGGCACGCGGTAAATGGAAATCCTGGGTTACCAGGATCGCACTTTCGATTTGGAAAATGTCGCGTGCCCGATAACAACTGTCATAAGTACGCCGCCCGCCATAATCTGGTTGTACATCTTCAGCCGGCACGCCGCGTGCAATGGCATAATCCAGCATTGCGCCTGGCTCATTATAATCATAGGTTGAATTGTCACCACTGACCACAATCTTGTTTACCTGTCCATTTTCATAAAGTTCAATAGCGGTATCCATCCGATCGCGCAAGACGCTGCTGAGACGGCCGTTGCTATACACCGCAGCACCAAATACAATCGCAACTTGTTCAGAGGGAGCTGTATCAGTCGTATAGATATGTTGTTGATAATAAGCCTGTACTGCCCAGCGCCATAACCAGGGCAAGGCAAATAAAAAGATCAGCAGCAGCCCCACTACTGCGCAGCCTCTCGATTTTTTACGTGGTTGTTGGTTGTCGATTGTTTTTATGAGTGAAACTGAATTTTCCATAAATTAATCCGCTATTTTAATGCTATGTTTCTAATCTTACCGATCTTTACGCACTCTTTTGTTTGAGTGCTATGAGTATTCATCAAATACTCAAGGAGTTACAACGATGCCTACCTTTAATTATTCATTCGAAGTTGACGCGCCATTAACGGCCGTTTCTGAATTCCACCACGACACACGCGCATTGAAAAAATTGTCGCCGCCGCCTATCTTCACACAAATTCATGATTATGAACCGTTGGGAGAAGGTTCTCTGGCCGATTTCACCTTATGGTTTGGTCCTTTTCCTATTCATTGGGTTGCCGTGCATAGTGATGTCAGCTCGAATGGTTTTACTGATACCCAAGTGAGTGGCCCCCTGAAATATTGGCAGCATACCCATCGGTTTACGGCCGTTTCAGCCAACAAAACGCGGATTGACGAGCATATTCAATATGCTCATGCCCAAGGCATACGTGGTGTCGTTAGCCGTTTGTTGTTTAGTAAACCAGGCTTGTATATGTTGTTTACAGCCCGCAAGCTGCTCACACGGCGTGCCACAACAGGACGCAAATACATTCGCGTCACAGCCTGATTCAGAGGATACATGACGCATACAGTCATCATTGGCGCAGGTATCGGCGGTTTAACCGCAGCGGCCTTATTGCTCAAAGCTGGTCAGCGTGTAACGGTTTTAGAAGCCCACGTCTATCCCGGCGGCAGCGCAGGTACTTTTTACCATCAAGGTTACCGCTTTGATGCGGGTGCCACGTTAGTTGGCGGTTTTTCTGAGGGCGGCCCACATGCACGCCTGGCACAGGTATTGAATTTAGAGTGGCCAGTCAAGCCGGTTGATCCCGCTTGGGTTGTGCATTTACCCGACGGTCGTTCTATCACACAGTACAGTGATCCCCAAGTATGGCACGCAGAAAGACGACGTGTTTTTCCACAAACTGAACCGTTTTGGCAAAAACAAAAACGTTTAGCTGATATCTCTTGGGACATTTCCACACGCCATTTTCCATGGCCACCCGCTTCGCTGCATGAAATGGGTGCATTGGCGCGTGCTGTACGGCCGTCAACCCTATATGCCTTACCTTATCTGACGCACAGTATCAATCAACTGGCTTCACAAAATGACCCTTTATTCAAAACTTTTTTGGATGCACAATTATTGATTTCAGCCCAAACCACCTCTGAACATGCTAATGCATTATACGGCAGTGCTGCTCTGGATTTGCCACGTCGTGGTGTTAATCATGTAAAAGGCGGCGTGGGTGAGCTGGCACAAACTTTAGTGCGGTGGATTCGACAACATGGCGGGGAAGTTTTATTTCGACAGCAGGTGACACAGGTTGAAATTGGGTCAACAGGCAGAGCAACAGCCGTAAAGACCAACAAAAGCTTGTACATAACTGGTGATCAATTCCTGGCGAATCTGACACCATGGGGATTGGCAGAACTTTTGGGTTCTGCTGTGCCTCAAAAGTTAAATCGCGAATTAAAACAGCGTCCAGCAACATGGGGTGCTTTCACACTTTATCTGGGTTTGGAGGCTGCGCAGTTACCCGCGAACCTGCCTGCCCATCACCAAGTTATTGTTGATTTAAATATGCCTTTAGGCGAGGGCAACTCTGTTTTTGTCTCCTTGTCTGAGCCTGGCGATGGACGTGCGCCTGAAGGTATGCTTGCGGCAACACTCTCCACGCATACGGCCGTCACTCCCTGGTGGAAATTGTATCACGCCCAAAACGAAGCTGCTTATCAAGCGCAGCGTGCAGAATATAGCGAGCGGTTGTTAGCAGCTGCGGCAAATGTAATTCCCGGACTGCGACAGTCGATAAGATTATGTAAACCGGGTACACCGATTACCTTCCAAACTTTCACACGTCGTCCACAAGGCATGGTAGGGGGTTTTCCGCAAACTTCAATCTTCAAGGCGCGTGGCCCACAAACTGGTATTGCAAACCTTTGGCTGGTAGGGGATTCTATTTTTCCAGGGCAATCGACTGCTGGTGTGACTTTGGGTGGGATGCGCGTAGCAACGGCCGTCTTGCAAGCCACACCACCAGTTAAGTCGATCCAAATTGATCCTTTCGTCGGCATCGATATGAATGCGTGACTAGCAGTCCATCAAACTTCTTTTGCCGGTTGTTCGTGGCCATGTCTTCAGATCGTGCTACCGATGTTTGCCTGATAAAACCTGATTGATGCAGCACCAGTCTTGGATCGTATAGTGTCCGTATTGACTGTGTATCTTGACAAAATAAACCAGCCATCATACGCTATTGATAGTACTGGAGTCTGGCGAATTCTAGACTTGTCAAGTTTCCACCACGGGTGGAATATGAGCAATCTGATCATAAAATCTGACAAGTCTCCTCTGGTAAAAAAAATGCTAGTGTCCAAGATAGCAAAGTCATGAGCAACAGAACAGGATTTCACATGTAATGAAAATGGAGGTGTGTCATGGATTATCAACAGACAGTTCATTCCTTTCAAGACCAGCCCGAAGAATTAGAAAAGTTATTTTCAACCGCACAGAATTTGCACGAAATTACTCAATTTACGCAGGCGATTGATGCAGAATATGCAGGTAGTCCGCAAAGTTTACTGTTTGCAGCCTGGCATTATCGTTTGCGATATGCGGCACAGCGTTTGTTGGAAGAACGGCCGTCTATCAATTGGGCACTGGCTTTACCGCTGAGTCTGCTCACCGGCTTCACTTTGTGGTTGATCTCCGACATGAATGCGCTTTTTCTTGATCATATTCCTTACGTATTCATATTTTGGTCACCGATTGTAGCCTTGTTTGTTTTGGCTTTCTTTGCCCTGGCGCTGCGGAAGAATATGGGTCGTTATTTGCTGGCTGCTGTTGGCATTGCATTTGCAGGCGCATATGTTTGGCTGCTGGCACCGCGCATGGCTGCACCAGACCATTATTTGGAACTGATGGCATTTCATTTGCCGCTGCTTGCTTGGGGCGCTGTCGCCATCGGTATTATGGGCATCTTGGCAGCTTATCGCGAGCGATTTGCGTTCCTGTCAAAATCGGTTGAGGTATTTGTGACCGGCGGTGTTTATGTTGTGGTCGGGTTACTTTTTTTTGGTTTATCCATGACCATGTTCGAGGTGCTTAATGTCAATATTGATGAGGTTTACCTACGCCTGTTAGTTTTTGGAGTAGGTGGGGCGATCCCGCTTTTGGCCGTTGCTGGCGTTTATGATCCACTGCGATTGCCCACAGAACAACAATTTAGTCATGGCTTGGGACGTGTCGTGCCAACCTTAATGCGCTTGCTGCTGCCCTTGGTCTTGATTGTTTTTTTGATTTATGTGGCAGCAATTCCGTTCAATTTTATGGAGGCATTTGAGAACCGTGAGGCTTTGATCGTTTACAATATTATGCAGTTTGCGGTGTTGGGTTTGTTATTGGGCGCGACGCCGGTATTTAGTGATGACTTGAGTGAAACATTCCAAAAATGGCTGCGCTGGGGCATTGTTGTCTTGGTGTTATTAGCTTTGCTGATTAGCTTGTATGCGTTGTCAGCGATTGTTTATCGGACGCTGCAAGATGTGGTCACAATTAACCGCATGGCTTTCATCGGCTGGAATTTGATCAATATTGGGGCGTTTGGGCTGCTTTTACTGCGCCAATGGCGCTACGGCCGTTCCCGCTGGCTAGAGGGTATTCAATCAACATTTAGTGTAACGGCCGTTGTCTATGTCATATGGGCCTTGTTTATTTTGTTGGCGGTTCCGTGGCTGTTTTAAATAGTATTGTTAGGAGTTTTCGATTCACCCCAATCCCTGATAATATTATTGTCCCAATGCTGCCCTGCCCACCATTTCCAGAGCAGTGTCACCAGACGGCGGCTGCATCGACCCGGCACGCACATCACGGAAAAAGCGTTCCAGCGGCAGCGTGCCCGTAATTGAAGATCCGCCCGCGATTTGTAATGCTTGTTCGGTGACTTTGTTGGCGGTTTCGGTGACCATTGTTTTGGCAGCGGCAACCCGTGGTAAAAATTTAACCCGCACTGCATTATCGCCTTGCCATTCGCCGGCCACTTCAAGCAATAAAGCTTGCGCAGCTTGCAAGGCAATATCAATTTCACCGATTTGGCGCTGAATTTTGGGCAAGGTAGCAATGGGACGACCGAGAGCAGTCGGTACGCGCTCAAGGGCAAACTGAATCACGCTGTTACGCGCCGCAACGGCCGTTCCTAGATAAACGGCCGACATTACCATTGGAAACCAGATATTACCTTGATGACGTTCTTTGCCCACATCTATCAAATTCTCTCTGGGCACAAGCACATCTTCAAAAAATACATCATTGCTGTCGCTGGCACGCAGGCTGAGTGCATTTTGCCAGGTTTGCTCCCAGCGGATGCCAGGTCGGGTTTGTTCAATCAAAATGATTCTGGCTTTGTCTTCAACTGCACAACGTACCAGCATATGCGTGAGATGACTTCCGCCAGTTGACCAGGTCTTTTGGCCGTTAATGCGCCAGGATTGGCCATCTGCGGCAGCAACGGCCGTTGTCGCGGGCAAACCACCGCGTGAAGGACTACCGAGTTGTGGTTCGCTGGCAAGTGAATTGACAAGAGCGCCATCAACGGCAGCATGGCATAACCGGTCATATGCCTCAGCGCGCCAAGAACGTACTTCCCGCTCATGCCCGAATACATGTATTTGCATGCCGGCGACCATTGCCGTGGCAGCACTGCCCTCAGCTAGAATTACATGTGCGGCTATACAATCGCGTAATTCCAAACCCTGGCCGCCCAATTCACGGCTTACACTCAAGGCGAGATACCCTGATTTCCGTAGAACGGCCACATCTTCGCTTGGCAGTTGGCCTTTTTTGTCGGCATCAGCGGCACGTTCAGCGAAATCAGTCGCTAATATTTTTGCCAGTGTAATGGCATTTTTGCTTTGCATATTTTGCCTCATTTTCAAATGGTTATTTCATTTAGTACAAACAAATTTGTTTTATCGTCTTGCCAGTGGCTGGGTCCCCTGAACGCGCTGCGACTCGACACACAGAATATGATTGAACGTACTTAACTCATTTCTAAACGCACCTGTTCGTCAGTTTCATTTTTGATTGCGTTGTTTACGGCCGTTTCTGCCGCCGCACCCCCGATTTGTTTTAATGCCCACGCCGCATGTCCTCTGATGATCGCTTCTGAGTCGTCGAGCAGGGCGGTGAGGATGGGAACGGCCGTTGTACTGCCCCAATTGCCGGCTGCCACACAGGCATTACGAATCAGGCGCCGGCGTTTAATCCGTTTGATCGGGCTGTTGGCGAAGCGTGTATGAAAACCGTTTTCGTCCAATGCTAAAATATCTAAAAGCGGGGGCAGGGCATAATCCCAATTGCTCGTGCTAAAGGTTGGTTTGGCAGCTGCCGGGGCGAAACGGTTGAAGGGGCACACATCCTGACAAATGTCACAGCCGTAGATCCAATTGCCGAGCAACGGCCGGAACTCTTGTGGAATCCACCCTTTTAACTCGATAGTAAGATAAGAGATGCAGCGACGCGCATCAAGCACATAAGGTTGTGGAAATGCAGCCGTAGGGCAAGCGGTTTGGCAGTGGTTACAACTGCCACAACCCGGCAGCGGTGCTGACAAGCGATCGTAATCCAACGGCAGTGTCGTCAATAACTCGCCCAAAAAGAACCAGGAGCCGTGGCGCGGCCCGATGAGCATCGTGTTTTTACCAATGAACCCAAGACCCGCCGATTGTGCATGGTCACGCTCTAAAATCGCACCAGTGTCCACATAAACCCGGTTAGCGATGGAATGATCTCCACAGACTGTTTGCAGCCATTCCCCCAATAATTTTAAGCGCGGTGTCATCACGTCATGATAATCGACGCCCCACGCATAATTTGAGATGCGACCTCGACTGGGGTCGGCCGCGAGGTGTGGCGGTGGTGCTTGTGTAAAATAATCCATGCCGACACAGATGATTGATTTCACATGGGACAAAATAAGCGTTAAATCTTGGCGACGTACCAGGCGATCAGAACGTGCCAGATATGCCATTTTGCCATGCATGCCAGCCTCAATCCAGCGCAAGTAAGCTCCTAAAGTGCGCCCTGGAACTGCGGGGACAACACCCACATGACTAAAACCAAGCTCATGTGCTTTTGTCTTTAATGCCTCGGTGATTGCCTTCGGGTTCATTGTGAGGGATTATACATGAAGTGGTCACATCATGTGACTACATCATGTGACCACAGGATTTGGCCACTGTAACGACTTGAAAAGCGGTATTTCGTTGTTAGGCTTTCATTTGGTATAATCTCCATCTAAATAATAGTATCTTACACCTTTGTTTTCGCACAGGAGGCGATCTTATGAGTGACGACAGTCAATTGACAATTAAGGTTGATAATTTCAAAAAGGTAGATTTGGTGACAACTTCTGGCCGCATAGACAGCAGCAATGCTGCCGAATTCGACGAGGTTTTAAAAGAGCTTATGCATGGCGGTCAGCATCATATTGTCATCAATATGGCTGATATTAATTATATGAGTAGTGCTGGTTTACGAACATTGGTGTCGGCTTTGCGTGAGTGTAAAAAGAAAAAGGGTGATGTACGTTTGAGCAGCCCCTCGGAGCGTGTTAAGGAAGTGTTGGATTTATCCGGTCTGTATTCTATGTTTACGACTTACCCAACTGATGTTGAAGCAATTGATAGCTTTAATTGATCGTTTTTGTTTGACTGTAGGTGTGAAAATTGCGAATACGTCCGATTTTATGTAATGACTGATAAGCAGGAACTTACCATTCCGGGGCAATATTCCCAAATCAGACAATTGTGTGAGTTTGTGGCCGCTGGTGCCAGTCAAGCTGGCTTGGACGAGGGTGCAGTCTTCCATGTGGAATTGTGTTGTGATGAAGCGGCCACAAATATCATTGAACATGCTTATGGAGCTGAAGATGTGGGTGATATTACGGTAGATTATGAAGCTACGGTTGACACATTTACGATTCGATTGCATGACAACGGCCGTTCCTTTGAACCTGCCTTTGTGCCCGAACCCGATTTGCCTGTAGATGATTCTACCGCTGATGATGACGCTATACAAAATTTGAAGATTGGCGGCCTGGGCATTCATTTCATGCGTAATTTGATGGACGAAGTCTATTTTAATTTTGATATGGATAAGGGCAATACACTGGTTTTGATTAAAAAGATACCCCAAGGAAAACCACAATGAGCGTCTGGTATGTAAAAGGACAAAACCAAATTTATATTGTGTATGTGCGTGGTCGTCTCGATCAAAGCTTAACTCCTGATCTGGAAAAAAACTTGAATGAATTACTGAGCGCCGAACACAATAAGCTTGGTGTTGATTTGAGTGAGACAAACTATGTGAACAGCGGGGGCTTACGAACTTTGGTGAGTGCCTGGCGACGTGCCAAAGAATCGGGCGGGAACCTGGTCTTGAGTGGTTTAAATACACGTTTACAAGAGATTTTCGAACTTGTCGGATTTGATAAGGTTTTCCAAATCTATCCAGATGCTAAAGCTGCCGAACGCAGCCTATTGACAGATTAAATGCCTGTTGATCCAAGTAGGTGCGTAGCGTCACACTCGCGCAGGGTTGACCTCAATCACCACCATCCAAAATCAAATGCCACAAATTTTGGCTGAATTTTCCTGGCCGTTGTTATCAATATATATCCTGGTATTTGCTACATTTACCACGACATTGATTCTATGGCGGCGTTATTTATCGCGAAGGCAGTTAAAGCAGCGGGTCGCTGAATTAGAGATCTTGAGTGGGGCAGGGCGTGCGATTGTTGATGCGGAGTTAGATGTAGGTGCCTTGTCTGCGTTGATTGCTAAAGAAGCAGCCAAGATTATTGATACCAATACGTTCCAAGTCGGTTTATTTAGTGGTCATTTATATGAAATCCAATATTGGTGTGTAAACGGCCGTCTGCGTGAGACACCGCAAACTTTTGACCTTAAAGAAGGTCATGGACTCGTTAGTTGGGTGCATGATACGCGGATGCCGCTTCTTGTACACGATTTTGAGCGCGAAATGGCATTGTTGCCCGCAAAACCCAATTATGTTAGCGGAAATCCGCCGCGATCTGCCTTGTTTATCCCACTCATTCGCGGCGAACAAACCATTGGCATTGTTGCCGCTCAGAACGATCAGCCCAATTGTTTTAGTGAAGAAGATTTACGCCGTTTAATGATTCTTTCGAATCAAGCAGCGGCTGCGATTGCCAATGCCCGTTTGTATGAACAGGAACGTATGCGTGCAGCCCATTTGGAGTTAGTGGGCAAGATTGCTCGCCAGGTTAACGCCGTACAAGAGTTGGATGAGATTTTCAATCAAGTTGTGCATTTGACACGTGAAACGTTTGGTTTTCATCCGGTTAATATTTTTGGTCTAGATTCACAAAATGGGGATGCGCTTTTGGAAGCCAGCAGTGTCACTGAATTATTAGCACATAAAGCACGTTTGAGTGCTGGTCGCGGTTTAGTGGGTACGGCCGTTGCCATGCGCCAAACAATTGTCGTCAATGATACACGCGATGACGAACGTTTTGTGACAGTTCTTGAAGATGTTCCCCAAGAGTCATACATTGAGACCCGTTCTGAGATCACGATCCCTCTGATTGTAAATGATAACCTTTTGGGTGTTTTGGATGTGCAAAGCAGCCATTTGAATGCGTTTACCCCCTCGGAACAGACAGTGTTGGAAGCCCTGGCCGCTGAGGTTGGCAGTGCCATCCATAAAGCGCAGCAGCTTGCCTGGCAGCAAGCACAGGCGTGGGCGACAACCGCCCAGTTACAAGTTGCCGAGGCTTTAAGCCGCAGTAAAGATTTGGACGAAATGGTAACGGCCGTTGCGCGCTTGACACCGATGTTGACCGGTGCCGAATTTTGCAGCATATTGTTGTGGGATGATGAATTAGATATTTATCGTGGCGCAGCTTTGTATATCCCCGATACATATCCAAACCAAGATTTTTCTAAGCTCGAAATCTCTATTGGCAATTGGCATGCACTTGATGCGGTGCATGTGGGCCAATCGCCGTTGACAACCCGTCAGATTCCTAAATGGCTAGCTTCGGCAGTGCGTATGATGGCGATTGACGCGGTCTATTTACTGCCGCTGGGGCCAAATGGGCAAACACCTATGCAAGGTATGTTGATAGTTGATGATCCGAGCGTTGATTTGAATGGAAACGGCCGTGACTTGCTCGCAATTCGCCGCCATGAACTGTTGCAAAACATTGCCCAGCAGACCGCCCAAGCCGTTAATAACGCACGTTTACGCATTGCCCAACAAGAAGAAGCTTGGGTGAACACAGCCTTGTTGCAAGTGGCCGAAGCAGTTAACAGCCTGATTGATCTCAACGAAATTCTGGGCACAGTCATGCGGCTCGTGCCGTTATTGGTTGGTGTCGAATCTGCCATGATCTTAATTTGGGATGAGGAACAGCAGCTGTTTACACCTGGACCCAGCCATGGCATTAGTGAAATGGGTTTAGGTTTACTCGAGACCTTGCATCTTGATCATGCTGAATTTCGGCACATGACATCTGCCACTGTCAGCGCACAATCGGCAAACTTTTATGAGATTCGGTTGCCTGATTGGTTAGAAACTGTGCTTGCTTCACCCTTTGCCTATGCGCTGCCATTGAATGCACAAAGTCGCCTGGTGGGTGTGATGATTGTGGGTATGTCGGCAGACAGCCGCGTTTTCTCGGCACGCCGCCTTAATATTTTAAATGGAATCGCCCAGCAAGCGGCAACGGCCGTCGTCAACAACCAACTCTACAAAGAATCCGCAGACCGTGCGCGTCTGCAGCAAGAACTGGATGTGGCCCGCAATATTCAAGCCAGCTTTTTGCCCGATGGCAGCCCCAAAATTCCAGGTTGCAGCGTCGCCAGTTATTGGCAGGCTGCACGGCAAGTTAGTGGCGACTTTTATGATTTTATGCAGCGTGCCGATGGTAGTTGGGGCATTGTGATTGCTGATGTAGCTGATAAAGGGGTGCCAGCAGCCCTGTTTATGGCCCTCAGCCGCACAATTTTGCGTACGGTTGCCTTTAATCGTGACGATCCCGCTAAAGTACTCATGCGCACGAATTCGATTATTAATTCAGAAACGCAAACAGACCTTTTTGTGACGGTGTTTTACGCTGTTTGGTATCCAGACAAGAAGATGCTTGTCTATGCCAACGGCGGGCATAATCCGCCACTTTTGCTGCGCCGCAATGGCGAAATCGAGTTGTTAAAAGCGCCGGGGATTGCTTTAGGTGTACTGCCCGAAATCCAAATCCCATCTCAAACGATTTATATGAAACGCGGCGATACGTTGTTGTTGTATACCGATGGTGTCACCGAAGCAATAAATGAGGATTATGACGAATTTGGTATGGAGCGTCTTAATTTGACGGCCAGGGCAGTGCAAAAATTGGATGCGACTGGAATCATTAACGCGATTCAGGAAGGCATCCATGATCATGCCGGCGGCACGGCGCAGTTTGATGATATTACGATGGTTGTAATGAAACGGATGTAGGTTTTTGATTGGGTATAAAACCGTAGAGAACGCAGAGAAAAAGGTTAAACCCTGTACATGTTTTGCAATGATGCGGACGAGATAATCAAGCAAAAGGTGCAAGCCAGTCAGCAGGAAAGCTGGCTGGCTAAAATGCTCACTAGTTTTTTACAGCAATAAGCGCAGCGGATTTTCCAACAATGCCTTGATTGATTGCATAAATTGGGCTGCTTCGGCACCGTCACTCACGCGATGGTCGGCTGAAATCGTTGCCTTCATGCGTGTGCCAATAGTGATTTCGTTATCGACAATGACGGGTACTTTTTTGGCCGAGCCAACCGCCAGGATCGCTGCATCCGGCGGATTGATGATAGCAATGAAATGATCAACATCGAATGCCCCCAAATTGCTAACGGTGAAGGTTGCGCCTTCTACATCGTCGGGTTTGACACGGCCGTTCCTGGCGCGTTCAATCATTGCTTTATTATCGGCTGCCACTTTCGACAGAGTAGAGGTGTCGGTATTCTTTTGCACAATGGTGAGCAAGCCACCTTCAACGGCAACGGCCGTGCCTACATGAATACGTTTGTGTCGAATGATTTTATCTTCGGCAAAGGCTGCGTTTAGATTGGGGAAGTCGCGCAAGGCCAACGCAGCAGCTTTCACAATCAAATCGTTGACAGTGACCTTTTGTTCATCCGGTAAAGCTGCATTGACTTGTTTGCGCAAAGCTAACGCCTCAGCCATATCAATGTCTGAAGTGACATAGAAATGAGGTACAGTCGTCTTGCTGGCTGTCATGCGGCGGCCGATTGCTTGGCGCAGCTTGGTGAGTGGTATCTCTTCACTCTCGTCAGTAACCAGTGGTGTGATCGTTGCAACCGGCGCTTCTGCTACCGGCTGGGTGACGAAGGTTTCGACATCTGTTTTGCGGATACGGCCGTCTGGGCCACTACCACTCACTTGAGTCAAATCAATCCCTTTTTCTTGGGCGACACGCCGTGCGACTGGGGTCGCCTTGACGCCACCGGGGAACTCGTCTGAAGATGGGATGATTGCTGCTGGTTGGCTTGTTTGGGTTTGTTTGGAAGGAACGGCCGATTCTGGTTCACTTGCAGGCGTTTTTTCTTCTGCTTTCACCGCGTCCCCATTCGCACCCAGTAAGTCAGAAAAATCTTCGCCTTCCGCGCCGATAATCGCCAAATTTGCGCCAACTGGCACAATTGCCCCTGGCGCTTCCAATGTGTGCAGCAAAATACCATCTGCCTGTGATTCTAATTCCAGCGTAGCCTTGTCAGATTCGATCTCAGCAACAACTTCGCCACGACTGATTGGGTCGCCGATTTCTTTCAACCAATTATTCAAAACGGCTTCTTGCATGTCGAAGCCAAGTTTAGGCATCACAATAAATTCAGCCATTAAAGCACCTCTTTTACCGCACTGATCACACGGTCTACATTAATCAACGCCGATTGTTCTAATTCTTGTGAGTAGGGCAGTGGCACTTCATATTGGGCTACCCTTTTGATTGGCGCATCCATATAGTCAAAACTCTCTTCTTGCAAACGTGCGGCGATTTCGGCACCTATGCCGTAAGAACGATAGCCTTCTTCGACAATTACAGCTTTGAACGTTTTTTGAAAAGAGTTGAGTACTGGTCCCATGTCTAACGGCCGTAACGAGCGCAAATCAATCACCTCAGCATCAATGCCTTCCGCTGCTAATTTTTCGGCAGCATCTAGAGCCACCTGCAAACCTTTCGCATAGGCAACAATTGTGATATCAGAACCTGCACGTTTCACATCCGATACGCCAATCGGTACGGTGTATTCCTCTTCAGGTACTTCCCCACGCAGTTGATACAGTGTATGATGTTCGATAAACATCACCGGGTCATCTGTGCGGATCGCAGATTTTAGTAAGCCTTTGGCATCGTAAGGCGTACCCGGCGAGACAACCTTCAAGCCCGGGAAATGCGCAAATATCGCATCCGGTGTGTGGCTGTGGGTGGCCCCCAATTGGCGGCCGCCGCCACCTGGCGCACGGTAAACGACTGGCGCTTTCATTTGTCCGCCAAACATATAATGTACTTTTGCTGCATGATTGACAATGGCATCTAAAGCCAAAAAGGCAAAATTAATTGTCATGAATTCGGCGACGGGCCGCAAACCATTCATTGCCGCCCCGGCTGCTGCACCGCCGATAACCATTTCAGAAATTGGTGTGTCACGCACGCGTTTAGGGCCAAATTCGTCGTAAAACCCACGTGTGACCGCATAAGTGCCGCCCCACACACCAATTTCTTGTCCCATGATGAAAACAGATTCATCTAAAATCATTTCTTCGCGCAGGGCATCGGTGATGGCCTGCCGCATTGTTATGTATGCCATGTTTATGCCTCCACGTAAATATCGTTGAATAAAGTGTCGAGCGCCGGTAGGGGGGAATTTTCCGCAAATTCTACCGCTTCTTTGATCACGTCATCAACGGCATCGTCAATTGCCTCTAATTCCTTACGGTCAGCAGCTCCCTGGTTGAAGATGTGTCGTTCTAAAATGCCAATCGGATCATCTTCACGCCATTTGTTGACTTCGTCTTTGGTACGGTAACGTAGTGGATCGCCCATGGAATGGCCTTCAAACCGATAGGTCATAATTTCAAGGAACTGTGGGCCATCGCCAGCACGAATCGCGTCCAAAGCTGCGGTGCACGCGTTATAAACTTCGATCACATCCATGCCATTGACTTGTACGCCGGTCATGCCATAGGCAGGCGCACGGTCGATCATGCTTTTTGCACCAGTTGATCGGTTAACGGCCGTTCCCATCCCATATTGATTGTTCTCACAAATCCACACCATAGGCAAATTCCAAACCCCAGACAAATTCAAAGATTCATGATAATAACCAATATTTGACGCACCATCTCCATAATAACACAGCACAGCATTGTCCGTGCCTTGGTATTGTTCTGCCAAAGCGATCCCCGTTGCCAACGGTAAATGTCCGCCAACAATGCCATAACCGCCCCAAAAATTGCGTTCCACATCAGCTAGATGCATCGATCCGCCACGTCCGCCACTCACGCCAGTTGCTTTGCCCATCAGTTCTGCCATGATAAATTTCGGCTCTGAGCCAACAATCAGTGCATGTGCATGGTCGCGATAAGCTGTAATCACATGGTCACCAGCTTGTTTGGCACCAATCGAGCCGACCGCCAACGCTTCTTGTCCAATATAAAGATGTAAAAAACCGCCGATTTTGCCCAGCTGATACAGTTCTGCACTGCGCTGTTCAAAACGACGGACAAGTACCATTTGTCGGTACCATTCTAGTAAGATTTC
>JAGRDI010000065.1:18441-23427 GCA_020432765.1 Anaerolineales bacterium | reverse complement strand
TTGTCCATCGAATAACCTTTTCGTTGCATAAATTATCCAGGAACCGTTAAATTTTCTGGAAAATGGATAAGGCTGTTCCCCAAAATAAATGATCCAGTTGATCCTTCGTGGGTATAGCCCAGCCAATGTCAAAACGACGCAGCTTGCGAATTATCATTTCTTTGCATTGGCCTAAGATATTGTAAAAAATAAAAGGGTTGATTAGTTGCTGCCAATCATCGACCTTTATTATACAACGTTAAAACGATTTTTATAATAAAAATATACTTTTATGTGAGGAAAATAATAAATAACTGGACACGAGCGCTTTTATTTTACCAGAGGAGACATGTCAGGTTTTATGATCAATTTTTTCATATTCACCTCGTGGTAGAAACCTGACATGTCTAGAATTCGCCAGACCCCAGTAAATAATCTGGGCATGGTATAATTATACGTTGTCTACGTAAGTAAGGGTTGATTTGCTGCAAATTACCCTGAATTTACGCGAACCAGATATAGAAATTCGTAACCCCACACACAAATGCTTTGTTGAAATCTAAGCGCAACATTCGGGTCGAAATTGATGCGTGTCCGGTCTATACTACAGCCATGATGAATACGACAACCACCCTTAACCAAGAACAAGATCAAACGCTCGACTATGAGCGCGTCGCGCAGGCTATCGCCTATGTACAAGCTAACTTCCGCCAGCAGCCATCGTTGGATGAAATCGCCGGCTCGGTGCATCTGAGCAAATATCATTTCCAACGTCTTTTTAAACGTTGGGCTGGCATCTCGCCGACTCAGTTTATGCACTATCTAACGGTTGAATATGCCAAAGAACGACTTGCAGCCGCTGATAGCGTCTTTGACACCGCTCTCGATTCGGGTCTGTCCGGCGCGGGACGACTGCACGATTTGTTCGTGACCTTTGAAGCCATGACTCCTGGCGAGTACAAACGACAGGCAGCTGGCTTGACAATTAATTACGGTTTCCATGTTACGCCCTATGGGGATTGTTTGATTGCTACGACAGACCGTGGCATCTGTGCGCTGCGTTTTGTGGAAGAATCATTTGCCGATACGTTAGTACGGCTACAAGCCGAATGGCCGCAAGCGACTTTTATTGAATCACAGCAAGAAACGGCCGTCATTGCCCAACAGATTTTTTATGCAGATTCCTCCCCAAAGCCACTACATTTACTGTTGCGTGGCACAAACTTTCAGGTACAGGTTTGGCGCGCCTTGTTACAAATCCCCGCAGGCGCATTGGTCAGCTATGCGGATGTAGCCGCAGGGATCGGTCACCCGACTGCTGCCCGTGCCGTTTCTGGCGCGATTGCACACAATCCGGTCGGCTATTTGATTCCGTGCCATCGTGTGATTAGCAAAAGTGGCAGCACCCACAAATATCGCTGGGGTGCCGTTCGCAAACAGGCCTTAATAGGCCGTGAAGCAGCCCAAAACTCACTACACATATCAGCCTAAATGAATGCATTGACTTTTCGATTGACGCGGATAAGCATTTTTCGGTTCTTTGGGATCTCATGGGGTTGACAGACGCTGAAACAGACTATCAACTAGCTTGAGACCACAAGAACGTCTCGTGATCGTTTTCAATTTATTGTTAATTCCCTCGACAAACCTACTACAGGCTCGTTTGTCAAAATAGTTGGCGATTTCAACTAGATGGTTGTTGAGGGTCTTAAGAAATTTGTTAAAACAGGTGAGCGCACTGCGTTTCACCTTAACCACCCATTTTTCCAATCGCTGCCGTCCAGCCGGTAGACTCAAGCCGCTGGGGTGGTTGGCGACCTAACTGCTTGGACATGTGGGCATACCAGCGTTGGAATCTGTCTGTCTGCTCTCCATGAATTACGCGCCCCACAGCGGCGACATGCTCCTGAGCGTGCGCAAAATCAATTACCCGTGGTGTCTGCGGACAATCACTAGCTGTTCCGGCTGGGCGCTAGGCTGCGGTGCCGTGGCCTTTTCGGTGGTCCCTTCTTCCACTAATTGTTTGTGCAATTGAGCTAATTCTGCTTCTACCGTCTCCTCTATTTCGGTCAGTGTTGCTTTTGGGTTCGCTTGTTGTCATTGGACAATTTTGCGCATCAATTCGTCAGGTTTTTCTTCTCGGGTGTTTTGCTTTTCATCCATACGCCATACGCCTTATTTTCGTTACTTATTGTTTTTACACCAATTTGGGACGTACCCAGTCAGTCTGTCTGCGGCCTTGACATTTTATCCCACCAGCTATACAATGTATGTAAGTACATACCTACATACATTCGGAGCACCAATGACTGAACCTACCCCTTACCCCATTAAAAACAACACGCGTACTCGCATTATGCAAGCGGCATCCCAACTCTTTTCTGAGTCAGGTTATGCGGGAACAACTACTCGTGCAATTGCTGAGTTAGCAGGATTTAATGAACTCACGCTCTTTCGCCATTTTGGGTCAAAAGAGAATCTTGTCAAAGCAATCGTCGATGAATTTGGTGGCCTGGCGCTCGCGGAAGACTTAGAAGCGAAGCTTAGTGGAGACTATATTCAGGACCTAACCTTGATTGGTAATGAATTGATCACAGTGCTGACCGAACGAAATCACATTGTGCGCATGGCAATTTGTGAAGCCAGTCGCTTTCCAGAAATTCAGCAATCAATCGCCGAGAATCCTCGTCAAATCCAACGCTTTCTAACAAATTTCTTCGCAAAACGGATAGAAGAAAAATGGATCCATCCAGACCAACCTGAAGTACTTGCCCAAGCCTTTTTGGGGATGTTTTTCTTCTCCACCGTGATTCAAGGATTTCTATTGGATTCATCAGACTTGAATGTAACTTCAGAAGAAATTGTGAAGCAATTTGTAACCTTATTTGTGCGAGGCACGCTGAATAAATAACGAAAAGCATCTGTAATCAGCATAAACCACAGATACGATCTTATTCCCAAGGAGTCACCTATGGAATTTGCAGTTGAACTACAAAATGTAACACGCCGGTTCAAAAAGATGACTGCCGTTGACAATTTGTCATTTTCTGTTCAATCAGGCGAAGTTTTTGGCCTGTTGGGCCCAAATGGCGCTGGAAAAACTACTACAATCAATCTGATTATTGGAATGCTGCGGCGTGACGAGGGGAATATCCTTGTCCAGGGATTTGACCCACAAACGCAGGCCCAGCAGGTGCGCAGGAGTATTGGCCTGGTTCCCCAGGAAACCAATGTTTATGGTGATCTGAATCCCGTGGACAATCTATGGCATCATGCCGCGCTGTATTGTGATGACCTCAGCGATATTCCCGCCCGCATTGAAGAATTGCTGCGGCTCATGGAGCTTTGGGAACGGCGCAAAGACCCCGTCCGAACTTTTTCGGGTGGCATGAAGCGGCGGCTGGCCCTGGCACGCGCCATGCTGCACGAACCCAAAATCATTTTATTCGATGAACCGACCACGGGGGTTGATGTGCATGGCCGCCATACCCTATGGGAACATATTAAAGACCTCCAGTCGCAGGGAATCACGTTTTTGATTTCGTCGAACGATATGAGCGAGGTGGATGCATTGTGCGATAGGTTGGTGATTATCGACCACGGCAAAGCCATCACCTTGGATACCCCTGAAGCCCTGAAAGCTACTCTCCAGCATGACATCGTCTCTGTGCAAACTGATACCGCAGTAGCCAACCCTGAAGAGCTATTTGCCGGTTTAGGGGTTATAGAAATCTCAAGCCCGGAACCGGAGAGTTTGCGTTTGGTCGTCAAAAACGCGGAGGCGCATATCGGTGAATTCGTCGAACGCCTCAATAATAAATACTATCGCATCCAGTCCTTACGCATTGCCCGCCCTACACTGGATGACGTCTTTCTCCACCACACGGGCCGGGCCCTCAGGGAGTGAAGCATGCGCCGTTTCCTTTCTTTACTTGCTCATGAATTCAGGCTGGCGCGTACCACCATCCCCATCCATGCGGTGGCGATTCTGGAACCGGTCATTTTGTATGCGCTGCTCACCGCCATTCTCGTGCGGCCCTCGCTGGATGTTTATGTAACCAATCCCACCGATGAAATCGGCCATTCATTGGTGACTGCCATGCAATCCATCGGTTCACCTATCGGGGATTCTTACATTAACCCGATTTTGACGGATCAAATGCAACCGGATGGGCTGCGCCAGGTGATTACGGTCGAGGAAATCAACGATACCCCAACCGCTGTCCAAAAGTACAATCTGATCGACAGCAACCTGGTCAAGAACTACCGCAACCGCTTGACCACGGCGGCCTTACAGCTTTGGAACGAAACTTTGGGGCACGAGGGCGTCTTGGTCATTCAAGAACCATCGCTACCAGTCGATATTCCCTATAATGTTTACTTTGGGATGGCAATGTTGCCCCTGGCGGCGATGCTATCTGCCAGTATGATCGGGGCGATTCTCATCGCGCAGGAATTTGAACTCAACACGATTGATGAGTATCGGGTGGCACCCATCCCCACCTGGATGGTGCTGAGCGCCCGGATGGTTCGGCTGATCATCTCTGCGGCAATTGCTGCGGGATTACTGCTGGCAGTGAATGGCTTGATCAACGGTTATTGGCCAAGCTCAATTGGGATGGTTGCCCTGATATTGTTGCCCATCGCCATTATTGGAGGCTGTTTGGGGATGATCGTCGGTCTCCAGACGCGGACAACGCTGCCCGCATTTATTCTCACCCTGGCAGCTTCCATCACCTTTTGGATCATTGGGGATTCCTTCAAACCAGCGGCGTTGTTTGGTGGCTTTTATCAGTTTGCCAGCTATTTAACGCCTAACAGCTACGCGGTCAATCTGTTATTTCCCCAATACTACGGTTCACAAATCAATCTTCTGCTTCCATCTGTGGTAGTTCTCATAGGCCTTTCTCTGGTCATGCTGCTGGCCGTGACCGTTCTTTATCTCAAACGTGTTTCTAAGCCGGAGTAACCCATGCGACGTTTTTGGATCATTCTTTCAACGGAGTT
>JAGRDI010000065.1:0-18348 GCA_020432765.1 Anaerolineales bacterium | reverse complement strand
CATCATGTTTGGCGCCCGCCCGACCTTTAAAATCGCCTTTATCAACCATGATGAAGGGAGTTACGGTGCAGTGTTACGCCAGGCCATCGAAGAAACGATTTCGCCTTTTGAAGTGCCCTATTACGATATTTCTGACCTTTCAGAAACAGAAGTCTGGGAAATTTACCAACAAAATCAGTTAGATGGTATTTGGGTGGTGCCCGAGGATTTCTCTGCGCGAATAGAGACAGGCCAAGACCCAGAGATAGAAATGTACTTCAGCAATTTCATTGATGACACTGCCAAAAACCACCGCATCTATCAGGCGGAGGTGTTGTGGACTTTTTATGAAAAGATCGGGATGCCTGCTCCGCCCCTGGCAATGCTGGAGGAATATCCCCTGCCTACAATGATAGGATGGTTTTCCATCATTAGTGTCGGCGCGGCGTTATTGAGCTTCATTCTGGGCGGCATGATGAATATCTTGATGTTGACCTACCGAGAGCAGGTCGCGAAAATTACGCTGGAATTCGCCCTCTCGCCCCGCTCCCTTGGCTGGGTGATGCTCCCCAAGATCGTCCTGGCGTTATTTATGAGCCTCGTGACCGGCACAATTTTCCTGGGCATCATCTATCTTTGGATAGGTGTATGGCCCGGTTCTTATTTACCGTATGTTTGGTTGATAGCTGGTTTGGTCTCGCTTTTCTGGATTATGGCAGTCCTGGTTGTGGGCTTGCGCGCCCAGCACTTTATGGGAGCGGCGATTGGAGTTGTTTTGACCGGCGTAACGGCCTTTTTTGTCGGTGGCGGTTTGTTGATGGTTCGCAATAACGAGGCAAATGTTCCTTGGTTTTCGTGGATCATCCCCAATACCTATGCTGTTGATGCGCTGCGGGATTTTATCCTTTTTAATACGTTCCCGTCCGATTTCTGGGAAAACATCATTATTCTAACGATTTTTGCAGGTATCGCAGTCGTGGCCGGTATTGGAATTGCTTCAAACCAATTAAGGCGGAGCCGATGATTATTCGTTAGGAGATGGATTTCAGCATCCTTGACCTGTACCTGCTTACATAAATTATGAACAGTATTTGTATTTAAGGATAAAATTATGAATCGATTGCGCAAATCCCTGTCGACTGTGGCGAATTCACGCTGGTTCGAAAATCAGACATATAATTTTGAGATTTTGCGATCTCTGGGGGAAAGCACCTACGGGGGTGCTGAAATTGGCGAGGTTCTGTCTGCCATATCCTGTATCAAGGAAGGAGATGATGAGGCTTGGTATCAAGGATGGAATAGGGTTGCAGCTATGGTAGAAGAGCGAGCGGCAACGCTTGCTAATCCGATCAGCCGGGGAAAAGCCATGCTGCGTGCTTCCAATTACTATCGAACAGCCGAGTTTTTCCTTAATCCCAAGGATAAACGCCGCAAGCCTACCTTTGACAAAAGTGTTGCCAATTTCTATAGCGGTATCGATTCTCTGGGCATTGAATACCAAATCTTTTATATTCCCTATGAGGCAAAACAGTTAGAAGCGGTTTATTTCCCCGGAGGAGTGAATGCATCCTCTAAGCCCCTGATTGTTGCTCATGGTGGCTACGATTCCACTTTGGAAGAACTGTATTTTCTAATTGCAGCAGCCGCTTTGGAAAGGGGATATTCTGTACTCATCTTTGCCGGACCTGGACAGGGAACTGCTATTCGTGAGCATGGTCTTCAGTTCACTCCGAAATGGGAAAAACCGACAGGTGCGGTTCTAGATCAATTTATCGGCCAATTCGGGAAACCGGAGAAAATCGTTCTCATTGGCGCCAGTCTTGGAGGATATCTCGCCCCACGGGCAGCGGCTTACGATAAACGAATCGACGGCGTGGCTGCCTTTGATATTTGTTATGATTTCCAGGGAGCCGCCCTAAAACAGGTGCCACCTTTTGTAAGAAAATTGTATAGTCGGGGACATACCGGCTTTGTCGATTGGCTCATCAAAACGAGAATGAAATCCAGCCCGGGGACGCGCTGGGGAGTGCATAATGCGGAATGGGTCATGGGAGCGAAAAGTCCGTCGGATTTGCTGCATATTTTTGATCAGTACAATTTGAAAGAGACATCAAAACTAATTACATGCGATGTTCTAATTCTTGCCGGAGAGAAAGACCATCACTTTCCCCTTGAACAGGTTGAGGCTTTTCAAAAAGCTCTGACGAACGCTCATAGTATCACCACCCGCATATTTACAGAGCAAGAAGGCGGACATGAGCATTGCCAACAGGGAAACATTAGCCTGTTTCACGAAGTCTTCTTCGATTGGATTGAAAATACTTTCTAAACTCTGGTCGGATAAGAAGGAGGCGTTACCACCTCCCCCTCTCCTAAGAACGGGGCGAGCGACTTTCACCGCACACCGCTCAAGCCTCTCTAATGCCCTATACCGGACACGGTTTCAAAACGGTCATTTTCTTGGCATGAACCTGTCGATGACAATTAGCATGTAGCAAGACACAATTATCCATCGTATTCTTACCACCCTTCGACCGCCAAACGATGTGGTGTATGTTCCAGTCTGTTTCTGGGTTCATTTTCTGTTGGCATACAGGACAGTTCCCTTTCTGTTCTTTCCATAGCCGCCACCTCTGCCATTGCCTATCCAGGGTTTCCTTCACTTTGTAAACCAATCGCTCTTCAAAGTAGAGTTCCCATTCTGGGTCAAATGGATTGGCTGCGGCTCGGATTTTGATGTGCCTTTTAATCGGTACATTTCCTGCACGAAAAAGATACACTCTTTTGCCCTCGACTTCACCGCTGAATGACCAGCTACGTCCATTTCCTTTGGGGAAGTATTTCTTCTTCACCCATTGCCATCGTTTGTTTCTATGTCGTCGTCTTGCCCATCGCCATAACTTCTCGAAGATGGCTGTGTCTACATGGTAGAAGCTCTTTTTGCTTGCGTCATGACGGAAATGTTGCGCCCAACCTCGTATGATGTTTTCGATAGAATAAAAGTATACCACCTGTAAGGAATTATGGCCGAATAAAATGTCACCATCAAAGCGTTCTGTATCATAAGGCAAACTGATGATACGGAGGCAAGGAGATGTTGACAGTGTACGAATGGGAGTGTACGAATGGGAACGAGTTAGAAAGGTATACTACATTGAAGGGAAAAGCATTCGCCAAATAGCGCGTGAAACACGAAGAGCCAGGCGCACAATTCAACGATTTGAAGGTCTTAGACTTGAAGGGTGATATCAAGACAAGTCTGTATTTTCTTTACGCAACTCGAAGTCGCGGATTGCCACATGATTTCTATATAACCCGCTTCTATGAAGGGAAGCAACAACGCACGCTGGTTGTTCTTCTGCAACCACGAGCCTGGAAACAAATCAATGGCGACACACTTCAGGCTTTACTGGAAGAAGCAACGAAACATTTTCCAGCGCCAGTTATGGTACAAATCGAGAATAGACCTATTGTCATCATGGAGTATAATGTTTGGAAAGAACGTGTGTTACAAAAACAACACCGTGAATAGGATACAGGTATGAGTGAACAAGTAATTTCAAATATGCCAACTGACAAATTTGATGCTGTCATTGATGCTTTCATTGAACGTGAAACAAGGGATATGGGTGAATTGGATACCCCGTTGTTCTATGAAGCATTGAGAGAAATGATAACTTCGGTCGATTCGGTAAAAATGCTTGAAGTAGAAGGAGAAATTGTTGATAATCAGCTTGTGTTAGATTTGCCAAGAGATCTAGAATCTACTGAGCAAATGAGAGATATTGCTATTCTAGTTGGTGATCGTCGTATTACTGTCAAATGGAAAAATGATACGACATATCCGTTTGTACATTGATATGGGAAGATACGGCCGTTGCCAGAGATCGCCTACCGATATACTTGGGCAAGAAAATAACAGTTAGCTTTATACACGTGAGCGAGCGAATCCTGCCGCTCCCGTACAAGTTATGTAAAGTCAAGGCCCCGGTATATGGGGTCTTTTCGCGTTTTTAGGCACTTTTCCCCACAAGAAACGGGTGAGGTGTAAAACAATGTCGCTCCCGCGATAAAATTGATTGATTATTGACTTAGTGAACGGATACTGATATATTGCAAGTTATATGCAGAACGTACAGAATATACACATCTTTGAACCAGAGGTATTTGATATGGAAAAAACAATTGGGGTGACCAAAGCACGTGACCGTTTTAGGTCAATTGTCGATGAAGTTCAATTTCGGGGCGATAAGTATGTCATTAACCGGCATGGAAAACCGGCCGTAGCAGTCGTGCCGGTTGATATCTACGAAAACTGGAAAAAACAAAGATCGCGCTTGTTGGCATTGATCAACGAAGTGCAAGCAGCTAATCCTGAAGCCAATCCAGATGAGGTTATGCAAGATGTGCTTGATGCCCAACAAACTACTCGTAAGCAAATCAATCAACCTGGTTAAACGAAACGATGCGTGTTGTCCTCGATGCAAACATTTATATTAGTGCCCTGATCTCCAGTAAGGGAAATCCAGCAACAATCATCGACACATGGTTAGCTGGTAAGTTTGATATATTGATTTCACAACCCATCGTCGATGAAGTTTTACGGGTGACTGGTTATCCACGACTGCAAAGAAAGTACAAGAAGATTCGAGCATATCGAATTGAGTTTGTCGAGCTAATTTCGAAACAGGGAATTTGGATCGAGCCTAAAGAAACGCTAGCTGTTGTAACGCAAGATGAATCCGACAATCGCTACTTGGAATGTGCTGTGACTGGAGGGGCTACATATATCGTTACAGGGGATGATCATTTGCTCGATATTTTTGGTCATCAAGGGATAAGCGTCATAACCCCGGCTGCGTTTGTGACGTTACTGAATACTGACCTACAGTAAAGATTTTATCAAATGGACTGTATTTCTTCAGAACCTAAACTATTGAAGCTCATGGGCGGGCTTCTAGCAACAAACGGATAAAAAGACTGTACGATTCTGTACCCGCAGGCCATACGATACACAAGCGCCCAGCGAGCAAACGAAACCCGTCACCCTTTTCAAGTTATGTAAAGTTATGACCCCAATGTATGGGGTCTTTTCGCGTTTTATGACCTGTTTCCCCACAGAACATGAACCCCACCCTGTTGCATTTATAACCAAGCTCTCTTGCCCGGCACCGGTAATGAAGATATTTGCCCTTGCTGCGTGATTGCGGTCACATCTAGATACGTGCGATTTTGGAGAATGTCACGCACAGTTTCTCTGGTACTTAACCAAAGAAGACGATGGCAACTGTGGGCTATCGTCTTTTTTGCTGCCAGCATTAGGCTTATTTTTGTCCCAATTCTTACTATATGATATTGTTTTTAGCAACATGTTTAATAAGCAACGGCCGTTTCACTTATAGTTTAATTTTTACTTCACAACATTAAAGTCTTATGCAGTTTGGGGATCAGAGATGATTAAGAAAAAAGGGAGAGGTTCTGCAGAAAGTGTATGGCACGTGGCACGCCGCTGTCTGGTAATTATCAATCGTCTACAGGCTGGACCAATCACAAAAGAAGAACTGTTAACGGCCGTATATCAGCCAGAAAACCTCACAATAGACAGGAATAACCTAAACCGTCGCTTTGAAAATGACAAAAATCGTTTGAAAGTGAATTTGAACGTGCCTATTTATTACGATAAGGGTGTGAAGGGGTATGTGATTAATGATAGAGAGCGGGAACGGCCGTTGCTTAACCTGGCCAATACCCACATCGAAACCCTCGCCTACCTATCCGACACCTTTCAAGCCGACGCGCCCCACGCATCTGAAGTCCACCAACTTATCGATCAATTAGTCGATTGGCTGCCACCTGAAAGGCAAAAACAATTCAAACGAGTAAGCGGGCAGCTGCCAACAGCCGATTTACGTCTGCGCGACAATGAAGATATTTCCACTGACGTGTGGGAAAATGTGCAAGAGGCATGGCAAGCCAAACAAGAAATAATATTCGATTATCGTTCCAGTCAACATGATGACGGCATCCTGCGCCAACATCGCATCCAACCCTGGGATTTATATTTCTCAGATCGTGGGCACTGGCATTTACGCGGCTACTGTTTATTCAACGACGGCCCCAATGGCCCCTGGCATCCCAATGATTACATCAACTACCGCCTTAGCCGCATTGTGACTGGCAGTGTGCAGATATTGCCTCGAAAAATGCCTGGGGTTCGGCCAAACGGCCGTTTGCGAGAAGTCAGCTTCGAGTTAGCGCCAACCATCGCCCGCTTCGGCGTCAGCCGGCGTAAAGAGCTGATCAACTCACCCAAGATATTAGAACTCGACGATGGCTGGGTGCGTGTCGAAGGGCAAACACACGATGTCTTCGACCTGGCACGGAATTTGCTTTATTATGGCAAAAATTGCCGGGTGTTAGGCGGCAAAGAATTGCTGCGAGAGACACGGCAATTAGTTGCTGATTTGACAGAAGTATATCAATGATCGCGATTGGCGATTCTTCTGGTTACACAATTAATCTCATTTCAATCGCGATTGGCGATTCTATTTGAAATTTGCAAGATCAAACTTGCAATCGTGTAACTGCTACATTTCAAGTATAAACAGTTTTGGGATAAACTGCAATACCCAATTTATCTCAACAATTTGACAAAGGACATTACACCATGCTAGAATCTCGATCATAATGATCGAGTTGGACCAGAGCGAAAAGATTGAAAGATTAGAAAAGGACACAATATTGGCTTTCTCCAACAAAATACAGAGTTCACTTGTGATCTCAGCACGAGTAAAACGAAAAATGCTTACCAGATTGAGAAGAAAAGGAAAAAGTCGAAAAGGTGCGTGTCTTTGGATATTTTCGGCGGGAGTGTTTTTGTTGCTAAAACCGTACTTGTCAGAAATAATCAATCGGGACGAACCCATTATCATTGACACAGAATACACTGGTCAGGATGCAAATATTAAAGGTATGATATTACGTCATGCCATGAACTCTGGATTCTATTTACAGAAAGATAGCATTATCTTCTCGCAAATAGGCAGAGCATCCACCGCACATGAACTCGCGTATTATGTGCAGCAAGGCAAAACTCAAGCACATTTCCAAATTAGATTAGAAGATTTTCTGGATTTGCTTTAGAAAACAAAAAGGCTTGGGGGGGCTTTCGCCGCACTACCTGTCCCACTTCCTTGGAGTGGTTACCGAGGGGGAGAACGCAGGTCACCAAGCCTACCAAACAACAAGCGGCGGGCTTATTGTCTGATGCTAGTATAAACGATTTTGTGCCAAATATCTAGAGAATATCAAATTTGGTGCGAGAAGTTAAAAACCCCCCACTGTTGTGGGGGTGGGTGTGTGGCAGAATAGAAGTATATCGCGTTTCTCTCGGCTAGTTGTGTCGAAAGGCCGGAGGCTGGGAGGATGTGGAAGGTATTAATCATTACCCTTCAACTATATAAAACAGGAAAAGATAATGGACGCAACTATTGCTTTACTAATCGGTAAAAAAGACAAAACAATCTTGAGCCACTATTTAGAACAAGTGGCAAACAAAAGTTTGCTTGCTTATCGTAATGCCAGTCATTTGCAATGGGGCAAAAAACAAGGGGAAAGCCTATATACCCATATCCTCAATGGTATTTTCATCCTCGATAGCTTGCGTGACATTTTGCAATTGCCAGACAGCGAAGTTAAGATTCTGTTTACTGCCTATACCGTGCATGACATCAACAAATTTGAAGAACAACAAGGTTCCTTTAATTCGCTGGCAACCCAAGAAAATATTGCCAGCGAAATTGAACGACTCAATTTGCCCCAGTTTTTCCTAGAATGGGGTGATTATTTAGCGGATATTGAAGGATTGGTGCGCAGTCACGGCCGTTCTACCCATACTTCCGGTGAACTGCTCATCCCAAATTTAGGGCCGCGTTATCGGCTGGGACGAGAACGCATTTTAGCCTTACGTTACTTGATGAAAGCCACAGACACACTAGATCTTTCCCACTCTTTGGATGAACGGAAGCACAAAGGGGATTTTTTAGATGACTTCAACACTTATTTATCGGAAAGCGAAACGGCCGCTCAATATGAATTCATCACCCATCGCCTCACCGAATCACGCGGCTTGCTCAGCAATGTACTGCACAATGCCATCGCTGCCCATTTGCAAAACCAACATGATTTAGTACCGCTTCTCTTTTACCCAGACGGCATTGCTTACTTAGCAAAACGCGGGCAAATTCCCACATTAACCAATGCTGATCAAAAAGCTGCCGCGCAAAAAGCAGCAAAAATTATCAAGGGATTCTCCCAATCCAAGTTCCGCGACTTCATTAAACCGGGCAATCAAGGGATCAAGGTCGATAAAGCCTGCCTCGATATGGGCATTCCTTTTGCTGGGTCGTCCAGCATTTGGGGCGAAATCTACAACATCGTACAACGAAAATCTTGGAATACAGACTCATTAGAAGCCAAAGCCAGGGAACGAGCAGAACGGGATTTTGAGAAATATGCGGCACTTTATCCAGAAACGGCCGTTACCATCCGCACTACTTTAGATAATCTCGCCCCCCTTATCGACCCTGCCGACATCTATTTACGCAAAGGGGAATTGGTGCGTTCCTACTACATTTTTCTCAACAAATATTTCAAAAAATCATTTGACGATGTATGGACACATTTATATGAATTGTTAGAAATCGTGGAAGAAGAACGGCCGTTTTTTGCCTACTTCGATGCCAATTACGACCGTTCCTATATTTTGGGCAGCCGGTTAACCCTGGACGAAGAGACCATTGTTGAGCGCATTGCTGCTGATGGCACAGAAGTCTTGTCTGGTGAAGATAAAAGCGACCCCAACATTCCCCTTTTGCAGGCTTATTTGGAACACTACTGCATTTTCAGCGTAGGTGGTCAGACAGCCATCGACTTTCAAGCAAATCTACAACAGTATGTGACTGCCCAGCACAAACAATGTATCAATTGCAGCAGTCCGTTCCCCACCAATGAATGGATGTCGGGCGATGTGCGCGGCGATATTACCGTGCAAGTGTTCTCCAACCGCCGACGGGGTGGCACAGGCGCACCCAAGAAAAACATCTGCGCCATGTGCCAGCTTCAATTTTTGCTAGAAAAACTAAACTATCCCGCAGTCCGTAACGAGCAACTCCGATATTTGCACCTGTTTCCCTACTCATTTTTGACACGGCCGTTTATCGAAGCTCTACGCACCACCTTCCATGAACTCATTGAAAATAACGATGCCATTACTGCCCTCAACCTGGATTCGCCTCAAGCCTTGGCACAGTGGATTGAGGAAACGGAGCAAACGCCCACCTTCCGCACCGAAACCAAAAAAGGGAAACCACAGCCCTATGGCATCTACGTTCCCCGGTATTCAGATTTAGTGGGTAACTTACTCATCTTTCCCCTCAATCCGGCAGGCAACAACGATACCCAAAAGTTCCTGTTTGCGTTGTGGAATGGCATGGTTATTCAGCGTCATTTTGGTATGAAAGCACTGCTTTCCGCTTCCCCTGTGCCGCCATTGGAAAAGGAAAACTTTGGTGATTTATATGTAGACAATATTCCATTAGGCACACAAGGGCTGCTGCCTGAAAATAATTATCACCAGTTCAAACCAGGCGCAGATGGCAGGGTAGAAGACACATTGCCCATCCTATGGCAAAAAACAGCCCACCTGCAGCGACTGCGTGAACTCACATTTACCAGCGATGACAACACACCACGCTTGATACGCGCACTCACGGCTCATCCGCTCATGATTTATTTTGAAACAGACCGTTTGCTTATCGCCAAAGCAGGTTCTGACGCAGGCGGTTTAGAAACGTGGCTTTATCAACAAGCCTTTGAACCAGTCCATCAATTAGCCCATCTAACAAAAGGTGATTTTATGCAAAAATTAAGTAGAGAATTGAAGAAAGCGGCCACAATTGCCGTGCAACATAATTTAAGAGGCAGCTCTTTTGAGCGTAGCAGCTTACTATATCCGTTTAACGAAGTGATGCAGAAATTGGCACAAGATCAGGGACGAACGGCCGTTGACCGCGAAACCTTACGTGCCGCCGCCACTCAAGATATTTATGATCATCTAGATCGGTTAGCCACCCGCGCTGGTTACAAAATGACAAAGAAACGCGCTGAAGCATGTAGCGCTTTTGTCAACTGCTGGTTTGATGACATTCTAGCCGTGTACAATGGGCAAACGCGCAAGCTCATCGCCGATGAAAAGCTGCTCCGTTCTGCCTTTTTGTTCTATGTTCGCCAACAACAAGCCGTCGCCAAAGAAGCACGTTCATAATTTCCGGCAGCAACCATATCATTAAAATTTCAGTTTGAAGGAGATTCTCATGTCAATTATTGAAAAATATCAACAACACTTTTTACCCGAATATAGTAATTACCCACACGGCCGTTATTTCAGCATTTTCTTATTACGAAAAATAGAATCGGAAGCAATTTTTCGTACTGAGGGCAGTGGAGAGCCATTGAGTCGTGAATTTGTCCATGCCGGAACAAAAACAGATGACGAAATTATTCAACGAGTTGTTATCAGCAAGCGCAAGCAAACGGCCGTTGAACGTCGAACAGGCCGCGAACTCCTCCGCAAAAACGAGCTACTATTCACTGATCCCAAACAAAAAGCCAATCCGCCCAGCCCATGCGCTCTCAACCGCAACAATCCCTGTGGCAAATGTATGGACTGCATGATTTACGGCTATGCGGCGGGTGGTGGTGGCGCACAAAAATCTCGCGTCATTACCGACGATGCCTTTAGCTTGCATCCAGCCCATACCATTATCGGCACCAAACAGTTCAATGCCCTCTTCGACACCGGTACAATGCGCGATCCAGAATCAGGTGAACCATCAACCAGCATTGGCACAGATGAGTATGTGAAACCAGAAGCCATTTTCCTGGATATTGAAACCATCAAAGATGTAACGGCCGCTGAATTCCAATACATTTTAGGCAATATTTTGCGCTCCACCCGCTACGGCGCAATCTCTTCCCGTATTGGTAAGGTGCAAAACCAAATTGTGGGCATTGCTTTAAGTGACTGTGAACTGGTCAGTAATCTGGAATGGACACAGGCCGCTTATGACATCTTACGCGGTGAGGCTGACGAGCCGGATTTCCCTTTGCATCTGGAAACTGTTCAACAAGTGGCAGCACAAACACTTACTGCACTAAGTGAAGATGTTGTGGGTTCGGTGACACTTTTACCCCAAGCTGATGTCGAAGCACTATTGGCTGAAATGAAGAGCTTGTATGGAGATGAAACGGCCGTTACCAATTTACTCAAAACAGCCACGTCAGCCTATCCGGGAAACTAAACGAGGTGTCTGATGACCCACATTTATCAATGCAATATCACCCTGCACGAAGCCACATTCTTTAGCAGCCGGGAGATTAGCAATACGTACTACACAGAACCGCTCCTGGGAAATTACGCCTTAGCCTACGCCTTTGGTTTAGTGAAAGCGCCATACTTTAATGCAGGCGAGATTCACTATGCCCAACATCTAGCAGACTTAAACGAGCAAGGTATCTATGTCACGCCAGGCACGTTACTGGAGCCGCCACGCTTCACCTTTGGTCAATTCAATGCCCAACCAGATGCGTATTGGTTTGCCTTTGCCAACAACGCTATTGTGACAAAGTCAGATGGCAGTTGGATGGAAAAGTCTGGTCCCGTTTGGTATGAACATCGCCCCGGATCAAAGCGCAAGATTGGCTTGGAAAATCGTCCCCAACACGGCCGTATTCGTATGTTGGCAATTGGCAATACGGCCGTGTGTCACATCATCAGCCGCTCTCCCCTTACCCTGCCGCGTTATATTCGCCTGGGTAAATTTATGAGCAAAGCTCGCGTCACCATCACTGAGCAGCCTATCAATATTGTGACACAACAAGAACAACGACTCAATTTGCTTCTCAATCCAGCCGATTTGCCTTCTACCTACCGCCTTGGCATCTTTGATCTCATCACAGTGCCACCGACACCATTGATACAGAATGTGGTCTTGTCTGGTGAGTTTTATAAGATAGAAAACGGCCGTTATCTGCCAACAGGTATGCGTTTCGGTATCGACGGAATCCAGGAAGAATCATGATCACCATAAACCTGCTGCCCCACGCCGAAAAAATAGCCGCAGCCAATCCGCTCAATCTCAAGCGCCGACCTCTCTACCATCAAATGCGTACATACGAAGCATTGCAGCAATATGATCTGGTCGTTAATGCTTACAATACAGGCACGGGTAAAACCATTGCCAGCCTGCTTCACTTGCATGACTTGCGTGATGAAAATAAAAACGTTCTCTTCATCGCGCCAACTAATGCCCTCATCCAGCAGCACAGCGAAGATATTGAGCAATTTGTAAATACATATAACCTCGACTTCAAGGTACAACCTGTCACCGCCCACACCGTGCGTGAAATCGAACAATCTAACCGCCCCGGCCGCACCTTGCATCATCTCATTCGCAACTATCTCAAATACGAAGATGACACCCATCGTCGGCCGCTTATTCTCGTCACCAATCCCGACATCTACTACTATGCCATCTTCGACCAGTATGGGCAGAACGATCAACGCAACCTCTTTGAAGACTTCATGCTCCGCTTCGATTACATCGTTATTGACGAATTCCATTACTACGACAGCAAACAACTCGCTAATTTTCTTTTTGTGTTGGCAATGTATGACCAATTTGGCTACTTCGACGATCCCTATCATCAGCGAAAAGTTTGCCTACTCTCTGCCACGCCAACCAGCCATGTACGCCGTTATTTAGACAACATCTTTGGTGAGCGCTGGTTGATGGTATCACCTAATGACGAGCCATCAGAGAGTCAATATCTGCCCACAATGCCTTCCTTAGCCCCGCTTACGCTCACCTTAATGCCTGGAGAAATCAACGAGTGGGCACAGGGAAATGACACACAACTTGTCTCCTGGCTTGACGCGGGACAGGATGGGGCGATGATTAGCAGCAGTTTATGGCGTATCAACGCGGTTCGAGAAGCATTGCTGCCCCTTATCAGCGAACAGCAGATGCGACGAATCACGGGACCAGAATCAGCACAATCCCGTCAAACTGCAACCAAAGCACCGCTTATTCTTGCCAGCCCTACCGTAGACATTGGCTATAACTTCGCGAAAGACAACAAGACAAGACAAAATATCGACTTTTTAGTGTGTGATGCACGTTTTGGGGACGGGTTATTGCAGCGAATTGGTCGGGCAGGGCGTGTGCTGGGCAAAAACCAAACCGACCAACCCAGCCGAGCCATTGCTATTTTGCCTGACGCAGCGATTGAAAGTTTGAAAGAATTAGATGGGTACACGATGACTCGCGCTGAATTTAATCAGGCAATCAATGACTGCGACACCTTGCCAGAAAAGCATCGCCTGACACAATATATTAACTCCCATGCCATTACCGAATGTTTCTATCCCATTTTTAAGCTAGGCGCGACTGTACCATCTGATTACCATGAACAATTAGAAAATCTATTTCTGCGTGTCCGTGATTTATTTGCGCCACACAGTCAACAAACGTATCAGAACTTGAAACAGTATTATTTTAAATACCAATCACGGCAGCGTTGGCTGGTCGAATCGAAGAAACGGATTACATGTAATAAAGAAACGGCCGTTCATGTCCGCGATTGGCTCAAATGGCTTTCTAACACCGAATACTCACTCGACTACATCAAACCTCAACTGCCTGAAATTCTTGAAGATGAAGAGCAACAGCAAGCCTTACATGCTTTTGTCACCAGCCAATTCACTATTACTAAAGCACTCTTTAACTTTCGTGACTCCTTTCAGGGACCAACGGCCGTTATCCACGATCCCCACCATCAACTTTCCAGCGAAACCATCAACCAGTACGACCTCTTTCACTTGTTACGCCATTATCAACTTACCCCACCATCTAGCCGCACCCAATTCATCAGTCAATTTGGCGACACCAATCTAGAAGGTGATTTCTACTTTCAAATCAAAGGATGGCGTGCAGAAAAAATATCCCTGGCCTACCGCTTGCGAAGTGAAGCAGAGCAGGATGAATTTGATAAAAAATGGTGTGGTCGCCTGATTGGACTAACAGGACTCAAGGTCCAAGCCAAACAACAAGGTAACCCCGTGCAAGGTTTGTTAGTCAAAGAAATCGTGAACGCACTGGCCGAAACTTGTTTGTCAGTCATGATCATTTCCCCCGATGACATGGGCGTGGCTACTTCTCGTTTGCGTGGCACGGCCGTTTGGTCAAAACCTCTTACCGTTAATTTTCCTGACAATACATTTGAAGAAAATTATCGTATCTTTTTTGGCAAAGATGCGTTTTTTGCGCATGCTGAATTACGCGGCTACTTCTATCAAAAACAGCATCAACTGTGCGAAGCAATCATCATCTAAGGAACATCCCATGACCACCCACTCCCCCGACCTCTACGCCCTCATCATCCGTCTCATCTCAGAGAACAACGGCCGTCTCCGCGCCACACAAGGTCATCTTGCCCACGCCGCCTTCCTCAACATTCTCCAGCAAGTTGATCCACAGATTTCCCAAGCCATCCATGACATCCAAGGGCGCAAACCCTTCACCATCTCACCACTAACAGGTTTCGGAAAACCGTACAAAGGCCAAATTCAAATCAAAGCGGGTCAAGAAGGCTGGCTGCGTGTCACCCTGCTCCATCCCCTTCTCTTCCAAACCTTCATCAGCTACTTCCTGCAAGGCACTAACCATCCCACCATCCGCCTGGAAAACCACACCTTCCACATCAGCGAAATCCTCAACACCCCCGGCAGCCACCCCCTCGCCGGTTACAACCATCTGCAAAACCTCTACACAAAATGGCAATCGACTACCCCACTAAACGACCACAAGACTATCAAACTTAATTTCCGCACACCCACCGCTTTCAGCATGCGCAACGCCCCCTTCCGTCACATGCACATCTTACCCGATCCGCCGCTGGTTTTCGGTCAACTCGCCGACTACTGGGACAAACTTACCGGCTACGATACCCGCGATACCATCCGCCACTTCTGTGCCGAAAACGTCGTCGTCGCTCGTCACAAAATAGAAACCCATATGTACCAATACCGCAAAAGCAAACAAGTCGGCTTCACGGGTCACGTAACTTATGAAATCCTGGGCAAAGACGCTACAGAGATGATCCAGCACCTCAACCGTCTGGCCGACCTTGCCTTTTACACGGGTGTTGGTTCTAAAACAGCGCAAGGCATGGGCCAGGTTAATCGCTGTTAGCAGGTCACTGACGGAATACAGAAATAATTTGTTCCGAGAGCCGTACAGCACAATCCAAAATGAACACAAACTATTTACCACTATCCTATCTCAATCAACTCATCTATTGTCCACGCCGTTTCTGGTATATGTATGTGCAGGGTGAAATCGAGATAAATGCACCAATGCTTGAAGGTACCCTCCAACACCAAACCCGTGCCGACCAACCAGGCAAAGAGACTGACAGCGACCCTGGGTCGCCAACGGCCCGTTCCATTCACCGTCGTATCTGGGTCTGGTCAGACAAGTTGCAAATAGCCGGTTTTGCCGATTTTGTCGAAACTGAGCGTTCCAACTTCAGCGATTCGCCAATAACGATTCCAGTTGAATACAAACATGGCAAAAAAGGCAAATGGGACAACGATAACATTCAACTCTGTGCGCAAGCACTCTGTTTAGAAGAAATGACAGGACAACCAATTGACCACGGGGAAATTTTTTATTGGCGATCAAGACAACGCATAACCATCCAATTTGATAACCAACTGCGGCAAAACACATTACGAAGCATACAATTGGCAAAAAATCTGATATCGGATAACAGATTACCCGCGCCAATACAAGAACGCCGCAAATGTAAACATTGCTCCATTCAACCAATATGTTTGCCTGAAGAAACCGAACGTATCAACAAACAATATCAAAACCTTGGAGACTTAAATGTCTAAATTCACTGACTTTGCACAAGAAGCAGTCTCAATAACGGCCGTTCCCCTTTATCATTGGCGTGGTGCACAACCCTGCCTGTTTGATCTACCTGGCTGCCATCAAGGTTGGTTAACATGTTTGCATCTCATACGCGAAGGAGAGAGCAAGTTAATGCCCATAGCCTGGGAACATTTCGATGCCACCGGCGATGATGACCGCACCACTGCCCACAGAAGCCCTCTGACATCGACAATGCAAGAACCATGGCAGACTAACAGCAGCCCACAAGAATTCCCCTATCCTGTTAGCAGCATTCAAACCCAGGCCTTGCACAGCGAAGCTGTTACAATAACCTTAAACAAAATGGAACAAGATGGTTGGCAGATCAACGGCCGTTTCGACATCTACTTTACCGGCATAGACACCGATCCAAATTTTCAACACAACATACACAAAATACTGTGGCATTCCCCTGCTCCAAACTCACAAATCAAAAATCGCAGATCGTAAATCACAAATCAACACTAGATATGGAACTCCAAATGGCAACCCTTTACCTGACCGAACAACAATCCCTCGTCAAAAAAGAAGGCGATACCCTCCTGGTTCAAATTCCTGAAAATAAAACAGAAAACCGGCCGAAGAAAAAAGTACGTGTGCCTTTGATCAAAATCGACCGGGTTGTCGTGCAAGGCAACAGCACGCTTACCAGCCCAGCGATTGCCGCCCTCATGGAGCGTCGGGCTGAAGTAACATTTTTGAACCAATACGGCCGTTTCCAAGGACATTTATCTCCCGCCTACACGAAAAATGGACAGTTACGCCTGGCACAAGTACAAACCCATCATAATCCAGCACAAGCCCACAGCCTAAATCAAGCCTTTGTCACCGGAAAACTGCATAACATGCGCACCATGCTCATGCGCTTTAATCGCAAGCACAAACTACCTAAAATAACGGCTGCCGTGGCGGCCATCAAACAAAACATCCAAGCTGTCAAAACGACCCCGGCAGATGCTGACACCCCCGACCCTTCCAACCCCCAAACAAAAAGTGCCTACGGCCGTCTACAAGGGCTTGAAGGCAGCGGCACTGCCCACTATTTTAACTGCTTCAAATCTTTGCTAAATGATCCCAAAATGTTTAACGGCCGTACCCGCCGCCCCCCACGCGACCCAGTCAATGCACTCCTAAGTTATGGCTATACCATCCTGTTAAACCAAATGACCTCCGCCATTTATACGGTCGGTCTGGACCCCTATATTGGCTATCTACACCGCAGCCGTTTTGGTAAACCTGCTTTAGCATTGGATCTCATGGAAGAATTTCGCCCCCTGATCGTTGACTCAGTTGTCATCAGCATCTTCAACAACAAAATCATCAAACCACACCAATTCATCAAAGAGTTTGGCACCTATAGATTGACAAAAAACGGCCGTCGCATCTTTCTTACTAAGCTCGAAGCTCGCTTTGATGAGGCGATTACACATCCTACTTTTGACTATAAAACCACCTATCGGCGCAGTCTAGAACTACAAGTTCGCCTCCTTGCTAAATATTTGCTCGGAGAAATCCCAACCTATCCACCGATGCTCATTCGATAAACAACGCTCCCTCAGTTTTATCATGACCACCCTTTACCTGATCGCATATGACATATCCAATAATAAACGCCGCACTAAAATCCACAAAACATTATCCGGTTTTGGCAAATGGACCCAATTTAGCCTTTTTGAATGTTTTCTTGATGAAAAAGAATACATCATGCTGCGGCATCGTCTAGACAACATACTGAACACCGCCGATGACAATCTGCGCATCTACCAAATTTGTGCCAATTGTCAATCAAAAACAGAAACAATTGGCAGTCTTCCACCAAAAGAAGATACAATATACTTACTATAGGATATCTGCAGCTAACAATGTAATGCGAGCAATAACGCACCCTCCCAAACTCCCTTTAGTGCTCGCAGTCCCTATACCCTATATGCAAGGACAAGCTCCTTAACAATAGAATATATGGGTCGCCAAATTTTACTCAACATTAAAATGTCATTTCCTATGTTCCCGCTCGCAGCCAATCTCATTATGGGGCAAACTGATGCAGTTTTTGGTAAAATTTGCCTAACAATGCAGTTTGAAACCTCATTTTCTAACAAAAACCATGCTATAATGGGGTACATTGGCTCAAAAATCGAGAGGGGTAGCCCCCAAAAAGAATCGCCCATTGCGATTGAAACAAAACAGTGCGATACCGCGCCTTTTCGCTGTATCGCGTAGCCCCCAAAAAGAATCGCCCATTGCGATTGAAACCACTAAATCAGCATCGATCCCAATGTCATCAGGAAGTAGCCCCCAAAAAGAATCGCCC